>NZ_KV808301.1:64311-222846 GCF_001812205.1 Rothia sp. HMSC069C10
GCCCAAATGTACGCGGCGTAGTCCGGGTCGCTTGTTGCCACATCCGCGTACGGGCTAAAAGCAGGCAGCTCAACCTTCGGGGAACCCGCCAGACGGTACAGCGACACCGTCACATCGTGGCGCGTCATACCGCTATGCCAGGACATCGGCGAAGGATTAGGCAAAATATCACGATCAGCAAACCACTGCTCAGCCGCCTGCAACTCATCCTCACGCGTCAGCTTCAGAGGAATATCCTCGACAGCAAGCTGCTCCACCGACTCGCCGGCACCATCCTTACCGGGGGTGACCTTCTCCAAGACCAGACGATAAGTGCCCGAATAGCTCAGCGGCTGATCAATCGTCAGATTCAGCTCCACCCTGCCATCCTTGATGAGGTCAGCCGGAATCGCCTGCTGGAACACCGTCTGACCGGTCAAACGCCCCTGCTCATCAACATGCTGCACCGAGAGGCGGTACGATCCTTCACCCGGTGCAGAGAGCCCGGTAGTGCGCGCCGTAAACAAGTTCGTCCGCGCGTACGGGTTCAGCCCCACCGACCCAAGGTGCAGCGTGGGCCCCGCAGAGTCCTGCTCGGGAGAATGCACCGGAAGGAACTCCGCAACATCATTCAGCATAGAACCCGGAGAATCTTCCATGCCGGGGTAAGGCAACCCGTTCCCATACATACCAATAAAGTAGAGCTTGCCCGGCTTCAACGTACCCGCAGGAATCTTCAGCTCCGCACTGAAATAGTTATTGCGGAACCACCTGGTGTTAACCCCGTAGTACGTGTAGTCATCCCGCTGAGTGAACACAGGCTCACCCACCATCTTTCCCGTTGCAGGGTCAGCCTCATAGATAGCGATGACCGGCCAATCATTACCAACCATTTCACTAGCCTGGGAGAGGATATGGCGTCCCTCAACCCGCAGCGTCGTATCCTTCCACGGGTTATCGATAGCGGACTGACTGAAGGTGTAGGTTCCACGGGTCGGCTGCGCTTCCTGAACCACATCAATATGGGCGCGGGCATACAAACGGTTCGACCTACTCGAAGGTTCCGGCTCAAATTCATCCGACGGGTAGTACGTCATCACCACATCGAAGAGCTCACCGTCGGCAGCCTCAACGTACTGCGGGGGAACCTTAAACGTGTAGGTGAGGCTACCGTCCGGGTTCTCCCGCACCTGATGCTTCAAATCCTTGAGCATTCCGCCGTACTCGTCGAGAGGCTCATAACTATTGTGCTCCGCATACACGTACACCGACCCGCGCTCCACCAGAGCCAGCTCGTAGAAAGTGTACTTCTTACGGAACTCGGGGCTCAACGGGGAAGTCGTCACCGACACCGTACCGCCCTGAGAAATATTGAGGGTTCCCGAATCGACCTTCAACTTAACATTCGCCGGGTTCTCCCAATCAACAGCATCAGCGGCAGGAGGGACCATCGGAAGCTGCGCGCTCACCGTGAACTTATGGCTACCGTACGAATACTGAGAGTCCGAGAACACCACACGCACTTCAGCCATCGAACCGCGAGAAGAAGGCCTATTGTAGGAATCACCGTGAACCTTATACTCAACCTCCACGGTCAGAGTGCCGTCAGCATTGCGGGTTACCAGCTCGTCACGCTTATAGTATTGACCCGCTACATCATTCCTCGCAAAATATCCCTGCTCACCAGAGGTAGCGTTATAAATCGACACAGAGTCAAGGTAGTACCCCAGGTCAACCTCGGGGGAAATATTAGAAATAGTTACCTTATAGATGCGGTCCTGACCGGGATCAAAATCCTGCGCATCAACAGATACCTTCGGCAGGGTATTCCTGAACGAATTATCCTGATACGCCATGCGCGCAGGGTTATTGCCCACCGGAACGAAGGGGAACTTACGCGTCAGCTTATTCCACCCGTGGGTTTCTACACCGGAAACACCCAGGGAATATCCCTTACCGGACTTCAGAACTCCCGCGGGGATAGTGACCTTCTTCTGGAAATAGCCGTTAGGAATCAGGCCCTTGAAAATGCGCTGATTCTCTTCCGTATCCGGTGCCTTCAGCTCACCAAGCGAAGCCACATTATCGTTCGTGACCTTTCCCTGCTCATCATGCTCGGACAAGGTGAACTTCACGGAGCTGACATCCTGAAAACCGGTACCCGTCAACGTCACCTCAATCGGCTGACCGGAAGCAATCTGCTCCTCAGAAATAGCCGAAACATCATAGGTGATGGAGGGAAGGACAGCCTTCGGGAGGTTGAACTCCACCGGCAGCGCCGTACGGACGCGATCCTCAGTGTTCCACGCGTAAGGGTGCGCATCATCTACAGGGCGGTAGGTGAGAATGATCTCGTATTCCAGGTTTGCCGGTAGGCTATTCGCCGGAACCGTCAGGTCAGCGCTGAAACTGCCGTCAGCAGCCGGTTTCGGGGCGTCAAAGACAAGGCCGCGGTGATCAAGCTTCTGGTAGGGGTTAGCGTAGGTCGAAGAGCCCTTCGGGGCAATCGTGAGGCTACGCAGCTCATGATGCGCCAAGAACTCGGGGCTCAGCCCGGTACCCTCCACGTGCACGGTACCGCCGTGAAGAATGTCGAGGGAACCGCTGGTCACGCGTAGGGTCGGCAGGGGTGCATCCTGCTTATCACCCTGCGCGGGCGCATTCTGTACGGGTGCTGCTTGAAGTGCTGCCTGCTGCTTGCCTGTCTGCTGCGTATCTGCCTGCTGGGCGGGGGAGGCGGGCGCCGCCTGAGCCGCCACCGGCGTCAAAGCCAGCAGCGGAGTCAAGCCCAACGCCAGGGAAACACCCACAACTTTTCGGTGTGTACCATGGGGCGGTTTAAAGAATGAGGACATCATTATCCAATCTGAATTTTCTGCATGAAAGAGGGCGAATGAGAAAAGAAGTTGAGAGGATAAATGAGTGACAGTCCACCGCACCGAACTCGCCCCGAATCCATATCGTAGAGGAGCCGTAGCGGCGGCATGCTGAAGTGCAATTTCAGCCTACCAACCCGCGTCTTAAACAATCAATGAAAACACGAGAAAAACATGCCGATGAGAGTTATAAGACAAAAAATTCAAAAATTACGCCCCGGTTTTAGATAAAGCCCAAACCCCCAAAAGACCACACAATAGAGAGGCAAAAATTGGATACATAACCATCACTAAAAACGGTGCCTAACAGCGTCCGCACTAGAAAACAGGCACACGAAAAGGGGCGGTGAAAGAAAAACTCTCACCGCCCCTTCTATAGGCTATAGGCCACTATCTTCAGCTGCTGTTCGCAGAGGTCAACCCAAGCTAAAACACGCGGGCTCAACCACCCGGTTCAAGGCACCTGCCGAATCTTAGTCATCGATATAGGGGCTGTTGGGGATGGTGTCAAGCATGTCGAGCATTGACAGGACACGAGCCAGCTCCTCGCGGGTAGCAGTCTTGGTCGGACGGAAATCCTTGCTCTTATAGTGATATCTCGTATCGATATTCACCGACGAGTGCAGCCACACCGACTCGGTGTAGAACGGGGCACCCGGCTTCATATCCTGCGGGGTAGTGGGACGGAACCAATAAGAACGACGACCGGGGGTAAGCATAAAGTAACGGTAGAAGAACGCAGCCATCGTAGCGCGGCTAGCCACCGCCTCCGGGTGCATCTTACCGTCAGACCAGCCGGAAGTCAGACCGTTCTGATACGCCCAAATATACGCCGGGTAACGCTCATCCTTCGGGGACAAATCCGGGAAAGGAGAACGCGCAGGAAGCTTCACCTTCGGCGAGCGGGCGCCTCGGTAGATTGCATCCATCAGGTCGCCGCGGGTCACCGCACGCTGAGGGTAGAAGCAACGTTCCTTATCGAGTAGCAGAACCTTTGCCTTACATGACCTGTAGATATCGGGGGCGTACTCGCCATCCATATCAATGTCCACAATGAAAGGTGCCCACGCGAACTCCGTGTCAATCTTGGGGCGAACTTCAAGAGTGCGCAGAATGGTGTACTGCTCACGGCGCGGACGAAGAGACAGGCGAACACCAAAGTCTGCATTCGGGCCACCGGTGATCTCAGGATCAATGACGTGATGCCTAATGTAGACATCATTCTCGATGCGCTTCTTCGGCTCAAGAGAGAAGAAATAGAACTGGGTGAAGCCCTTCTCCTTGGTGTAGTAGCCAACCTCAATGTACGGGGTGTACAGGCCGCTATCAATCACGGCCTGCAGGCCGGTAATCTCGTAGCTGAGGTTGAAGCCGCTAATATCAAACGACGCCTCAGTAATCTTGAACGTCAGCGGAGTGGTCTTAACGTCCAAGGTGGCAGCCTGAGCGCCCTGCTCACCGGCATGGTGTGCGCCCAACGCGCCGGCGACTGTTAGCGCTGCCGCACCCTTAATGAGGGCGCGACGAGAGGAAAAAGTAGACATATCGTTGTCCCATCGATGTGTTTCTGAGTGGTTACTTCTACGCTAGCAAACCAATAACCATTGGGTAAGCCTCTAGTCGTTTGCTATACGTACGTGGCGTGACGTGTTTCCATGTGTGCTGAGTTGAGAATATGAGTGTTTGTGAGTGAAATACCCACCATCAATGGCGAGCCGTTTAATACTATAAACATTTTTACTCGCAAAAAGAAGGCGGATAGTTGGACACTAACCGCCTTCTCTGCTCATCAAAAGCTACCCCTAAAATGTGGGGAAATGTGGTTTTACAAGGGGTAATACAGATTTAAGCCACTAGAAAAATAGTTAAAAAATTTTCAATATGATGCAAAAAATAAGCGGAAACAAATAGTTGGGCAACCTACTGCTCATGCACCAGCAGCGTCAAAACACCCGCCTTACGCGCCGTCGGCAGGGTACACTCCACCGACCAGTCCTCGCTGACCGCTTCCAAAAATTCGGCAATACCAGCCGTAGAGCCATCAATTGGACGAGCCGCCAAACCCGACTGAATCAGGTAGCGTGCAAACAGGCCGCGGTAATGCTTCGCCATGTGCGAGACGACCTTACGCGAACCATCAGCAGCCACACGCTCCACACGAACCGCCAGAGTCTGCGACGGGGGAGTCACCCACGACTTTGCGTAGGCGGCAGAACGGCAATCTAGAATCAGCTGGTCCCTCGCAGTCGCTTCCAGTGTGGTACCCAGCGCACCTTTCCAGAAGGAGGCGAGCGCACCCACCGATCCCAGCTTCACGCCCATCGAGAGGCGGTAGGCGGGGATTGCGTCTTCGGGGCGCAGAATACCCCACAGTGCCGAAGAAATCAGTAGCGACCAGTGCGCGGCATCGCGTTCGGCGGGGGAGAAGCTCGCATAATCCAGCGCCTCAAAGAGCACGCCAGTGTAGGTGCAGATCGCGGGCTGTGCAGGTTCGGTCAGCAGGCGCGTATTGCGTTCCACCTCTGCTTCGAGGGATGCGCCCACCTTGAGCTCCGCGAGAGCATCGGGGCCCGAGCTAACTGCCGCCAACTCCTCCAGGACGCTCTCACGCTCGGCGGTCAGCTCGGGGAACGAGAGGTCAGCGAAGCATACGGGCGCGTTGCCAGCGGGGGCGGGGGTTTTACCTTCGGACGGGGGAAGAAGAATCAGCATCTCTCCAGTGTACCCGCGAGACGCAGGGTAGCTACGAGGCGCAGTGTAGTTGCGAGGTTCCTGCATATGCCCGCGAGGCTGCTAGTGTGCCTCCTCGTACCCCTACGTACCCGCGAAACAAACCCGGGAAATAGCCACCTCCAAGGGTGTGCGTATAATGGGTTGGGTGAAACGGGCCGTCTGGGCAATCGCGAGGCACACGTGTTTCGAGGAAAGTCCGGGCTCCACAGCACAGGATGGTGGATAACATCCACTCGGGGTAACCCGCAGGCCAGTGCCACAGAAAGTAAACCGCCACGGTTCGCCGCGGTAAGGGTGAAAGGGTGGTGTAAGAGACCACCAGCGGGCGCGGTGACGTGCCCGGCTAGGTAAACCCCATTCGGAGCAAGGTCAAACAGAATACGCCATGGTAGGGTAGTGCGCCCGATCCCCGTCAGCTTCCTTCACGGAGGTGGGGTGCGTATTCGGGTAGACTGCTTGAGACGTGCGGCAACGTACGTTCTAGATAGATGATTGCCTCGAAACGCCCCTTCGGGCGGCGTTTTAGACAGAACCCGGCTCATAGGATGACCCGTTTCACGCTACCGTTGGCTGATGGAAAACATCATCGGCTGATGGGAAAACGAAGACCGCGAATGCGCCTTGAGAGTGCATTCGCGGTCTTCGTTTTAAGCTCTGTCTAAGAGTCCTCTGCCGAAAGCTGGAGGGGCTTAGAAACTTGGGTGAGCCAGCGATTAGTGGCCGAACGGGTCCGGATCCACGCCGGGCATCCACGAGTTACCGTCGACGGTCCAGCCTTCCTTCTTCACGACCTTCTTCATCTTGCTGGTCCACTTCTTATTTAGGCGGTTCACGTACAGCTTGCCGTCCAGGTGATCGGTCTCGTGCTGCATGCAGCGTGCGAACCAGCCGGTCGCCTCAAAGTGGACGGGGTTGCCGTGCTCGTCAAGACCGTTCACGGTCACCCACTCGGCGCGCTTGAGGGGGAAGCCGTAACCGGGGAAGGACAGGCAGCCCTCCTCCTCCTCGTACGGGTCCGGGTCAGCGGTAGAAATCTTGCCCAGGGTCAGTACCGGGTTGATGATGCAGCCGCGCGGGGGAACGCCGTCCTCATTCTCCATCTTGTAGGTGAAGATGCGCAGACCCACACCAATCTGCGGTGCCGCCAGGCCCACACCGTTGGATGCGTCCATGGTCTCGTACATGTCAGCCACGAGCTCCTTGAGCTCATCATTAAACTCGGTGACGGGTGCCGCGGGGCGGTGCAGAACGGGGTTGCCGTGAATAACGATGGGGCGAATAGCCACGGAATTATCCTTTGCTTGTGTTGAATGGGAACTGTTGAACGGGAACTTGCCGGGTACACCGTGTGTGGGTGAACCGGATTGAGGGTAAGCGAAAGGGTCGTTACGGATAACCATAACGACCCTTTCCATCGGGGTGATCGACGGGGGTTGAACCCGCGACCTCCTGGACCACAACCAGGCGCTCTGCCAACTGAGCTACGACCACCATGTGCTTCGCTTGGTTTCCCTTGCGATATGCAACGGATACTACTGTACAGGAGATTCAGAAACCTGCCAAGTTGAAAAGCCGTGATGCTCGTTACATGTCGTGCTTACGCCTCGGATGCCTCAGCCGCCTCAGAAGTGGATGCCTCAGCCTCGCGCTCAGCAGCCTCGCGTGCGGCACGCTCAGCCTCCACCTCACGCGCAATCTGCGCCGACGCAATCGCATCCGGGCCCTGCTGCACAAAAATAGCGCGACGGTAATACTTCAACTCATCAATCGAGTCCTTGATATCACCCAGTGCGCGGTGGTTACCGGTCTTCGCCGGGGCGCTGTGACGAGCCGCCGGGTACCAGCGCGACGCCAGTTCCTTAATGGTGGACACGTCAATCACGCGGTAGTGAAGGTGCGCCATGACCTCGGGCATGTAGCGCTCCAAGAAACGCTTATCCATGCCCACCGAGTTGCCGCCCAGCTGCGCCTTGCCCGCCACCGGAACATACTTCTTGATGTAACGAAGCACCTGCTCCTGCGCGTAATCCATCGACACACCGTGCTCAATATCGGGTAGCAGACCCGACGCCTCATGCATCGACCGCACAAAGTCATTCATGTTCTCCAGCGCACCGGCAGGAGACTCATCACCGGGCTTGATGACGAACTCAACGCCAGAACCCAGAATGTTCAAATCGGCATCCGTGACCAGAACGCCCACCTCGACGAGAGCGTCATTCTCCACGTCCAGGCCGGTCATCTCGCAGTCAATCCATACAATACGTTCACTAGAAATACTCACCCTCCCACTCTACCCCCAAATGCCGCCGGCCCGGCGGGCAGCACGTCACAAAAGGGCACAAGATGGTGCAAGACGGCACAGGCGGATGGGCAAACGGCGGCAATGGGGGAGAACTGCACCCCTCTGCGGGCCCTTGAGGAACGTCCACAAGTGCCTTCGCAACAGTGATTCTCGCAAGTGCATCCAAGGGCTCCGGTATGATAAAAACCAGAACGACGATGCAGACAGAAAGGGAGTTATGCGCGCACCAAAGGAGCTAGCACACCGGCTCACCACCCCCGGCGCACACGACGCACCTCTCTCACCCAAACTCTTGGACTACGTCAATAACCACCGTCTGCGCACGGTGATTATCGGCACCATCGGCTCCATCATGGTCACCCTCGGCTCCTACGCCGTCGGCTGGCTCGCCGACAGCTCCAGCTTCTGGCGCTACGACATTATTCGAGCCATCCGATTCGAAGCCGCATGGGTCATCACCGGCATTATCATGCTCGCCCTCGGCGCTATGATCATGTGCCGTGAATGGCTGCGAATCTACCAGAAAATGGGCGACTGGAACGAACCCAACGCCATGCGATGGATGATTGCCGTCACCGCCAGTTGGTCCCTGCCGCAGATTTTCGCGTTCACCATCTACAGCCGCGACATGTTCTCCTACTACGGTCAGGGCATGGTCATGGCGCACGGCCTCAACCCGTACAAGCATGGCGTTTCCGAAATCTCGAACTTCATGCAGAACGGTGCGGACCCCATGTGGGCGGAATCCCCGCCCCCGTACGGACCGGTCTCCCTCAAATTTGAAGAGTGGATTGTGCGCCTGGCGGGGGAGAATATCGACCTCTCCCTCTTCTACTTCCGCCTACTCTCCGTGCTCGCGGTCATCGGCATCCTCTTCTACGTGGCAAAACTCGCCCAGGCGCACGGCTTCAACCAGGTCCGCGCTCTCTGGCAGATTGGCCCGAACCCGCTGTTCATCGCATCGTTCATTGCCAGCGGCCACAACGACTCGCTCATGACCATGTTCATGCTCGGAGGCCTCTACTACGCCAAGCGCTACCGCGACACCTGGTGGGGCGGCCCGCTCGGCGTGACCTTCGTAGCCCTCGGCGTTGCCGTCAAGCCGCTCGCCCTCGTGGTACTGCCCTTCGTGGGTCTGCTCTGGGCTGGTAAGAACGCCTCCTGGCCGCGCAAGTTTATCTTCTGGGCATTCTCCGGCGTGCTGCTGCTCGCCGAAATGGCGCTCATGGGCTGGGTGACCGGACTGGAATTCGGTTGGATTAAGGCACTGTCCACCACCGGCGGCCAGTACATCTGGTACACCCCCTTCGGCCTGGTCATCGGCGCCGCATCCCTGTTCATTCAGGGAGACGCCTTCGAGGTCATCCGCAAGCTCATCGAGACCGTCGGCAAGGGCATCGGCATGCTCGGCGCAGTAGCCATGGCATTCGTTGGACGCGACCGCAACATCGTGCGCCACGCCGGCCTCGCAATCCTGTTCATGCTCCTGTGCAGCCCCATGATTCAGCCCTGGTACCTGCTCTGGGCAATCCCGATGCTTGCCGCAACCGGCCTGCGCTCGCACTTCCAGCTCATGTGGTACTTCATCACCACGCTGTTCTTCATGGCGTATGGTGTGAGCGACCAGCTGAACGTCTCGCCCTACCTGCGCGATTTCAACCAGGACATGGGCCGACTCATCGCGACCGTCATCTGCTTGGGATACATCATCTACCTGGTCGCCCTCGACCCGGCAACCCGCCGCCTGGTGTACGTGAGCCTGCACCCCACGCAGATTCGCCGCACCACTATCCGCCTGTGGTGGCAGCTGTTCCCCGGCGCATCAAGCCGCCGTGCACGCCGCCGCGAGGTGAAGAAGGCAGAACGGGAAGCCGCCAAGGTAGGCTCCTAGCGCGAACTCATAGTTCGCCAGCCTGGCTGGGTAGCTCAGTGGAACAGCCCCCCGCGTGAGATGTGCTGTGCATGAGAAGCATAAATTCTCATGTACCCTAGAGGAAGGCCTCAGTAGCTCAGAGGATAGAGCAGGAGCCTTCTAATCTCTTGGTCGGGGGTTCGATTCCCTCCTGGGGCGCCACATGTAAAAACCGCCCCGCACCCTAAACTCAGGGTGCGGGGCGGTTTTCTTTATGCTTTTTGCGTGCGTGCCGGGAAGCTACTTCTTGGTCGGGGCTACTTCTTAGTGGGGTTCGTGTCCTTGCAAGAGTTGAGGACGCGCTCCATAACCTTCTTCTCATCCGCGGTGACCCACAGCATGTACTTCGCCTTCACGTGCACCTGGCGTGCCACGTAGGTGCAGCGGTAGGCGGTGTTGCTCGGCAGCCAGTCGGCGGCGTCCGCATCGGACTTCTGCTGGTTTGCCGGGCCGTCTGCAGCGAGCAGGTTCTCCGGGTCGTTCGCCAGCTGACGGCGCTGCTCTGCGGTCAAATCCTGCGCGCCGGTCTGCCATGCGTTCGACAGAGCCACCACGTGGTCAATCTGCACAGCCGAGGAGGTCTTCTTGCCGCGCTTGAACTCGATGGTCTTGCCGGTGTACGGGTCATCCAGAGTACCGCTGATGACGGTGCATGCGTGGGTCCTGACCTTGAAACGAACATTGGTCAGGTCGCGGCGCAGAATGTCGTCGCGAGTGTTGCACTTGTTGCCGTCAACGTCATCCCAGGCGGGACCGAACTGATCACGAGAGTAGCCGGCCTTCGACGCGCGTTCCTTCACCTGCAGGGACGCCAGCTCGCTCTTCGCGGTTGCCAGATCCGGTGCGAGCGCGGTCGCCGGGTCAACCGCCTTGTACGGGTTCTTGACCTCGGCGAGGGTTTCAGTTTGAACGTTGGTCTCTTCATCATCGGTGGTAGAAGAGGTGCTCTTATCGGTGCCGAGCAGCCCGTCCACGCCGTTCTTACTCACGTAGACCAGACCAATGATCAGCACGATCACGGCAAACACAGCGAGCAGACCGTAAATGAGGCGCTTCTTCTGCGGGTCCATCGAATCGGGCAGCTTGGGCAGGTTGCGCTGTAGCTGCTGAAGTTCCTGCAGGGAGGGCAGGTTGTTGTTCGCGGGCTTTTTGCTCACGGGTTCTCCAAGGCGGGTAGGTGGGATGCGGCTGAGTGCACCGCATCATCAAGGATAGAGCGCGCGGGGCTGAAATAGTGAACTTGAGGGCAAAAATAGCCGCCCCGACGCTGAGATACCTATCACGATGTCGAATGGGGCATAGCCGTCATATTTCTGCAGGGAATGCGTTGCCCGCAGGCGATTTTTGAAAAAACGGGGTGAAAAGTTCAAAAACTCTATCCACAGGCGGCACCCAAAACCGTAAAACGCGAGGTTATCCACAGAAGCGGTAACCGCCGGATGCAGGAGCGGGTCAGCCCTGGCAAGGTGAAGGAACCCACCCACTAGTTTCTAAGGAGAAACCATGAGCGACACCATCCTGATCCGCGGATTCACCGCCTCCGACCCGGCACTGAGCACCCTGCCCAACGGGGTGCCCGTCGTGAACTTTCGCCTCGCCAGCACCCCGCGCTGGCAGGACGCCACCGGCACCTGGAAAGAAGGCACCACCAACTGGTACACCGTGAAAGCCTACCGCCGCCTCGCCCAGAACATTGCCACCTCCATTGAGAAGGGGCAGCCGCTGGTCGTGAGTGGCCGCCAGCGCATTAGCCGCTGGAACCGCGAAGACGGCACGCAGGGCACTACCGTAGAGGTGGATGCCCTCGGCATCGGTCACGACCTGAACTACGGTACGAGCACCTTCGCCCGCACCGTGGAGAAGCGCACGGTCAACGAGGGTTCCGTGCAGGGTGCGCCTCAGCAGGACGCAACGCAGTAGAGTATGCCGCACTCGGGCGCGCCGTTGCAGGAGGCGCCGGGCATGACCGCTCCGGGCGCTCCGGTACAGGACGGCGCATCCCAGAGCGGGGGAGCGCAGAGTGACGAACCCCCCTTCTAAAAGTGCTCCCCGGATGCTTGCATAAACGCGGGCGCATTGGGATAATGGAGCATTGTGTTGACATCGGGCACGCCCCTGCCGCAGGGGGAAGAGCGACCAACGATGTCAACCTTCGGGCACCAATCCTGTCCGAAGCATCAAGTTTTCTGTCCCGCAGTGGGGCAGAGCAATCTGAGTCTATTTGACCTGCGGCAGATGACTCTGGAGATCTACAACTATGCAGACTCTTGACTTCCTCGACAAGAAGTCCCTCCGTGACGACGTCCCCGCATTCGGCCCCGGTGACACCCTGAACGTTCACGTTAAGATCGTTGAAGGTAAGAACCACCGTATCCAGGTCTTCAAGGGCTTCGTCGTTGGCCGCCAGGGTGCAGGCGTTCGCGAGACCTTCACCGTCCGCAAGGTTTCCTTCGGCGTTGGTGTTGAGCGTACCTTCCCCGTTCACTCTCCCTCCATCGAGAAGATCGAGGTTGTGACCCGCGGTGACGTCCGTCGTGCAAAGCTGTACTACATGCGCGACCGCCACGGTAAGGCTGCTCGTATCCGCGAGAAGCGCGAGTTCTAATCTTTATAGATACAGAATTCTGTTGCAAACCGCTCCCCAACCGCATTCCGCGGGAGAGGAGCGGTTTTTGCATATTCTGAGACCCCGCTTTGACCCCGCTTTCTGAGAACCTTGCCGCTCTCAGAAAATAAAAGCCCAAGAGCGCAAACACTCTCGATACAATAGCTAGGTACCGTTTCACTCGAGCTAGGTATCTCTCAAACGAAAGGCTCACTCCAGCATGGCAGACGACAAGAACACTGCGAACACCAGCCCCTTCCCTGAGGGATACCAGCCTCAAAGCCGCCGCGAGCGCCGCGAAATGGAAGAATACTTCGCGCGCCTCGCCGCCGAAAAGGCAGCAGCTGAGAAGACGGCTACCGAGCAGAATGCCGCAGCGAAGAATGCCGAGCGCGAAGAAGCCGCCGATGAGGAGAACACCGCAGACGTGGAAACCACCAAGGACTTCTCCGAAATGACCCCCAAGGAACGCCGCAAGGCAAAGCGCGCCGAACAGGCAGAGCTGACCTACTCCCAGGCGCAGGAAGAAGGCCGCCTCGGCGAATGGCTCTGGGTGCAGGCACGCGAAGGCGGCACCGTCATCCTGTACGCGCTGGTCATCGCATTCCTGGTCAAGACCTTCCTGCTGCGCGGCTTCTACATTCCTTCCGGCTCCATGGAGCAGACCCTGCAGGTCAACGACCGCGTGTTCATTAACGTGGCGGGCTCTTACTTTAGCGAGCCTAAGCGCGGCGACGTCATCGTCTTCAAGGACTCTCAGGGCTGGATTCCTTCCACCCAGAAGACCAGCAGCCCGCTCAAGGACGCCCTGTCCTTCGCGGGTATTCTGCCGGATACTTCCTCGAACTTCCTGGTCAAGCGCGTTATCGGTACTCCCGGTGACGTGGTCGAAAGCGACGGCAACGGTAAAATCAAGGTCAACGGCGTAGAGATTACCGAACCGTACCTGTACCCCGGCAACCCGCCCTCGGAGATGCCCTTCAAGGTGACCGTGCCCGCCGGCAAGTACTTCGTGATGGGCGACCACCGCAGCAACTCCGCCGACTCCCGCTACCACATTAGCGACGGCACCGCGTTCATCTCCAAGGACGACGTGCAGGGTAACGTGTTCGTGGTGGCGTGGCCGCTGAACCACTTCGGTCTGCTGCAGGATCAGAGCTCGGTGTTCTCCTCGATTC
This sequence comes from Rothia sp. HMSC069C10, assembly GCF_001812205.1. Taxonomy (NCBI): domain Bacteria; kingdom Bacillati; phylum Actinomycetota; class Actinomycetes; order Micrococcales; family Micrococcaceae; genus Rothia; species Rothia sp. HMSC069C10. Next base: position 77,900 of record NZ_KV808301.1, read on the forward strand.
CTGAGCCGACCTCCACCCCGAGCGAATAAGCGAGCGTGGGAATGATGGTGAGTGCCCAGAAGAGCGCAACGAAACCCACTCAAGCTAAGCCCGCGAAGACAACCCCGCCCGCCGCCGACCTTGAGTACGAGCAGCAGCTCTTCGCCTCCGGTGCCCGCACAGTTGCCGGAATCGACGAGGTAGGCCGCGGCTCCATGGCGGGCCCGGTCACTGTGGGCGTCGCAATCCTCACCCCGGACGCCACCCTCGAGGTGGGCGGGCTGATCGACTCCAAGGCGCTCTCACCGGCACGCCGCGAATCCATGGTTCCCGAAATCCGCCAGTGGTGCGCCGTGGCGGTCGGGCACGTGGAACCGGCAGATATTGACCGGCTCGGCATGACCCTCTCGCTGAGGCTTGCCGCCCAGCGTGCGCTCGCCGAACTGGCGCGCCGCGGATACCGTGCCGACGCCGCCCTGCTGGACGGTAAGCACGACTGGTTCACCCCTCCGCAGGAGGACCTGTTCAGCGCGCTGGCACCGGACCCGGCGCAGGCACACTACAACGCACTGCTCGCCCAAGCGTGGGAAGGCGTGGACAGTGCGGGTGAGCCCGCGCAGATGCCCGTAACCATGGTCATTAAGGGCGACTACAAGTGCGCCTCCATCGCCGCCGCATCGGTGGTCGCGAAGGTGGAACGTGACGAGCTGATGGCGCAGTTGGATACCCGCTACCCGGGGTACGGCTGGGCAAAGAACAAGGGCTACGGATCCGCCGCCCACCGCGAGGCGATTAGCGTGCAGGGCCCCAGCCCGCAGCATCGCCTATCATGGTCGCTTCCGGCAACCGCCGAGCAGATTGAGGCTGCGGCAGCACAGCGCGGCTAGGGTGCAGGGTACGGCACCGTCGGGAGCCCGCATGCCACCGCTGAATCAGTACTAAGAAAGCCCAGGAAAGGAAGAGTAGTGAGCGCAGAAGACCTCGAAAACTACGAGACCGACGCCCAAATGGCGCTCTACCGCGAATACAAAGACGTCATGTCGCTCTTTAGCTACGCGGTAGAAACCGACCGACGCTTCTACCTGGCGAACCAGGTGGACGTCACCCCGCACGTGCAGGACGGCACCCTCTACTTTGAGGTGAGCATGAGCGACGTGTGGGTGTGGGATGTGTTCCGCTCTAACCGCTTTGTGAAGAAGGTGCACGCCTACTCGGTGCGTGATGTGAACGTGGAGGAGCGCCTGCCCAACCAGGAGTTCACCGTGCCGGAAATGCCGGACTTTAACGCCTAGATTACGCCCGATTCACCGCCTTGCCGGGGGAAGCAGGCGGCTGCTGAGCTACCGGGCGGCAGCGCTGGGTGATGAAACCGCGTGATGAAACTGCGTGATAAACCAGCACGAATATGACGCGGCGAATCGGCACTCGAGCGGTGTTTTTGAAAAATATGCCCCAAAATTTCAAATAAATGGCTGTGGATAACCTCTAATTCCTTCTGGGAACCGAGGTTATCCACAGTTTTTCGTTAACCGCGTTCGGGCACGCGCGCGGCGGGCACAGTAGAAGCACTACCGCTATCTACCGGGGGAGAGACCCATGACAACAGCCCGAATAACAGCCCGCGCCGCAACCCGAAGCGCACCCAACAGACCCCTGCTCCGCAGAACCTCGCCTCGCGCCCACAGCGTCGGTAGGTGGGGCGAGGAGCTGACCGCCCGCATCCTGGAGACGAACGGCTACCGGATTCTGGAGAGGAATTGGCGACCGCCCGCCGGACTGGAACACGAACAGATCCGCGGTGAGCTCGACCTGATCGCCATTGACCCCGAGGACGAACTGGTTTTCGTTGAGGTCAAGACTCGCAGCAGCGAAGACTTCGGGCACCCGTTCGCATCCATTGACCGCGATAAGGCGCGCCGCACGCGCTCGCTGGCGATTCTCTGGTGCAGGCTTCGTGAGAACCTGGATTTTCCGCGCTTTCGCATTGACGCTATTGCGGTGACCGGAACCTGCGAAACCTTCACCTTCGAGCATCTGAAGGCGGTGGCGTAATGGGATTCGCACGCACCTATTCCGTGGCGCTGGTTGGCTTGCGCGGGCACATTGTTGACGTCGAGGCTGACATCTCGCAGGGTCTGCCCGGCTTCGTGCTGCTGGGTCTGCCCGATACCGCCCTCAACGAGTCTAAAGAGCGTGTGCGCTCTGCGGCGAAGAACACCGGCATCACCCTCACTCAGCACCGGCTCACCGTGAACCTGACCCCCGCAACCCTGCCCAAACGAGGCTCAGCATTCGACCTAGCCATTGTGGTTGCGGCGTTGCAGGCGGAGAAGAAACTGCACCCCAGCGGCGATAGCGTCTTCCTGGGCGAGCTGGGACTGGACGGAACGCTACGCCCCGTGCCGGGCATCCTGCCTGCGGTCAAAGCCGCCGTGGATGCCGGACACCACCGCGTGATTGTGCCCGCCGAAAACGCTGAGGAGGCGGCGCTCATTCCCGGCGCGCAGGTGAGCGGTTTCCGCTGCCTGGCTGAGGTTTTTGCCGCTCTCGGCGCTGAGACCCAGAAGCTGACTTACCCGCCCGCCCCGCAGACGGAGGCGAGCGCCCCGGTGGCGAAACCGGCTGAAATTCCCTCGGATATGAGCGATGTTGCCGGTCAGTCGCAGGGTCGTTTCGCCCTGGAAATTGCCGCCGCTGGTGGTCACCATATGCTGCTGACTGGCCCTCCCGGTTCGGGTAAAACCATGCTGGCGGAGCGCCTGCCGAGCATCCTGCCGACCCTCGACAACGATGCCGCGATGGAGGTGACCGCGATTCGTTCCCTCTGCTCGGCGGGGGAGCACCTGAGCGAGCTGGTGCGTCAGCCGCCGTTTGAGGCGCCGCATCATAGCGCCTCCGCGCCGGCGATTTTGGGTGGAGGCAGTGGCATTCCCCGCCCGGGCTGTGTGTCTAAAGCGCACCGCGGCGTGCTCTTTCTGGACGAGGCGCCGGAGTTCAAACGCACGGTGCTCGATTCGCTCCGTCAGCCCCTGGAGTCGGGGACCGTGACCCTGGACCGTTCGAGCGCGTCGGCGACGTACCCGGCGCGGTTTCAGCTGATTCTGGCGGCGAACCCGTGCCCCTGCGGCATGAACGTGGGTACAGGTACGGAGTGCACGTGCGCTCCGCGTGAGCGTCGCGCCTATTTTGGGCGGCTGTCCGGTCCGCTGGTGGACCGCATTGATGTGAATGTGACGGTTCCGAAGGTGTCGTCCACGGAGCTTGCGGGCGGTCAGGTGAATGAGAGTTCGGCGCAGATTCGTGAGCGCGTCATGGCGGCGCGACAGGCTCAGAAGGAGCGCCTGGAACCGTATGGGTTGAAGACGAATGCGGAGATGAACGGCAAGATTCTGCGCGGCCCGTTGCGTCTGGATGCGAAGCTCACCGGCGAGCTGAACGCCGCCGTGGATCGCGGAACGCTGACGGCTCGCGGCTACGACCGGGTGCTGCGTATCGCCTGGACCCTCGCCGATTTGGAGGGCGCCGCCTACCCGAGCCGGGAGCACCTGGATGTGGCGCTCTTTTTGAGGCAGCAGGGGCAATTGAAATAGGGACCGCTGACATAGCGTGCCGGTTTATAGAACGAATCACTCACGAGAGGAGAAGAACGTCATGAGTGAGAAGAAGCTCAGAAAACGAGCTGAAGAGGCCGAATTGAAAGAAAATGGGCTGAGAGAAACAGCGCCGGACGAGTGTGTGCCAGAAGAGAAAGTAACGGGGGAGAGCGCGCCTGAAGAGAGCGCGGCGGAGGATTTTGTGCAGGAGGAACTGCAGATTCGCCTGCCCGGTCGCACCCTGGATGCGCACGCCCTGGCGCGTGAGAGAGTGGCGCATATCCTGTCGCTGGGGCAGGAGCCTTCGCCGAGCCCGTATAACGCGGCGCGGTTGCCGGGGTTCCTCGCATCCTGCCTGAACCCGGTGTACCTGGAAGAGATGCACCTGAATGAGATGAATCAGCAGGAACAGCAGAGGGAGCGGCTACAGGGTGAGGCGCTACAGGGTGAGCGCCCCGAACCTGTGATGGGCACCGCCTCCAGCGGTTCTGACCCAGCACCCCTGCTCAATCCAGCACCCCTGTTCAACCCAGCCCTCAGCGCGGAGGAGCTTGAGGCAGCGTGCCGCGAGTACATCCGCTGTTGCACCGCCCAGCTGATGCGCTACGCCGAACCCGCCGATGAGCTCGTGGTCGAATCCCTCACCACCCTGGGAGCGCCGCTGACCCTGCACTACCTGCTGACCGGGCACATCCCCGATGAGCACACCTGGGAGCACGGCGAACCGGATACGCAGCTCAGCGATTTTCTGCACTCGGTGGGTGCACCCGCGGAAGGGGAGTCCGCCCTGTTCTGTAGCGCGAATGGCTACTACACGCCGGGTGAGCATCAGATGAGCCGCGATAAGTTCGGCAAGGCGCTCGCGACCCGCCGCCTGCGCTGGAACCGCCGCATGGAACGCACCCTGAATGCGGAGGCGCACATGGCGGCAACCTGCGGGGCGTGGCTGGTCACTCCCGCCGATCCGCTGTGGCCGCCGCAGCTGAACGATTTGGGGCCCGCCCGACCGTACGGGCTGTGGTGCCGAGGCGATTCGCGGCACCTGCTGGATGTGGCGTCTGCCCCGAGCGTGGCGCTGGTCGGTTCGCGCGACCCGAGCATCTACGGTACGGAGGCGACGACCCACCTTGCCGCCGAGCTGGCGCGCCGCGGGTACACGGTGATTTCTGGCGGTGCGATGGGCATTGATATTGCGGCGCATCGGGCGGCGCTGACCCAGCAGGGCAGCGACCTGCCGACCATCGCCTTCATGGCGGGTGGGCTGGACCGGCTGTACCCGGCGCAGAACTCGGATGCGTTGAATATGATTGTTGACCGCGGGCTCATCATGAGCGAGGTGAGCGTGGGTAACACCCCCACGCGTTGGCGTTTTCTGGAGCGTAACCGCCTGATTGCGGCGTTGGCGCGGCACACCATTGTGGTGGAGGCGCGCTGGCGTTCCGGTGCCCTGAACACGGCTCGTCACGCGATGGAGATTGGGCGTACCCTCTGGGCGGTTCCGGGGCAGATTAATTCGCCGAACTCGGTGGGCACGAACCGTCTGCTGCGCGATGGACTAGCGCAAACACTCACCGAGGCCGCCGACATCCTCGAGTACGATGCCGCCGCAGGGTTTGAGCTGGGCACCGAGCACGAGAGCGAGTGGGATCAGGCTGCCTCCTCCAGCGCGCTGGATGAGCTGACCGAGCGACAGGGTAGGGTCTGGGACGATTTGAGCCCGCGTTCCTACCGTGGCGTGGACGAGATTGCCGCCGCTCTCGGTTTGAGCGCTCGCGACGTGATGGCTGACCTGTTCCACCTGGGCCGTTGCGGTCTTGCGGAGAGCAGCGGAACGAGCTGGAGGAAGGTCCGCCCGGCTGTCGCAGCCTAGGAGAGCCCCCGCTGAACACCTCAGCTGAACACCTCAGCCGAACACCCCGGCTATAGCGGGATACGCCGGTCGGTCATGACGGGACGGCACGTCATGACGGGGCGGTGCGTGGAGAGCGTAGAACCTCTCTACAATTGGGGTAGGCTTGCGCGTACTGGCGCGGAGCCTACCCCGCCGCCTACCCCCGCCGCCGCATCATCATTAATAGGCGCACCGAGAATACACGAAAGGAGGGACGCATGACCCCCGCCCGCCAGCCCGAAAACCGAGCTGAAAACCGGAACGAGAACCGGGAAGAATACCGGGACGAGGCTCCCTCCACGACCCTGCCGGTGACCTACACCCGCACGCTTGCGCCGGAGCAAGTAGAGAGCTCCGCCCTACCCGACTCTGCCCTGCCCGAGTCGGCACTGGGCGTTTCCGGTGAGGTGTTCCGCCCCGTCCTGGACCGTTTTGAGCGTTTTTTGCGCTATGAGAAGCACCGTTCCGAAGAGACGATTCGTTCCTATATTTCGGATTTGGAGGGCTTCTTCGGCTATATGGCGCGCCGCGGTGTGCGGCATCTGGACAGCATTGATGCGTCCCTGATTCGTGAGTGGTTGGGTTCGCTGCATCTGCGGCAGGCGGCTCGTTCTACGGTGGCGCGCCGCGGTTCGACCCTGCGAACGTTCTTCACCTGGGCTCAGGAAGAGGAGCTGGTGCACGCCAACCCCACCCGCGGTATGCGCACCCCCAAGCGGGAGAATCACCTGCCGCCGGTGCTGAGCCGTGAGCAGATGAACCAGCTGCTGACTACCCTGCAGGAGCGTCGGGCGCAGGATCCTCGGGATGCGCGCCTGCTGCGCCTGGAAGCCGTGGTTGAGGTTCTGTACGCCTCGGGCATGCGTATTTCTGAGCTGACCGGCCTGGATTTGCAGAGCGTGGACCGGGCGAATAAGACGGTGCGCGTGCTGGGTAAGGGCAATAAGGAGCGCGTGGTGCCGTTGGGTACTCCGGCGCTTAAGGCGTTGAATCGTTGGGTGTCCTATGGTCGTCCGCAGTGGATTCCGGAGGGGGCCCAGGGCGTGACGGCGCTGTTTATTGGCCCTCGGGGCGGGCGTGCGAATACCCGTCAGATTCGTGAGGACCTGACCCGCCTGTTGCGCACGGTGGAGAATACTCAGGCGTCGGGTGCGCACGTTTTGCGTCATTCGGCGGCGACTCACCTGGTGGATGGTGGTGCCGATATTCGTTCGGTGCAGGAGCTTCTGGGGCATTCGTCGTTGGCGACCACGCAGATTTACACGCACGTGTCGATGAAGCGTTTGGCGGAGACGTACGCGCGGGCGCATCCGCGAGCATAGGATGTTCGTGCGCCTAATGTCGTGCATTGGTGCGGGGGAGTGTGCTGGACTGTGCTTTGAATAGAGCTCTGGGTAGCGCTTTGAATAGTGCGCTGAGCGCCGCCGTCTAATGTCTCTCTATTTGAACCTTGAGCAGCTGAACTGTACGAATGGGGGAAATCGTTCTAAGCTATACACTGTTCAATGTCTGCCTAAATATCCCGCGCAGCCCAAAGTTTCTGCACAGTGATGTTTATACAGGGCGGCTGAACAAGGTAGCATAGGTAACAGACTAACCGTGGTCTCCGTCTCTATAATGGCACCGCGTACGAGTACTAAAAACCAGAAAGGTCGCACCGCATGCGCGCACTCGTTTGCCCCGGACAGGGCTCCCAGAAGAAGGGCTTCCTGAGCCCCTGGCTCGAGATTGAAGGTGTGCGTGAGCACCTGGAACGACTCTCCGAAGCGGCAGGCATCGACCTGATTCACTACGGCACCGAAGCCGAAGAAGAAACCATCAAGGACACCGCAATCGCCCAGCCTCTCATCGTGGCTGCAGGCATCGTCACTGGTCGCCTCGCACTGCGCGAACTCGACGGTGAAGAGCTCATCTTCGCGGGCCACTCCGTCGGCGAAATCACCGCAGCAGCCCTCGCAGGCGTACTCAGCGACGAAGACGCAATGCGTTTCGTGCGCGTGCGCGCCAACGGCATGGCGGAGGCGGCAGCCACCTCCCCGACCGGCATGGCTGCAGTACTCGGCGGCGTTGAAGAAAACGTCCGCGAAGCCATCGACGCAGCAGGCCTCGTCGCAGCAAACTCCAACGGCGGCGGCCAGATCGTAGCCGCAGGCCCCATCCCCGCCATCGAGGCATTCGCCGCGAACCCGCCCGCACGCGCTCGCGTCATCCCTCTGAAGGTTGCTGGCGCATTCCACACCGAGGCAATGGCACCCGCCGTGCCCGCCCTGGAAGAGTTCGCCGCATCCCTGCAGGTCTCCGACCCGACCTCCGCACTGCTGACCAACCGCGACGGTTCCGCCGTGGAATCCGGTGAAGAGTTCGTCAAGACCCTCGTCTCCCAGGTCACCAGCCCCGTCCGCTGGGACCTGTGCATGGCAACCCTGCTTGAGCGTGAGGTCGCCGGCATTATCGAGGTCGCCCCCGCAGGCACCCTGGTCGGCCTGGCAAAGCGCGCGATGCGCGGCGTGCCCGGCACCTCCATCAACACTCCCGAGGACCTCACCTCGCTGAAGGGCTAAACGCCGGGGGAGCGCACCCCGCCCTCCCAGTACCGGAACCCTTCACACTAGACATGCACTTTAGATATGCGAGGCACACAGTGTCTTGCAAGCATTAGCACTAAGGATTGAATACGTGACTACCCTCAAGCAGTACGAAATCAACCGCTACTCCCGCATCCTCGGTTACGGCGCAGCCCGCGGTGAGGTCATCGTCCCCAACGACGACATCGTTGAGGCAATCGACTCCTCCGACGAGTGGATCAAGCAGCGTACCGGTATCGCAACCCGCCACCGCGCGAGCGAAAACCAGTCGGTAGCCGACCTTGCCATCGGTGCCGCCAAGGACGCCCTCGAAGCATCCGGTGTAACCGGTGAGGACATTGAGGCGGTCATCATCTCGACCATCTCGCACCCCTACGCAACCCCCTCCCTGGCAACCCTGGTCGCCGACGCAATCGGCTCCAAGTGCCCCGCATACGACATCTCCGCAGCGTGCGCAGGTTTCTGCTACGGCATCGCCCAGGCAGACGCCCTCGTCCGTGCGGGCACCGCAAAACACGTGCTGGTCATCGGCGTTGAGAAGCTCTCCGACTTCATCGACAACACCGAACGCACCATCTCCTTCCTGCTCGGCGACGGCGCAGGCGCAGCAGTCGTAGGCGTCTCCGACGAACCCGGCATCGCCCCGACCGTATGGGGTTCGGACGGCTCCCGCTGGGGCACCGTCGGCATGACCCACTCCCTGCTGGACATCCGCAACCGCGACTTCGCCGCAAACCCCGTCGAAGAAGGCGAAAAGATCTGGCCCACCCTGCGTCAGGACGGCCCCTCCGTCTTCCGCTGGGCAGTATGGGAAATGGCGAAGGTCGCCAAGCAGGCACTCGAAACCGCCGGCATTACCCCCGACGAGCTCGGCGCGCTCATTCCGCACCAGGCAAACGCCCGCATCATTGACCAGATGGTCAAGACCCTCAAACTTCCCGACACGGTGGCAGTGGCACGCGACATCGTCGATGCCGGTAACACCTCCGCCGCATCGGTCCCCCTCGCCGCGCACCGCCTGCTCAAGGAGAACCCGGAACTCTCCGGCAAGTTCGCCCTGCAGATTGGCTTCGGCGCTGGCCTGGCATTCGCAGCTCAGGTAGTCGTCCTTCCCTAAGGAAACCACCGGAGCCCGATGCTCCCCGCCCCTCACGACCGGCACAGCGCCGGTGCACGAGAAAGAAAATAAAGCGGAAAAGCATCCCCACAAACTCCGAGTTGACGCATGCGTACACCACGCAGACACGATAAACTCGGTAATGCACGCGTACCCCCACCCGGCGGGTGCGATGACCATCGAAAAAACAAAGGAGCCCCTGAATGGCTAACAAGGAAGAGATCCTCGCAGGTCTGGCAGAGATCGTTAACGAAGAGACCGGCGTTGAGGTTGAGGACGTTCAGCTGGACAAGTCCTTCACCGAGGACCTGGACATCGACTCCATCTCGATGATGACCATCGTCGTGAACGCTGAGGAGAAGTTCGAGGTGACCATCCCGGACGAAGAGGTCCAGAACCTCAAGACCGTTGGCGACGCAGTCGAGTTCATCGCGAACGCTGCCTAAGCTATAACCAATACCGAGGCGGCGCGGGCTCTCACCGGCCCGCGCCGCGTCGCTATTCACTCAGCTTTCAATCCAACACACCCCCGGGAACACGCAGAGTGCGATGACTGCACTCTCCACGGCGTGAAAACGCCCACTGTAAACCCCGGGCCCAACAGGTTTTTATCCACACACCACCGGATAAACCACCAAATCGACCACCGAAGAGAAAGTGCCACAATGTCTCGAAAAGTGCTGGTGACCGGCCTCGGCGCGACCACCCCCATTGGCGGCGACGTCCCCACCACCTGGGAAAACGCAACCAAGGGCGTATCTGGTGTATCCACCCTCGACCACCCCTGGGTCAAGGAATACGACCTGCCCGTATACATTGCAGGCCAGCTCGCCGTGCCCGCCCTCGAATCCGGCCGCCTCACCAAGGTAGAAGCAAAGCGCCTGGATCCCTCGGGCCAGCTCGCCCTCATCGCCGCACGCGAAGCATGGGAAGACGCAGGGTTCTCCGGCCCCGACGCCGACTCCGCAGAAGAAGTCGACCCCGAACGCACCGGCGTAGCCTTCGGCACCGGTATCGGCGGCGTGTGGACCCTTCTCGACGCATGGGACACCCTCCGCGAAAAGGGCCCCCGCCGCGTCCTCCCCATGACCGTTCCCATGCTCATGCCCAACGGCAACGCAGCAGCCGTCTCCATGAACCTCAAGGCACGCGCCGCAGCACAGACCGTCGTCTCCGCATGCGCATCCTCCACCGAAGCCATGCAGCTCGGTGCTGAAATGATCCGCAGCGGTAAGGCAGATGTCGTCATCGTCGGCGGTGCCGAAGCAGCAATCCACCCGCTTCCCATGGCAGCATTCGCCAAGATGCAGGCACTCTCCTCCCGCAACGACGAACCCGAAAAGGCATCCCGCCCCTACGACGTCGACCGCGACGGCTTCGTCATGGGTGAAGGCGCAGCAGCCCTCATCCTCGAATCCGAAGAGCACGCCAAGGCACGCGGCGCACGCGTCTACGCGGAACTGGCAGGCACCGGCGTATCCGCCGACTCCTACCACATCACCGCACCGGACCCCGCAGCACTCGGCGCAACCCGTGCACTGCGCGAAGCCCTCGAAGACGGCAACATCGACCCGAAGACCGTCGTGCACATCAACGCGCACGCCACCAGCACCCCCGCCGGTGACCTGCCCGAAGCAACCGCAATGCACGAAACCTTCGGCGAGCACACCAAGAACATTGCCGTCTCCGCAACCAAGTCCATGACCGGCCACCTGCTCGGCGGCGCGGGCGCACTCGAAGCCGTACTCACCGTACTGGCACTGCACCACCGCACCGCACCCTGCACCATCAACCTGGACAACAAGGACCCCCAGATTGACCTGGACGTGGTGACCGACGCACGCGAGCTGCCCGCCGGTGAGATTGTGGCGCTGTCGAACTCCTTCGGTTTCGGCGGTCACAACGCGGTTGTAGCATTCCGCTCCGTAGAGGACTAATCCTTCAGGGCTTCTAGCCTTATATAGATATAACGCTCCCTCAACTACCGCGTGTAGCTGGGGGAGCGTTATGTTTTGGATGCGTTGGGGGAGGTTGTACCGGACGCCGCTCGCGGGGGAGTGCCCCCTCTTCAGCGCCTGGGGGCGCTTCGAGGACGGAGCCCCCGCTTCGCGTGTCCAGTACGCCCTCTAGGTCGCCTACCCCTCGGTGGGGTTTATATAGGGGTTGGTCTGTGGTTGGGATTCAGAGGTAACGCGCCAATCCCTTGGGGTAGGGAATATGGGTGGCTTGGTGCGGGGTTTCCTTCTCAGGCTAGCTTGCCTCAGTCTGGGGTATATGAGGCTGGTCTAGGGCTGAGTTTCGTGTGCAGCTCGCCTGAGTTTGGGGTGGGCAGGGTTTTACACGTTAAAAACGGGTGGCGTATTCGCTCCGGCACTGCGAATACGCCACCCAAACACACCACACTCCACAAGACAATGCAGAGCGCGCGGGATCAACCATCCCGCAAGGTTCCCGTAACCCCCATCGCGCACCACGGTAGGCGACGACAGAAGAACGGGAGTCTATGACCGTTCGACACGCACAACACCCCACACAAAGGGGTACACAATGTACGATCTTCCGGAAGTATTTCGACGGGGCCCCCACGCCGGCTCCGTTGAGAAAACAATTCGGTGTGGTTGCCTCCCGATGGTGAAGCACCTCAGCATCGTGTGCCGCATAAACCGCGCAGTTTAGTGCGCGCAGATGCTGCGTCGAAAACTATCCAAAGAATGCAGTCCACGGAGTAGTCTTCCAGCTTCAAATGGCAGAAGCTTAAGGGTTTGATGTGAGTGCTCGGATGGTCCGAATCATGTCGCTCTCAACGGAACCGGTTTATCGGTGATGGGAGCTCCTGTAGATAAGAATAACCTTAAATCACCCCTGGAGTAAACCTTAAACCAATAATTTAACCTTATTGTTATAATTCCTTGTCATAAAGGTATTGACGGGTGTTCAATGTGTTCTGGTAACCCCTCAGAAGGTCCTCATAACTCTTTGGTCTGTTTGGTGCTCTCCACCGTTATGAAACCGTGATAAATCATTCCCGAAAATTGAAGAATCGGGTCCAAAACGGTCCCGCACGTGGCTGCCGCGAGGGCTTGTTGAGAGGGTCTTGAAGATGCGCCGAGAGTACAGTCATAAAACGTCATCTTGTCACGGAAATTATCCCAGAGAAAACAAATTAAACCCCCTGCGTGCGCTGTGGCATAATCAGTATCAACATCGTGCTCCGGGGTCGGTGAAATTCCGAACCGGCGGTCACAGCCCGCGAACCACTCTCGCAGGCAGGCAAAAATCGTACGAATCTTCGCATCCGCACAGGATGCAAGACTCCGCTAGAGAAGCCCGCCCGCAAGAGAGGCCGAACCGGTGAAAATCCGGTGCCGACAGTACAGTCTGGATGGAAGGTAGCACGAGCAGAAAAAGGCAGGAGCGCACTCTGTCGAGCCGCCCGAGAAACCTTGGGACAGCTTGCATCGCGCACCCAACGCAGTTGTTTCAGAGAGCATCAGCTTTCTGTGTAGCAGGGGAGAGGCACCTTTCGTAGGTGCCGGTACGTTATTCCCCTCGATCGCAGTCTCTGATTTCAGCCACGGTTTTCAGCCACGGTTGGCTGAATCGCCGCTCCCGCCTCACCACGGATACCGGCCATCCCATAAATCGGGCACCCCATAAGATGCCCGCGGTAGCCGCCCTTTTCTGTTCCTCTCCCCGGAGCCGCCGCAGATGCGCACCCAGCGCATCCGACACACGGTCCAACTCAGAGAGGAAAGAAACAATGGACATCTTGCGGTGGCTCTTCGACGCACAAATTCACGTGGGGGATCAGTCCCTCCTCGTGCGCGAAGTTCTCGGAAACGCATTCGGCCTGGCATCGGCGCTCGGCGGAATGCGACGCAAAGTATGGGCGTGGCCCGTCGGCATTCTCGGCAACCTGCTGCTCCTCACCGTCTTCCTGGGCGCCCTCGTCGGCAGCCCGCACCCCGTCACCATGCTCGGCCAGGCAGGCCGCCAGATCATGTTTATTGCCGTGTCCATCTGGGGCTGGCATCGTTGGCGTGCAACCCGCGCCGCCGGTGGTGACGCCTCCGAAGGTGCCGCGGTGATCCCCAAGTGGGCTACCAACACCGAACGCGCAGGCCTGGTTGTCGCCATGGTCGCAGGCACCCTGCTACTCACCCCCATCTTCCGCGCCCTCGGCTCCTACGAACCCGTCTGGTCCGACGCCTGGATCTTCACCGGCTCGCTGCTCGCCACCTACGGCATGGCGCGCGGCTGGGTTGAATTCTGGCTCATCTGGGTTGCCGTCGACCTGGTCGGCGTGCCGCTGCTGTGGAGTGCAGGCTACTACGCGACCTCCTTCATGTACGTGTTCTACGGGTGCTTCACCCTGGTTGGTTTCTTCGTCTGGTGGCGCACCCGCAACCTGGAGGCGCAGAAGACCCAGGTACAGACCCAGTTCCCCGACGTGACCGTTGAAGTAACCGACGTGCAGAAGGGCCGTGCATAAATGCCGCAGAACCCCTCGCAGCAGGTGCTGGCGAGCGCGCACCTGCCCGTAACCGTCACCCCGAGCGTATCTTCGCCGCGCAACGATGTGGACTATTCTGCCGCGGAGTACGGCCACCTCGCCGGGCTGCCCGCCGCACGCACCCTCCAGCTGCCCAGCCCCGAGCAGGAGCTCAGCCACGCAGAAGCCATGACCCTGGCACTGCAGGCGGCACGCCAGGGTATTCGCGGCGCGAATCCCCTCGTCGGCGCCGTCATCACTGACGCGCACGGGCACCTGCTGCACGTGGGCTACCACCGAGGCGCAGGCACCCCGCACGCCGAAGCAGACGCCCTCGCCGCCGCCCGAGCCGCGGGAACCGACCTCACCGGCGCCCGCATGTACGTGAGCCTCGAGCCCTGCAACCACACCGGACGCACCGGCCCCTGCTCCCACGCCGTCGCCGAGGCGGGCATTAGCGAACTCTACTACGCCTACAGCGACGACACCGAAAACGCAGCTGGAGGCGCCGCCTACCTGCGCTCGCAGGGCGTCACCGTGCACGCCATGGAGGAGTTCGCGAACGCATCCTACCTGCTGAACGAGCGCTGGTTCATTGCCGCCGCCGAACGCCGCCCCTTCATTACCGCAAAGAGCGCCTCCACCCTGGACGGGTTCATTGCGGCAGCTGACGGCACGAGCAAGTGGATTACCGGCCCCGCCGCGCGCATTGACGGGCACTTGATTCGTCACCGCGCCGACGCCGTCATGATCGGTACCCGCACCACCCTCATGGACGACCCGACCCTGGACGCGCGCGACGCCAACGGGGAACGCTTCGAGAAGCAGCCGCTGCGCGTGGTCATGGGCAAAACCGAGATTACCGAGAACTACCGCGTGCGCGGTCTCAACCCGCCCGAAGGTGTGGAGGCGGATCCGCAGAACTTCCTGCAGGTCTTCACCCACGACCCGCGTGAACTGCTCGATGAGCTGTACGCCCGCGGGGTGCGGCACCTCATGATTGAGGGCGGCCCCGGCATGGTCGGCCTCTTCGCCGGTGAAGACCTCATCGACGAGATGGTCTGGTACCGCGCCCCCATGATCATGGGGCAGGGCAAGAGCGCCGTGTACCGTCTGCTCGTGGACACCCTCGCGCAGGCACCGCGCCTGCAACTGGACGATCTGGGCATGTTCCCGGCGGTGCGCGTGCTCGGTAATGACACCGCAACGCACCTGGTGCCGGCACCTCGCGGAACGGCGCAGGAACCGGGTGAGCGGCGTACCCTGCCGAAGCTGGACGCCTGCCACGCGCCCGAACCGAGATTAGATTAGCTGCGGCTGGACTAGTCGCGGCTGGACTAGCCTCCGCTTGGGCTAGTCTCCCTTCGGCTGAGCGCGGGCGGGGGAGTAGTACCTCAAGGACCCCCCGCCTGCGCCCGGCTAGTTTGTGCCGGCTGGTTCGCATGCTGGCACAAAAGCTCCCCGTCACGGGGAATATTCGAAAAATACGTATAGTTATACCGACGAACAAACCATCGCCGCCCGTCGCCCTCAACGACGACGCCCCGGCGGACACGGCGAGAAAAGGAAAGCACACATGTTTACCGGAATCATTGGCGCCCTCGGCACCGTAGAATCCATCACCCCCATCGAAGGTAGCGACGCAGCCTACCTGACCCTCAATGCCGGAGACATCGTCGCCGACCTCGAACACGGTGGCTCCCTCGCCGTCAACGGTGTATGCCTCACTGCTATCGACCTCGACCAGCTGCAGCCCGGCCAGTTCCGCGCTTACGCGATGGGTGAGACTCTGCGCCGCACCAACCTCGGCAACCTGAACCCCGGTGACACCGTCAACCTGGAGCGCTGCCTGCCCGCCGGTGGCCGCCTCGACGGTCACGTCGTGCAGGGCCACGTGGATGCGGTAGGTACCCTCGCATCCGTCACCGCCCACGAGGCGTGGAGCACCCTGCGTTTCAACCTGCCCACCGAACTGGCACCCCTGCTCGCTGAGAAGGGCTCCATCGCTGTTTCTGGCGTGTCCCTCACCGTCACTGCCGTTTCTGAGCCCGGCGAAACCCCCGCATGGTTCGAGGTCGGCCTGATCCCCGAAACCCTGAAGGCAACCAACCTCGGCGCCCTCAAGGTTGGCGACAGCGTGAACCTTGAGACCGATGCGCTCGCTAAGTATGTGCAGCGTCTGACCGCGTTCGCAGGCGTGCCCCAGGCTGACTCTGCGCACTCCGGTGAGCAGGTTGCGCCGCGTCGCGCCGACGCCGCAAGCGTCCTCGACAGCGTGCAGACCGCAGTGGACGCTATCGCAGCAGGTCGCGCCGTAGTCGTCGTTGACGACGAAGACCGCGAAAACGAAGGTGACATCATCTTCGCCGCCGAGCACGCAACCCCCGAGCTGATGGGCTTCATGATTCGCTACACCTCCGGCGTGGTCTGCGCACCCCTGAGCAACAAGCGTGCCGACGAGATGAACCTGCCGCCCATGGTCACCAACAACGAGGATCCCAAGGGCACCGCATACACCGTCTCCTGTGATGCGGCATCCGGCGTGAGCACCGGTATCTCCGCGGCAGATCGCGCACGCACCGTTCAGATCCTCGCGGACGCTGCCTCCACTCCGGCGGATATTACCCGCCCCGGCCACATCTTCCCGCTGCGCGCCGTTGACGGCGGCGTGGCGGAACGCCCCGGCCACACCGAAGCCGCAGTGGAACTCTCCCTCGCGGCGGGCCTGTCCGGCGTGGGCGTTATCGCCGAGGTCGTGCACGACGACGGCTCCATGATGCGTTTCGACGCACTGCGCGCCTTCGCCACCGAGCACAACCTGCCCATGATCTCTATCGAAGACCTCATCAAGTACGTAGCTAAGGCGTAGGAGAACGCATGAGCGAAACCCCTAACACCCAGGCAACGCCGGGCACTCCCGCAGAGCCGGGCACCCCGGTCGAGCCGGTTGAGGCACAGGCTGAAGAGATCAGCACCGAATCCCTGCGCATCGCCTCCCAGCTCGCTGAAGGCTACCGAGTCAGCCCCCTCGATATGGTGCCCAACTCCAGCCCGCTGCTGGTCGAAAGCACCGAAGAGATCGCCGTACCCACCCCGCAGGGTGTGTTCGGCCTGCGCGCCTGGCGATTCGCAGACGGCGCCGAGCACATCAGCGCCCGCGCCCTCGACCGTGACGGCACCCCCGTACCCGCCGAGGACGGGGGAGTGCCCGCGGTACGCATCCACTCCGAATGCGCCACCGGCGATATTTTCGGTTCCTTCCGATGCGATTGCGGCCCCCAGCTGGAGAACGGCCTGCGCATCATTGGCCACACCGGCGGGTACCTCATCTACGTGCGCAACCACGAAGGACGCGGCATCGGCCTGGTCAACAAGCTCCGCGCCTACGCGCTGCAGGATGCCGGGCTCGACACCCTCGACGCGAACCTGGCGCTCGGCCTGGACGGCGACATGCGCGACTACTCGCAGGCGGCACTGATCCTGCAGGAACTCGGTGTGAACGAGCTGAGGCTCGTGACCAACAACCCCGCCAAGCAGGAGGCGCTCGATAGCCTCGGCCTGCAGGTCACCGAACTCATCCCGGATGAAATTCCCGCCCGAGTCGAGAACGCATACTACCTGCAGACCAAGCGTGAGCGTATGCGCCACGTGCTCAAAAGCGCGTAGCGGCACCCCTGCAAACCCCTAATTTTTCAAAAACCCAAAATCCACAAGGAGAACACAATGAGCGGCGTAGGCGCAGCAGACACCACCCTCAACCCCGAAGACTACAAGGGCTTCAAGCTCGCAATCGTAGCGGCAAGCTGGCACACCGAGGTCATGGACGGCCTCATTAACGGTGCTAAGCGCGCCGCCTACGCAGCAGGCATCGAGCCGACCCTCGTGCGCGTTCCCGGCACCTTCGAGCTGCCCGTCGCAGCGACCCGCCTCGCTGAGAAGTTCGACGCAATCGTCGCGCTCGGCGTGGTCATCCGCGGCGGCACCCCCCACTTCGACTACGTCTGCCAGGGCGCAACCAACGGCCTGACCGACGTGTCCGTGCTGACCGGCCGCCCCATCGGCTTCGGCGTGCTCACCTGCGACAACGAGCAGCAGGCACTCGACCGTGCAGGACTGGAAGGCTCTAACGAAGATAAGGGCTACGAGGCGACCGCAGCGGCACTGCAGACCGCAGCAACCCTCAAGCAGTTCAGCAACTAACGCGGCTGAACGGTACGCGGCTCAGTTTCACGAAGAGAACTATTGAATCTTCACCGTGGAACTGGGCCGCAGTACCGGTTAAACTGAAACAACGCGCGGCACTAGAGCCTCAGTATGCTGAGCCGCAGCGCCACAGCGCGCTCAGGTGATAGCGCACCGACGCGCTCCCAACCCAACACCAAGGAGTACAGCAATGCAGGATTTGGGCACCATCACCCCCAGCCTCGAAGAATTCCGCGCCCGCGCAGCCGGCACCCGCGTCATTCCCGTACACATCAAAATCCTCGCCGACTCACTCACCCCCATCGGCATCTACCGATCCCTCGTACTCCAAAACGACCAGGGCGAACCCGTCGAAGCCGCCCACGGCACCTTCCTGCTCGAATCCGCCAAAATCTCCGCAGAAGGCGAATCCGCAGCCTGGGACCGCTACTCCTTCATCGGCGCATCCTCCCGCTCCACCCTCACCACCGTTGACGGCGCAGTCCACTGGCAGGGCCGCACCCCCGCCGGCGCGCCCGTCAACGGTGACCCCGTAGAAGCCATCGCCAAGACCCTGCAGATGCTCTACACCGAACCCGACCCGACCCTGCCGCCGCTCACCTCCGGCCTGGTTGGCTACCTCGGCTGGGACGTTGTGCGCCACTGGGAGCACCTGCCCTTCCCGCCCGCCGATGACGTGAACCTGCCCGAATTCGCGCTCAACATGGTCTCCGACATGGCAATCCACGATAACAAGGACGGCACCGTCCTGCTCGTCGCCAACGCCATCAACTTCAACGGCACCAGCGAAAACGTTGACGGAGCCTACGAGGATGCCGTCGCGCGCCTGCACAGCATGCTCCGCCGCCTACAGCGCGGCGCCACCGCAACCACCTCCACTCTCTCCGGCGTGGCAGACGTTGACCGTAAGGTCCGCGAAGACGTCACCCTCACCTGGAGCGAACAGGGCTTCAAGGACGCCATCGACCGCTCCAAGAAGAACATCATCGACGGCGACGTCTTCCAGATCGTGCTCTCACGCCGATTCGAAGCCGAAACCAACGCCAAGGCACTCGACGTGTACCGTGTACTGCGCCAGTCCAACCCCTCGCCGTACATGTACCTCTTCAACTTTGAAGACAGCAACGGCACCCCCTTCCACATCGTCGGCTCCTCCCCGGAGGCGCTCGTCACCCTCAAGGACGGCATCGCCAGCACCCACCCCATCGCCGGTTCCCGCCCGCGCGGCGCAACCCGCGAAGAAGACCTCGCACTCGCCGAGGAACTGCTCGCCGACCAGAAGGAACGCTCCGAACACCTCATGCTCGTCGACCTGGCACGCAACGACCTCTCACGCATCGCCAAGCCCGGCACCGTGTCCGTCGACCAGTTCATGATCATTGAGCGTTTCAGCCACATCATGCACATTTCCTCCGCCGTCAGCGCCGAACTCGACCCGCAGTTCAGCGCCTACGACGTGCTGCGCGTCGCCTTCCCGGCAGGCACCCTCTCCGGTGCCCCCAAGCCGCGCGCCATGCAGCTCATCGACGAATACGAACCCACCCGCCGCGGCGTCTACGGCGGCGTATGCGGCTACTTCGACTTCGCCGGCAACATGGACATGGCAATCGCCATCCGCACCGCCGTACTCAAGGAAGGCACCGCCTACGTACAGGCAGGTGCGGGCCTCGTCATGGACTCCAACCCGGACTCCGAAACCCTCGAAACCGTCAACAAGTCCGCCGCCCCGTTGCGCGCCGTGCTGACCGCCTCCGGCCTGGCACCCCTGGACGCAGACGCAGCCGTCAACGCCACCAAGTAACCCAAGGAGACACCATGAGCACCGTTCTCGACGAGATCATCGTCGGCGTCCGCGAAGACCTCGCCGCCCGCGTACAGCAGGTTCCCCTCGAAGAAATGAAGAAGCGCGCCCTCGCAGCCGCACCCGCCCGTGACGCGCTTGCCTCCCTACGCGGTGAAGTACCCGGCGGCGGCAACGGCACCACCGCACGCATTATTTCTGAGGTGAAGCGCTCCTCGCCCTCCAAGGGTGCCCTCGGTGAAATCCCGGACCCCGCTGCGCTTGCCGCACGCTACGAGGCAGGTGGCGCCGCAGCAATCTCCGTGCTCACCGAGCAGCGCCGATTCAACGGCTCCCTCGCCGACCTTGACGCAGTCCGCGCCGCCGTGAACATCCCCGTGCTGCGCAAGGACTTCACCGTCGACGAGTACCAGATTTGGGAGGCACGCGCACACGGCGCCGACCTGGTTCTGCTGATTGTCGCGGCACTTGACGAGCAGACCCTGCGCGAGTTCCTTGAACTCACCGAATCGCTCGGCATGAACGCCCTCGTTGAAACCCACACCCCCGAAGAAATCGAAGTCGCCCAGCGCATCGGCGCCAAAATCGTCGGCATCAACGTGCGCAACCTCAAGACCCTCGAAGTCAACAACGAGCACTACGCATCCCTCGCGGCGCACCTGCCCACCTCCGTCATCAAGGTCGCCGAATCCGGTGTCGCCAGCATTGAGGACGTGCGCGCCTACGCTGGTGCCGGTGCCGATGCTGTGCTCATCGGTGAAGCGCTGGTACGCTCCGGCGACCCCGAAGGTACCGTGCGTGAATTCTCCAAGGTGCCCGTGACCCGATAAGGGTTGCTAAGAGATGGCATACCGGACGCCGCTTGCGGGGGAGTGAGGCTTCCGTGGGCTAGGGTTTGAGAGAGGGCGTATCGGACAACGCTCGCGGGGGAGTGACTTCCGTGGGCTAGTTGTTTGAGAGGTTGTACCGGTTCACGCTTGCGGGGGAGTGCCCCCTCTTCAGCGCCTGGGGGCGCTTCGAGGACGGAGCCCCCGCTTCGCGTGTCCGGTCGCCCTCTAGGTCGCCTACCCCTCGGGTGGAGGATAGAAGGGGTTGGTAGGTGGGTACCTTCTCGGGGTAGCTCGCCGCAGTCTTGGGTATATGAAGCTGGTATGTGGTTCCCTTCTCTAATTAGCTCGCCTTGGGATGGTTGAAATAGGGGTTGGTCTGGGGTTTCCTTCTCGGGTCAGCTCACCTGATTCTAGGGTTATTTATCCTGTCGGATTTTTATCTACTTCCCGGATACAGACCTGATACATAGAGATAGAGCCGGTGCCTGCTTCGCAGCAGGCACCGGCTTTTTACTTATTAGAGAGCTCTTAGCGGCCCGTATAGTCCGTGTCCGCAATATCCTTCGGCCAGCGCGCCTTACGGAACGGCGCCCACGTAAACGCCGCCGCCACCAACAACAAACCACTCATAATGAACGCCGGAACAAAACCCCACGCATCCGCAATCAAACCAGCCACCAGCGGGCCCAAAATCATACCGAAATCGCTACACATCTGATACACCGCCAACACCTGACCACCACTGCGGCGAGTACCAATCACATCAGACACCGCAGCCTGAATCGACGGACCCATAAACGCCGCACCAATACCCAGACACGCCGTCAACGACACAAACACCCACGCCACCGGCGCGAAACCCATAAACGTCACCGCAGAACCCGCCAACAGCAGACCCGAAAACGCCATCACACGGCGACCAAAACGATCCGAAAAACGACCCGAGAACGTCTGCGTCAACGCATTACCAAACGAGTTCGTCGCCATCGCCAAAGACGCCAACAGGGTACCCGCAACCGAATTCGACATATCGCCACCAGTCGCCAAATACGCCGCCGCCAACGGAATAATCGACGACTGCACACCAAACACCGACCAGCCAATCGCCCAATTCGACACCAACGCAGAACGGTAATTCGAGAACTTCAACGCGTCACGAACCGTCATCGCAGGCAGGTCACTCTTACCCGCAGCGCCGCCGGATGCAGCAGACTTAGCGCCCTTACCGGATGCGCCAGCCTGAGTGTCAGCAGGGGAAGGCGCCGCCGACGGCAACACCCCGGTGCCCTTACCCTCAGCCAGTGCCGCCGCCTCCATAATCGCGTCGCGCTCCGCCTCCAGCGCCGCCTGCGACGGCATCAAGAACCACACAATCAGGCCCGCCGCCAGCAGCGAAAAACCATACACAATGAACGGCGCACGCATACCAAACGGCGCCAGCGCGCTCGCAATCACCGGGCCCAGCAGGTTACCCAGCAGGAACGCCGTCGCATAATAGCCCGAAATACGGCCACGCATATGCGCCGGGGAAAGGCGCACCAGCAGACCCATCGCAGAGACCGTGAACATGACCGAGCCGATACCCGCCACCGCACGCGAACCCAACAGCACCCAATAATCCCAGGCGAACGCAATCATAAACGACGTCACCGACACAATCAGCATGCCAATCGTGTACACCGGACGCTCACCCCAACGGGTAATCAGCTGACCCGCCGACGGCGCAAAAATCAGGCGCGTAATCGCCAACGCAGAAACCACCATCGTCGCCATCGTGACAGTGGCATTAAAGTTCTGCGCATAGTTCGGTAGCACCGGCGCCACCAAACCAAAACCCACCGCAATCATGAACGACGCAGCAATCAGAACCTTCAAACCGGTCGGCACACGGTTCGGATCAATCGTGCGCGGGTCAAAAACAGGCGGTGTTTTGGCAGGGTTCCTCATGCTCATCCTCGAAATCGTGCGGTGCCGTGCGGCAGCCGCGGGCCCCACCCGCAACCGCCACCCATGTGTTCGGCTAAAAAACTTAACAGTGTCCAGTCTACTCCGCCGACAGCCGGGCATGCGCGTCACCTCGACCAGCCAAACCTCCCAAACCGGTAAGCTAGTAGTGTGAATGAAACGATGATGATAATCTGCGCAATCGTGCTGGGTGTACTGGTTATCGCCGGTGTACTTTTCGCCGTTCTGCGCCGACCCAAGAAGACCGCGAACCTGCAGTCTTTGCGTCAGGAGGCGGCAGAAGCCTCCGGCGGTTCGGCGGAAGAACCCGAAAGCTCGGCACCTCGCGCTATTGAACTTGATATGCCTGACCCGTCCGCGGGTCGCCTGGTGCGCCTGCGCGCCCGCCTGGCACGCTCCAACAACATGCTCGGCAAGGGCCTGCTGGCTCTGCTCTCCCGCGACCGCATCGACCAGGACGTCTGGGACGAAGTTGAGGAAACTCTGCTGCTCGCCGACCTCGGTTCTGAACCGACCACCCGCCTGGTGGAGGCGCTGCAGCAGCGCGTGCGCGTTGAGGGTACGAGCAACCCCGCCGCCGTGAAGAAGATGCTCCGCGAAGAGCTCGTGAAGATCGTTCGCCCCGACATGGACCGCGAACTGAAGACCGCCGGCAGCGACGGCAACCCCGGCGTGGTGCTGGTCGTTGGCGTGAACGGCGTCGGTAAGACCACCACGGTTGGTAAGATTGCCCGCGTGATGGTCGCTGACGGTCAGACCCTGCTCCTGGGCGCCGCTGATACGTTCCGTGCGGCCGCGTCCGAGCAGCTGACCACCTGGGGTGACCGCGTGGGCGTGAAGACCGTGCGTTCCGAGAAGGAAGGCGCCGACCCCGCATCCGTCGCGTTTGACGCTGTGAAGGCTGGTAAGGAGCAGGGCGTTGACACCGTGCTCGTGGACACTGCGGGCCGCCTGCAGAACAAGTCCGGTCTGATGGACCAGCTCGGCAAGATTAAGCGCGTGATTGAGAAGGAAGCGCCGGTCACCGAGGTTCTGCTTGTGATTGACGCGACCACCGGCCAGAACGGTATGGTTCAGGCGAAGGTCTTCGGCGATATCGTGGACGTCACCGGTATCGTGCTGACCAAGCTCGACGGCACCGCAAAGGGCGGTATCGTGGTCGCTATCCAGGAGGAGCTCGGCGTTCCCGTCAAGCTCATCGGCCTGGGTGAAGGCCCGGACGACCTGGCGCCGTTCGACCCGGAAGCGTTCGTGGACGCACTGCTGGACTAACATCCTCATATTCCGCCGAGAAGCCACATGTGTTGTGAACATATGTGGCTTTTCGCGGTTAATACAGGGGTAATGACGACGGGCAGCACACGATGCGGGGCTCTGGGATATTCTGAAACTAGAAGATGCGTAGCGAGAAAAAGTGCCGACCCCTCAGGCGGTCCCGAGCATCGCACACCATACAACCCAATTCACCCCGAACCTCAGTGAAGGAGCTACCATGGCAGCCACCCACCTCCCCGGAACTCTTCCCGACCCCAACTACCAGCCCACCTACCGTTCCAACGGCGCGGGCGACGACCTCGCCGCACTCGTTGCACCGTACAGCCTCTCGCGCGTCCAGCTCGCTGAGGCTACCGGTATCGCTGACGAGGCTACCGTGAACAGCTGGGTTGAGCAGTGCTGCCCCGAACTCGCGGCGGATGCTCCCGCGCCCCTCGAACCCGTGCTGCGATACCTGGACGAAACCTACCTTCCCGACCCCGCAAACTGGCCCGGCGATAACGCCTACGACGAGTACATCCTCGAGAACATTGCCGCGCGCATGCTCGCCCGCGTTGTTGCTAACACTTTCGCCGCTGACCGTTCCGGCGACTACCGTGAACTTCTCGCACTCGTTGCAACCCTTGTGCTGATTGCCCGCTACTGGGAGGGCACCGATGAGGCTTTCCTGACCCTGCTCAACGCCGAGCCCACCGCGGAGGCGGAAGAGTCCCTGCAGGAGGCTATCGCGAACGCCCCCGAGTCCCTGCACCCGCTCCTGGCCGAGCTTCTGCTGCCCGCCCTGCGTGAGGCGCGCGGCACCTTCACCGCCGCCGAGGCGCAGCTACTCACCGGCTACGTTCTTGCCGCCGGATACTACGCGGGTGAGCACCCCTACGAGACTCTGAACGGCATCCACGTTGCGTTCGATGCGGATGACCTCACCCTGCCCGATGCTGAGCTGATGAGCCGTGTTGAGGACGTCCTCAAGGCTAACTTTTCCGCCGCTCGTGCGGGTGCAAACACTACCGACAACCCGGAGCCGCACTACGTCACCCTGCCTGGTGACCAGGACGGCTACGAAACCGCCGCGCACTTGATCGCCGCCCTGCCTCAGGCGCATGACGTTATTGCTTTCAGCACCCCTGAGGGTGATAACACGGAGACGCTCGCCGCCGACCGCCGCGCCGCTTTCACCCTGTACTTGTGCTACCTGATGCTCGGTGATGACGAGTCTTCGGAGGGGCGCGCCGCTGAGCTGTACCGCGCCAGCCGTGAGAACTAGGTTTTCGCGCCCTACTTTGATTCTGTAGACACCTTGCCCGCAGACGCTAAGAAGCCACATGTGTTCGAAACACATGTGGCTTCTCGCGGTTAATGGTGGTGGGTGCGGTGTGGTGGGATTATTCTCAACGGTGACTGTGCACGGCGATTTACACAGCTACGGGCTGTTCCGCGCGAATCGCATTATAGGTAGCGTCGCTGACGGTCACACCGTACTGCTCGGAGGCGAGCCGCAGAATCTCCTCAACCGTGTAGATGCGGAATACGCCGCCTCCGGTTGCCTTAGCGTATTCACGCAGTAGCTGACGGTTCGCGAGCTGACGTACGGGTTCGCCGCCCGATGCGGCGCGTACCTGCTGACCGTTGCGTAGCCAGGTGTCGCGCACACCGCCGGTGACGAAGACGCAGTCGGTGCCCTTCACGCGGGTGGTTGCTTCGGTAACGCACTGGTTCCAGAGCGCGAAGTCGGCGTCAAAGCTGGCGTTAGCGAGTAGCGGGTGGCCCTGTTCGAGGGCTTCGCGGCACTGCTGTTCGTGGCGTTCGGGGCTGGGCGCCGCACCCACGTGTCCGGTGAAGATGCGGTTCAGTCGCGGCAGAATCGTGTCGTCTTCGCGGCGTGCCATGTTGATGGATCCGGTCTCGGTGGTGGGTTCGAGAATCCTCATGATCTGCGCGATGGAGTGGTCTAGCTGGTGCGTGACTGAACGCAGCGCGCTCCAGGGGGAGTTGCGTTCTTCGGGAAGGGTTTCTTTGAAGGACGCGAGCGCTGAGCGGACGCGGTCTGCGGCGGCGGGTACGGGGGAGGCGCCGTCGAGTGCTGCCCAGAATTCTTTGAGTGCCTGGTGGGGGAGGAAGGCGTGTCCGCGCAGCTGTGAGTAGACGCGGAGGATTTCGTCGCTGATGTGGGTTGGGTAGTTGTAGAGGCATGCAAGCGCGGTGGAGTCGAAGGCGACGAGAATTCCGGGGTGAATGGAAGTCAGCGGGGCGCGATCGAGTTCCTTGTACTCGACGAAGTCTGAGTACAGGGTGCGTGCTTGACGGGTGATTGACATGAATCCCCTCCGGGTATCGAGTATGGTCGGTCAAATGCGAGTGCCGGAGAAGTCGAGGAGAATACCTATTTCAGTGTATCGGCCTTCTGCGGCGTGTGATGGGGTTTCGATATAAATATTTTGTTTATTACTTTTGTGTCTAACCCGATGACGCGTTATTGCATGTCAGAGTCATTTTCGGGTCCATGTTTTAGGTGTGAATTTCGCCGCGTGACCTCTACGTTGTGCGGTTTTGTTTTCACAGTCATGAGCAGTATAGAACAAAAATGTGCATTAATATGCAAAATCTGATGGAGGGTCACAAAATGGCGTCAGAAAACTTTTCCTACATGCACATAGGACGCATATAACACACCTGGGACAAGGCGAGAAAGTAGATGAACGTTTAATTCGTCCTGTAGACTTTAAATGATTGAAATTTGATAAAGGAGAAGAGTTATGTCAGAGCTGACCACTCAGGATCAGGCGGAGAATCAGGCCCCGGCCCGCACCGTCGTCGTAGCAGAAGACGAGGCATTGATTCGCCTCGATATCGTTGAAATTCTGAAGGACCAGGGTTTCGACGTCGTAGCAGAAACCGATAACGGCAAGACCGCCGTCGAGCTAGCACAGAAGTACCGCCCCGACCTCGTCCTCATGGATGTGAAGATGCCGATTATGGACGGCATCACCGCAGCTGAAGAAATCGCGAAGGAGCAGATCGCTCCCGTCGTTCTGCTGACCGCTTTCAGCCAGAAGGAACTCGTAGACCGTGCCGTTGAGGCAGGCGCTATGGCGTACGTCGTCAAGCCGTTCTCCCCGAACGACCTGGTTCCCGCAATCGAGGTGGCAATCAGCCGCTACGAGCAGATTCGCGCCCTCGAGAAGGAAGTTGGTACCATCCGCGACCAGTTCGAGACCCGTAAGCTGGTTGACCGCGCAAAGTCGCTGCTCATCACCAAGATGAACCTGACCGAGCCGGAAGCATTCCGCTGGATTCAGAAGACCTCCATGGACCGCCGCCTGTCCATGCGCGAAGTTTCTGACACCATCATCAAGCAGCTCTCCTAAATACGAGACGTACAAAGTACACATCGGTACAGGTACGAACGTACGCTACGGCGAAGACTAGGGTTCGCCCGTATGCGCCTTCGGTTGGTCAGCATCTGACCAGCACCTTTTCATGACACACTAACGCCCCATCCCTCACAATGAAACTGAGGGACGGGGCGTTAATGTTTTATCTTCTGAAGCTCGCACCCTGCCGGAGCAGTCGGAGCGTTTCTATGCCAGTGCTGCAGGCAACTCAGCGCCGCAAGAAGCGCAGCGTCGGGCAGGCTTAGCGCATGTATCGGTTCAAATTATCTTCGTCATTGTTCGGGCCGCTGATTGGGCGGTCTGTGGGGGAGCCAGCCCAGAGCATTCCGCCGGTACCGAGCATTACGCCCAGCCACCAGAAGCTGCCGGGGTTGTTGATGGCGGTCACCAGGCACACTAGCATCACGCCGATTGCAATGGGCAGGACAATGCGCTTGGCGCGCACAATCTTCGGGTAACGCTTGAAATAGGGGGTGCGCTCGCGGGCCATGGTGCTCCTTCTGGTCGTACCTTCTGGTGGGGTGTTGGCGGGGTGCCGTGTACCCCGTGCTTCTACGATTTTAGGCTACTTGCTGAAGTTGTAGGACGTTAGGCGGTGGGGCGGGGGATCAGCATGTTGGTGATGCGTGCGGTGCAGGTGGTGCGACCGCGCTCATCCACAATGTCGATGGAGTGGATGCACAGGGTGCGTCCGAGCTTGACAGCGGTGCAGGTTGCGGTAACCACACCGGAGACTGCCGGGCGCACGTGGGTTGCGTTGATGTCCACACCGACTGCTACGAGGTTTTCGCCGCCGTGCACGCCCGCGGAGAGCGAGCCGAGGGTCTCGGCGAGGACCACGTTGGCGCCGCCGTGCAGCAGGCCGATGGGCTGGGTGTTACCGGCGACGGGCATGGTTGCGACGGTGCGTTCTGCGGTGAGTTCCTGGAACTTAATGCCCATGGCGGGGATGAGCTCGCCCAGACCGCGGGGGAAGTAGGGGTGCAGGTGCTCGGGGATTCCGCTTTCGGTCAGCTGCGCCTTGATTTCTTCTGCGGTGAGGGTGGTGGGCGCTGCCGCGCGGACGGGTGCGTGGTGTGTGTTGTTTTCAGTCATGACTTCCAGTGTACTCCGCGGTTAGAGTTCCTTTGACACGATGACCGGTTTCTTGGCTAGCTTCCGGGTACGGATCAGCCCCGCCTCCTGAACTCAGGAGGCGGGGCTGAAAAACGTTATGGAAGCGGAGAGGATTAGGCGGAAATAGCTTCTGCCTTTTCGATGTCCTCGTCGCGGATTTCCTTATCGGGGTTCGCTCCGATTGCCTTGGAGATACGCTCGGTCAGGGTTGCGATGGTCGCGTCACCGGTCACGTTGGTTGCGGTGCCGAAGGAGTCCTGAGCCAGGTACAGAGCAATCATCAGAGCAATCATGGAGGAATCGAAGCCGAGCATGGACTCCAGCAGACCGATTGCGGTCATCACGCCACCGCCGGGAACGCCGGGAGCGGCAACCATCATCACGCCGAGCACCAGAATCATGGGAACCAGCGGGCCGAAGTCGGGGCTCTTACCGGTCATGAACAGCACAGCCACGGAGCAGGCGGTAATGGTAATCATGGAGCCGGAGAGGTGGATGGTTGCGCAGAGCGGAATCGCGAAGTCCACCACGCGAGCAGAGATGCCGGCCTTCTTTGCAGAACGCACGGTCACCGGGATGGTCGCAGCCGAAGACTGGGTACCGATTGCGGTGAAGTATGCCGGGAGCATGGTCTTGAGCATCTGGATGGGGTTGCGGCGAGAAATCGCGCCAGCCACCGAGTACTGCAGTGCCAGGGTGACCCAGTGCAGAATAATCACCATGACGAACACAAGACCGAAGACGGAGAGGATCTTCGCCACCTGACCGGCGAGGGTCATGTTCGCGAACACACCCACAATGTGCACCGGCAGCAGGGGGATAATCACGTAGCCGAGCATCTTCTCAACGATGACCTGGAAGTCCTCGAAGAGGTTCAGCATCGCACGGGTCTTCAGTGCGGTAATGCCCAGGCCCAGGATGAAGGAGAGAATCAGTGCGCTTAGCACACCCATAATCGGGGTTAGCTCGAAGGAGATGTAACCCTTGGACAGTGCGTTCTCGGGGTTATCGAAGGAAGCGAGCTGCTGACCCTTTAGGATGATGGGGTAGAGCAGCAGTGCGCAGGTCAGTGCCAGGAAGCCAGCAAGGATGCTGGAGATGTACGCCAGACCCACGGTGATGCCGAGCATCTTGCCCGCACCCTGCGCGAGGGAACCAATGCCGGGCACGATGAAGCCGATAATAATCAGCGGAATCGCGAAGCTCAGGAAGGCGCTGAACACGGTAGAGAAGGAGACGAAGAGCTGCACAATGAGGTCGGTGGGAATGGCCGCGCCGGTGGCGTCATTGATGCCACTAATCATTCCGGGGGTCAGCATGCCGATGAGCACACCCGATGCAATCGCGATGATAATCCACGCGAGGAGGGGGAGTTTTTTGAGTACCTTCATGGGTTCCTAAATGAGGGTTCGTTGTGTGTTAAGCGCGGGATGTGCCCTCACAGTCCGATGAATCCTGCCGGTGAATTCTGGGTAGAGTTCTACCTATGAATACACGGGGTGTGGGGGTTTCCTACGCTGGAGGCGATAATAAGGTTATATATTATCCGGAAACTGTATTATTATCCACCTCACATAGTGGCTTGGGGCACAATTTTTTGGGTGAAAACTCACCAAACGCACCCCACCGGCACCTACATATGAGGTAAAACTCTTTCCACACACCCCGTTATTCCGCTATATGGCACAGCGCCGGCACTCAACACAGTACCGGCACCCAACACAGCGCGGGCGCCTCCTTGTAGGGCTGACCCGCACCCGTCGAAACCAGCCACCCGAACCCCGCCGTCACGAAGCCAACCACCAAGAAAACTCAGACTCGATACACTAGAGGAGTGACTACAGAGAACAAAACCCTCCTGCTCATTGACGGACACTCCCTCGCCCTACGCTCCTTCTTCGGCATCTATACCATGGCCGAAAAGACCGGACAGCACATCTTCGTGCGCAGCGACGGCCAGCACACCGAAGCCGTCCACGCCTTCCTCTCCACCCTGCTGAGCATCATCAAAGACAACCAGCCCAGCCACATCGCCGTAGCCTTCGACCTGCCCGGCGGCACCTTCCGCACCGCCGAATACGGCGAATACAAGGGTGGCCGCAACGCCATCCCCGAAGCATTCAACGGCCAAATCGACCTCATCAAAAAGATGCTCGGCGCGCTCAACATCCCCGCGCTCACCTACGAAAACTACGAAGCCGACGACATCGTCGCAACCCTCACACGCCGCGGCACCGAAGCCGGCTACAAGGTTCTCATCCTCTCCGGCGATCGCGACATCTTCCAGCTCGTCACCGACGACGTCACCCTGCTCTACCCGGTCACCACCGGCCCCTCCAAGGGTATTCAGCGCATGGACCCCGCCGCCGTCGAAAAGAAAACCAAAGTACCCCCGCACATGTACCCCGACCTCGCCGCCCTCACCGGCGAACAGGCGGACAACCTGCCCGGCGTACCCGGCGTGGGCCCCGGCTTCGCCGCCAAATGGCTCGGCGAATACGGCTCCCTCGACGCCGTCATCGAGAACAGCGACAAGATCGGCGGCAAGAAGGGCGAAGCACTACGCGAAAATATCGACAACGTAGTACGCAACCGTCGCCTCAACCAGCTCGTCAACGACCTCGACCTGAACGTCACCCTCGAAGACACCGCATTCACCCCCGACCTGGATGCACTCAACACCTTCTTCGACGAGGTGGAGTTCCGCACCATCCGCAAGCGTGCCGCCGACACCCTCGGCCCCATCGTGCGCGCCGCTGGATCCGCAGGCTCTGCAAGCTCCATCGCAGAAGCAGGGGAGGAGGGTGCCATCAAGAAGGCGCCCACCGGCCCCGTCTACGCACCCATTGCCACCAGCGCACCCACCAAAAACGCAGACGCAGCAGCATTCCGCGCCTTCTGTGCCGCCGCAGCCGAAGAAAACTACGGCACCGACGAACAGGGCGCGCCCATCGCCGTACCCGAACGCCTCGAAGGCGCTGTGACCCTCTACCCGGTCACCAACCTGCCCGTAGCGCGCCCCGCCATCGGCGACGCACCCGCCGTCAAGGTCACCAAAACCAAGATCCGCGCCGCCGAAGAAAACCCCGAACTGCTCGGCGTGCTCCTCACCAGCAAGAACACCAGCCTCTGGATCGACACCCGCACCATCGACCCGGAACTCGACGCCGCCCTCGCCGCCTGGCTCTCCGACGAAGCCGCCCGCAAAATCGTCATGGACCTGAAGGTTCAGCGCAAACTTCTGCGCGCCTACGGCTACGAACTCGCCGGCGCCGTCGAAGACCCCGCACTGTCCTCCTACATGTGCGGCTTCATTCCCACCGCAACCCGCAAGCTCTTCTCCGAACGCATGGAAGACCTCGCCGAACGCTACCTGTGGATCCCCAAGGACCCCTACGCGCAGCTCGTCTTCCAGCCCGAAGAAGAAGAGGCAGAACCCTCCCTCTTCAGCATGCCCGGCGAAGCCGAACCCGTCGAAAACCTGCGCTACTTCACCCAAATCAGCCGCATCATCCACGAACTCGCACGCCTGCTGCACTTTGAAATGGAAGAACATGGCCAGCTGAAGGTCTACGAAGAAATCGAACTGCCGCTACTTTACGTCCTCGCAGACATGGAGCAGGCAGGTATCGCTGTCTCCGACGCGCTCCTTGCCGAACTGCACGACACCTTCTCCGCACGCGCTAACCAGGCACAGGACGCCGCACGCACCATCATCGGCGACACCGTCCAAACCGACGACGGCGAAGAACCCCTCAATCTCGCCTCCGTCAAACAGCTGCAGACCGTGCTCTTCGACAAGCTCGCCCTGCCGCACACCCGCAAAATCAAATCCGGCTACTCCACCGACGCCGAATCCGTCACCGAACTGCTCACCAAAATCTCCCCGGAGTCCGACGGTGCCGCATTCCTCGGTGCGCTCGCCGCCTACCGCGACAACATCAAGCTCGTACAGACCGTCGAAGGCCTGCAGAAAGCAGCCGCCGACGACGGACGCGTGCACACCACCTTCCAGCAGGGTGCCGCCGCCACCGGCCGCCTCTCCTCGACCGCGCCGAACCTGCAGAACATCCCGATCCGCACCGAAGAAGGCCGCCGCATCCGTGGAGCCTTCATCGTCGCGCCCGCACCCGTCGACGGCGTGGAGTACGAGGGTCTGCTCACCGCCGACTACTCGCAGATCGAAATGCGCATCATGGTGCACCTCGCCGCCGACGAGAAGCTCATCGCAGCCTACGAAGCGGGGGAGGACCTGCACCGTTACGTCGGCTCCGAAGTCTTCGGCGTAGCCCCCGAAGAAGTCACCCCCGAACAGCGTTCCAAGGTCAAGGCAATGTCCTACGGCCTGGCATACGGCCTGTCCCGCTTCGGCCTCGCCAAGCAGCTGAACATCAGCTCCGACGAAGCAGGCGAACTGCGCACCAACTACTTCAAGCGCTTCGGACGCGTGGGACGCTTCCTGCGCGGCGTGCTCAAGCAGGCACACCAGGACGGCTACACCGAAACCATTTTCGGTCGCCGCCGCGTGCTGCCCGACCTGGACTCGCCCAACCGTGTACGCCGTGAAGCCGCCGAGCGCGCCGCCCTCAACGCCCCGATTCAGGGCACCGCCGCGGACATCATCAAGATCGCCATGATCAATATTCACCGCCGCCTGCGCGAAGAGGGCCTGAAGACCCGCATGCTGCTGCAGGTGCACGACGAAATCATCCTCGAAGTCGCCACCGGTGAGCGTGAAGCCGCCGAACGCGTGCTCGTCGAGGAGATGAGTGGTGCCGCCTCCCTGCGTGTTCCTCTGGATGTGCAGGTCGGCTGGGGCAAGTCTTGGCAGGAGGCAGGCCACTAGGTTCGTTTCTTCTCTCGGCTCTGCACGGAAAGCGGTATTCGTCCTCGTTCCTACAGGGCGGGGGGTGGGTACGCTATACCCTTCCTCCGCTCCTGCAGGGGAACCCACCCTCTCGGGTGCTCCGCTCTCTCCTTGCTTCGCTGCGGAGAGCACCCGAGAGGGTACCCTGATGTCGCTTCCGGAGGGTATAGCTACCCCGCGCTCTAGCCTGATGCGAGCATGAGGAGGGGCGGTGTCGTCCGTAGTGACATCAGGGTGCCCGAAGCGAAGCGAGGGCGGGTGCCCCTGTAGGAACGAGGACGAGCATCGACCCTCCGCAAACCCCTCCGCGAACCACAACTCCAAAACCGCAAATAAGTACGGGAATCCCGGGCGCGTAACCATTGACGACACGCCCGGGATTCCCGTACACTATTAATCGCGTGTACCAACGTACGGGTTTTCTATGCTCTTTTTCTCCTTAAGAAAACGGGGAGAAAACGGGCACAGACCGCTTGCACACCCTGCCTAGAGCATTTGCTTCCGGTGGGCGGTACACATTGTAAGTATCCGTCAGCTCGACGTTTCCTCACCTCATTCAAAGGCGTTAGCGGCCCTATGCCGTGCGCGCCGGGGTGAAAAAGTAAGCCAGTCGGCGCCTCCACCCGGGGGTGTTGAACGGTGAACCGGCAGCGTCGACCTATTAGAAATCCAATTGGAGCCCTCACTACATGAGCACCAACATCCCTCAGGTCGCAATCAACGACATCGGCGACGAGCAGGCATTCCTCGAGGCAGTCGAGAAGACCATCAAGGTCTTCAACGACGGCGATCTCGTCTCCGGCCAGGTCGTTAAGATCGACCACGATGAGGTTCTGCTCGACATCGGTTACAAGACCGAAGGCGTCATCCCCTCCCGCGAGCTGTCCATCAAGCACGACATCGACCCCTCTGAGGTTGTCGAGCTCGGCTCCGAGGTTGAGGCACTCGTCCTCACCAAGGAGGACAAGGAAGGTCGCCTGATCCTCTCCAAGAAGCGCGCACAGTACGAGCGTGCATGGGGCGACATCGAGAAGGTCAAGGAAAACGACGGCGTCGTTACCGGTACCGTTATCGAGGTTGTCAAGGGTGGCCTTATCCTCGACATCGGTCTGCGTGGCTTCCTGCCCGCATCCCTCGTTGAGATGCGCCGCGTCCGCGACCTCGCTCCCTACATCGGTCAGCAGATCGAAGCTAAGATCATCGAGCTGGACAAGAACCGTAACAACGTTGTTCTGTCTCGCCGTGCATACCTGGAAGAGACCCAGTCCGCAGTCCGCTCCTCCTTCCTCAACGAGCTGGAGAAGGGTCAGGTCCGCGAGGGCGTTGTCTCCTCCATCGTCAACTTCGGTGCATTCGTGGACCTGGGTGGCGTGGACGGTCTGGTTCACGTTTCCGAGCTGTCCTGGAAGCACATCGACCACCCGTCCGAGGTTGTCGA
This sequence comes from Rothia sp. HMSC069C10, assembly GCF_001812205.1. Taxonomy (NCBI): domain Bacteria; kingdom Bacillati; phylum Actinomycetota; class Actinomycetes; order Micrococcales; family Micrococcaceae; genus Rothia; species Rothia sp. HMSC069C10. Next base: position 112,444 of record NZ_KV808301.1, read on the forward strand.
GGTTGGCCAGCCCGTTACCGTCGAGGTTCTCGAGGTGGACCTGGACCGCGAGCGCGTGTCCCTGTCCCTCAAGGCAACCCAGGAAGATCCGTGGCAGGCATTTGCTCGCACCCACGCTCTGGGTCAGATTGTTCCCGGCAAGGTCACCAAGCTCGTTCCCTTCGGTGCATTCGTGCGCGTTGAGGACGGCATCGAGGGCCTCGTCCACATCTCCGAGCTGGCAACCCGCCACGTTGACCTGGCTGAGCAGGTCGTCTCCGTTGGTGAAGAGGTCTTCGTTAAGATCATCGACATCGACATGGACCGCCGCCGCATCTCCCTGTCCCTTAAGCAGGCAAACGAGGGCGTTGACCCCAACGCTACCGAGTTTGATCCGGCTCTGTACGGCATGGCCGCAGAGTACGACGAGGCCGGCAACTACAAGTACCCCGAGGGCTTCGACCCCGAGGCTAACGAGTGGCTGGAAGGCTTCGACGCACAGCGCGAGGCATGGGAAGCACAGTACGCAGAGGCACAGGCTCGCTTCGAGGCTCACAAGGTTCAGGTTGCTAAGGCTCTCGAGGCTGACGCAGAGGCTGCAGCAGCAGCTCCCGCAGCAGCTGAGCCCGCACCGACCTCTTACTCCTCCGAGGAGCCCGCTTCCGCAGGTACCCTCGCATCGGATGAGGCACTGGCTGAGCTCCGCAAGAAGCTGACCGGCAACTAATCTGCCGCTCAGATGAGCACTCATCAGGCGTAATAGCCGGTAGGTAACCCCCGCAGGGGGTGCCTAGAGCAGAGGAACCCCCTCATCTCCCGTTTGGGAGGTGAGGGGGTTCTTTGCGTTATTGGGGGTTTGGGTGCGTCGGGGTTGGGGACCGGGGGGGGGGCGTGTGCCCGGTGTTGCTGGGGAGGATTTTAGGCGGCGGTCATCTGCTCCCAGACGGCGCGCACCTGCTCGGCGGTTTCCTCCAGCGAGCCGCCATTATCGATAATCCAGGTTGCGACCGCCTCACGCTGCTCGTCGGTTGCCTGCGCGGCGATGCGGGCGCGCGCATCCTCCTCACTCATGCCGCGTGAAGATACGAGGCGCTGCAGGCGAGTCGCCAGGGGAGTGCGCACCACGACCACGCCCTCAAAAGCGGACGGGTCGCCGGTCTCCACGAGCAGAGGAATATCCTCCAGCACCACGCCGCTAAAACCGGGTTCGGACTGCGCCTGCTCCACCAGCTGTGCGGCACGCTCACGAATAGCGGGATGCACAATTGCGTTCAGACGCAGGCGCGCCTGCTCATCATTGAACACGATACGCGCCAGGGCGGGGCGGTTGAGGCGGCCGTCCTCATCGAGCAGATGCTCACCGAACTCCGCGACCGTGCGGGCGAGCACCGCCTCGCCGGGCTCCATGAGGGAGCGGGAGATAGCGTCCGCATCCACCAGGAACGCGCCCTGCTCAACGAAGAGGGAGGCGATGGTGCTCTTGCCGCTGCCGATACCGCCGGTGAGGGCGTAACGGCGCAGGGCAGTGGAGGCGGGGGAAGAAGGCTGGGACATGGACGGTGCTCCTGACGGGCTGTGCCACAATAGATAGGTACTGATTAGAGGAGGACACATGCAGGAAGAAACTCGCGCCAACCGATACCTTGTGCCGCGCGGCGATGAGCCCTATGAGAGCCTCCTCGAAATTAAGCGTAGCGAATTTATCGGTCACATCAAGCGCGTGAGTACCGTTGAGGAGGCGCGCGCCTACATTGAGTCGGTGCGCAAGACCTACCACGATGCCCGCCACGTGTGTTCGGCGTTCATTATTGGTGCTGACCGCGATATTCAGCGTTCCTCCGATGATGGTGAGCCCGCCGGTACCGCCGGTGTGCCGATGATGCAGGCGCTGCTGGCGCGTCAGACCCGCGAGGACGGCACCACCGACCTGTCGGATGTGGTTGCGGTGGTCGTGCGCTATTTCGGTGGCATTAAGCTTGGCGCGGGCGGTTTGGTGCGCGCCTACACTGATTCGGTGGTGCAGACCCTGGATGGTGCGCTATTCGATTCGCGTGAGCGTCTGCGTGTGGGTCAGGTGCCCAGTTCGCATGCGGATGCTGGCCGCCTGGAGAACGAGATTCGTGCCGCCGGTCTGAATGTGCTGGGTACCGAGTACGGTGCGGAGGGTGCCACGATTTCCTTGGGCGTGTTTGACCGCTCGGAGGAGCTGGCGCGTGCCGAGGAGCTGGTGGTGAGCCTGAGTTCCGGTGCGGCGAGTGTGACCTGGGGGGACACGCAGTGGGTGGATTTGCCGGTCTAGGTTACCGCTCCCTATATTCTCGGTCTTAGATTTCCGGTCCCAGATTTTCGGGCTAGAGCGCCTGCCTAAAGCCCCCAAAACCCAAAAGATAGTCCAACCTTAGTTAATAGTTACTCTAACCCTAGTAATTGCCCGCTAAAGCTGATAGCCTAAAAAGCGTTGCGGAACGCACACGCCCCTCCACGGCACGGGCAACGGGTTCGTCACCAGCGGTAACCCAGCCCGGCGCCTCCACGAGGCAACGCGTGCGCCCGCACCGACGGGCAGGGCTCAACGCTGACATCTCAGCGCCGAGAACTGGGTACTATCTCAGCGCTGAGGTCCTGATGCTGACGTCTTGAAGCTATAGCTTAGTTGCTCAAGGAACGAGGCACAGCTGTATGCCGGTACTATACGATCCGGCAGACGGTAGTGTGTGCACGAACCATCTGCCGGTAGGCGCTGAGCCCCGCCCGTCACCTTACGAAGAATCAGCTAACGAACGCTCTGAAGAGCTCAAGGTCGTGAAAACGTGACGCAGTCGGGAACCTACTATCAACAAGTAGACGAACAAGCAGGCAAAAACTCATCAGAGCAGTCCGCGGGCAGCCGCGGCGGCACCGCAACTCTCAACCGCCAGGGAGCGCGCCTCCCCACGAGGGGCACCGTCGAGCAGCTTGAACCCGCCACCGTCGCCCAGCTGCTTAACGCCTATCGCCAGCAGAACCTCGGTACCCTACTGAGCGTGCTCACGCAGCGTCCGGCAGAATTTGCTCGCCAGCTTGGCAGGCTCTGCCGCGTCTTCCCCGAACATGTTCACGCTATCGCCCAGGCGTTCGGCGCCGTGGGTCGTGCCCTGCCCATTGACGAGCTGGTGCGCCTGCACAACCGCTACTCCAACGCCGCCCGCGGAGTTGGCGAACACCTCAGCCTGGACAACTCCGGCGTGGCGCACCTGGTTCAGAGCCCAGCACTGAGCCGTGAAGGTGCGGGCCACCTGCTCATGGCGGTTGAACTCTGCCTCGCCGGCAGGATGCGCGGGCTCACCATCGCCATGCCCGCCACCGAGGCATTCACCCCGGCTGATCAGGCGCCAAGCCTCGGCTCCTGCAACCCCGCCCTGGACGGTGCCCTCAACGCTTTTGAACCGGCAGGCTGGGAGCCGTTCTCCCTGGACGGCAGCGAAGTGCTGCTCGCGACCGGTGTGCGCGATGTACCCGACGGCTACGAGCTGTCCCTCTGGCTGCTCGACGACGACTACCAGTGCCGCGCCCGCATTGAGCGCGGCGCCCCGCAGGTATGCGTGGCAAGCTTCTACGATGAAGAAGTCATCACCCGCACCGTGGAAGAAACCGGGTCGGGTGAGGCCGGTCTGGTCGAAAACTACCGTGTGGAGGAGTACGCGGAACTGGACTTCCTCAACGCCATGGACCGGCAGGTACGCTACGTGGCGGTCACCGCCGCGGTGGGGGAGCCGCTGCTGTCTGTACTGAACGAGAAGAGCGCGGTGCCGAATAGTATTCCCGACCCTGCTGCTTTTGCGAACGGTGCGGGCGCCTCCCGGTTTGCGAGGAGTGCCCGCCCGGATATCCGCACCGCTGCCGTGGTCGGTAAGGGCCTGCGCACCGTCAATCACCGCGGCATGCTGCCGGTGTTGGGCGTGCCGAACCGCACCGTGTGCGCGGTGATTGACCTGTATAAGCAGCGCATTTGCGTGCCGGGTGTGGGTATTCCGCGCGGGCTGAGCGTGGAGGATGAAGAGCGCACCATGCAGCTGATTTTGAGCGCCCTGAACGGGTACCTTCCGCTAACGAACCGGGCGCTGATGAGCCTCGCCGGAGCCACCGTGGAGGTGCGCTAGCACTGCGGTCAACTAGCGCTGCCGTCAACTATCACTGTGGCGCCCCACGGCTACAAACCAATAAAATACCGCCCGGAATCGTGTTGTGAGCACGGTTCCGGGCGGTACGTGTTTAACGAACTAACCAATCGCCAGGCGAGCTAGTTGCCGGATTAGCTAGCCGCGGGACCCTGACCATTGATGATGCGCTGCGCCTCATCCTCGGTCAGCTGGTAGCCGTAGAAGGTCGAGTAGAACTCGCGGGTTTCCTTCACCAGGTCAACGTCGGAGAACTTCTCGGGGTGGAACAGCTTTGCCGCCCACAGAATCTGCAGAGCCTGCTCAGCGGAGTAGCGGTCCCAGTTGAAGGTGCCGACCGGGTTCTTAATGATCTTGCCGTTCTTCACCGCCGGAACGTCAGCCCACGCGGCGTCAGCCTTGATCGCGTCAACGCCCTTCTGCGCATCCGCGCCGCCAATGATGATGTACTCCGGCTGCGAGGCAATAATCTGCTCCAGAGAAATGTTCTTCAAGTTCTCCACGCCGTCCAGGGAGTTCTTCGCACCCGAAAGCTTCATCCATTCACCAATTAGGGAGTTCGAGCCGTCCACCTTCGTCAGGTCAGAACCGCCCGCAATGTGCAGAACCTTCGGGGACTCGGTGACGCCCTGCAGGCGCTCCTTGATGAGGTTCTCGTTCTTCTCCAGGTACGCCAGGTACTTCTCGGCACGCTCAATCGCCTCATCGGTGCCAATCACCTCGGCGGTCAGCTCAACGGTGCGCTTCAGGTCCGCGAAGTTCTGGAACTCCACGTGCACCGCCGGGATACCCGCCTCAGCTGCCTTCGCAATCTGCTCCTTCGAGGAGGCGAGCAGCACCTCCGGCTTATCGGCAAGCAGCTGCTCCATGTTCACGTCGGTGCCCTTCACCGGCGCGTCAACCTTCTCAATACCGGGGTACACCTGCTTGAACCACGCCAGAGACTTCACGTTAGTCGTGGTGGATACCAGCTTCTCAGCGCCGCCGAGCAGCAGAACCACCTGGTTGTTTGCGTGCCACAGGTCAGCGATGCGCTCCGGGGTGGTGGGTACGGTGACCTCCTTGCCGTCAATGTCCTTAATGACCTTGGTGCCGTCACCGTTGTCCTTCACGAAGAAGCTGGTGTGCTTCTTCGAGTTCTGAGAGGAGGCGGAAGCGGACACCGAGCTTGATGCGGAACCCGATGCAGAGGAGGAGGCGGTGTTCGCGGCGCCGCAACCGGTCAGCGCAGCCAGCAGCAGGGAAGTGGTCAGGGCAACGCCGGTGTGGAACTTCGTGATTTTCATGGTGTGTCTTTCTGTGTTGACAGGGTGGGTGAATAACCCGGTGGCGGCCTGGGTGGGGCAGGCGTGCTAGGGACGCGCCACCACAGCGGATGCGGCACCTCTACCGCATCTCTTGTGTACTGCCCAAACCACCACCGGAAATCTAAACGCTGCGGAGTCTCAGCTATCGAGGCTCGTCATGTGTACGCTGGAACGCCCCAGCTCGGGGGAGTAGGCCACCGTCAGGCCGGTGTTGAAGGTGCGCGAGAGAACCTTGCTCGTGAGCACCTCGGAGGCGCGGCCCGTCAAAAGCTGAGCTGGCGCATCTGCAGGTACCTCCGGCGTTGCGTTTGGCACGGTATCGGGCATATCGCGCGCACCAAGCAGGGCGACGGTCGCATCCAGCATGAGGGCGTGATCCGGGTTGTGGGTCGTGAAGATGACCCCGTACCCGGCATCGCGCAGCTGCCGAATTTTCCGCAGAACCTTCGCCTGATTCGCAACGTCCAGGGCGCTCGTCGGCTCGTCCAGAACGATGAGCGGGGCGTCTTGCACCAGGGTTCGGGCAATACCCACCTGCTGACGCTGACCACCCGACAGCTCATCCAATGGGGAGTGCGCCAGGTCGAGCAGCCCCAGCTCCTCCATTACGGTGTTTACCTGCTCACGGTCACGGCGTGAGGGCGAAGAGAACAACCCGATATAGGGTGCGCGACCCATCAGCAGGTACTCGGTCACGGTGTAGGAGATACCGCGACCCTCCATCTGCGGAAGGTAGGCGATGCGGCGGGCACGCTCAGTCGCGGTCAAAGAATCCAGCGGCTCACCGCCCAGGTGGACGGTGCCCTCGGTGAGCGAGTGCAAACCAATCAGGGAGTTCAACAGGGTGGACTTGCCCACACCGTTGCGACCCAGAATGGCGAGGACCTCACCGCGTCGCACCTGCAGGTTCACGTTGCGGAAAATCCAGCGGCTGGAGCGGTGCCCGGAACGGTGCAGACCGGTACGGCGGCGATTGATGCGCCCGCCCCGGTGGCCGTAACGGAAGCCCGCATCGTCCAGGTGTAGCAGAACCTCTGCGCTCGCATCCGTGCGCTGCTGAGTATTGGGAATGGAAGGCGACATTACTTCACCCGAACCTTTCCAAGCAGCAGCAGCGCCACGTACAGGGGCGTGCCAATGAAGCCGGTCAGTACGCTCAGAGGAACCTCCGCACTGGTGAGGCTACGTGCCAGGGTATCGACGAACATCATGAACGAAGCACCCATCAGAATGGACAGCGGCATGAGCTTGGTCGTGTCACTACCGACCAGCAGGCGGCACAGGTGCGGAATGACCAGGCCAACCCAAGAAATCGGGCCGCCAATACACACGCTGGTCGCGGTGACCAGGGTTGCCAGCAGAATGGTGATACCGCGGGTGCGGGTCAGGTTAATGCCGAGGGTGCGTGCTTCATCGTCACCGAGCGAGAGGATATTGATGCGCCAACGCATCGCCAGGAGCAGCAGGATGCAGGGCACCGCCACCAGCGCAAACTGTGTGAGTGCTTCCGCGCGTACGTCCTGCAGGGAGCCCATCTGCCAGAACACGATTTGCGCCAGCTGAGTTTCAGGGTTCGCAATGAACTTCAACGCACCCAGCGCGGCGGTGCCAAAGCCACCCACAATCACGCCGGAGAGCACCAGCATGAGCGTGGACTGATTCTTGAGCAGGCGCGGAATGCTCACGGTCAGTAGTACCGCCATGAGACCGCCGGCGAGGGCGGAACCCTGAATGGCGATGCTCGTGCCCACACCCAGCAGAATGGCGGAGGCGGCACCCACCGACGCACCCTGCGAAACACCCAGCAGGTACGGGGAGACCAGCGGGTTACGGAAGACCGCCTGAAAGGTGGCACCCGCAATGGCGAGGGCGGCTCCGATGAGCCCGGCGGCGAGTAGGCGCGGAATGCGCACGGTCAGCAGCATGTTTTCGGCGGGCTTGTAGACCTTCAGGTCCATGCCGAACCAGTTCTTGCCGAGGATACGGAAGAGCTCGTCCAGTTCGACCGGGTACCTGCCGGTGATGAGTGAGAGATAGGTGACGCCCAGCAGAATGGCGAGGGCGATGAGCAGAATCAGCGGGTACGAGGACGCGAAGAGGGTGCTACGATGCTCGGTTTTGGTAGCTAAGGTGGCAACCGGCGCGCCGGTGGGGTTCGCCTCCGGGTTCGCTTCTGTGGATTCGTTCGGGGTTGCCTGTGAAGCTGTCTCCGTGGTCGTGCTCATGGAGTCCTTCCGTGCGCTCTTGTGGTCCCGTTCTGTCTGCGTGTGTGCTCTAAACATATGTGAGCCACATCAAAGAGGCAAAGGGGGTGAGTGCAGAGCGCCCGTCATAAGTCTTTATGTGTTGCCGCTTATCTTCTGCGGTGCGGCACCCGTAAGTGGCGGCGGCTGTGGGGGAGGGCGGCCACCCCTAAGAGCGCTGTTCCTAAGAGCACCGTCATCGTGCGGGAGAATGCTCCCGCTCGCCTCCTGCCCGGTAGCGCAGATGAACCAGTCGAATACCCCTTATCTTTTGCGTCCTTTCTTTTATGAACTTGGGCACTTTCATGGTGATGGCTTGTTACCTGTCGTGTCTGGACTATTGCGCGTCATCGTATTGCGCCAGCAGAAAAGGGCGACCAATCCTGAGGCGCATTGGGCGGCTTTCCCCTAGGATGGATACATGAGTTACGCACCCGAAATTAACCGCATCGTCGCCCCCTTTGAAGTGGTCAGCCCCTTCCAGCCTGCCGGTGATCAGCCGAAGGCTATCGCCGAGCTCACCGAGCGTGTGCAGAACGGTGAGAAAGACATTGTGCTGATGGGCGCTACCGGTACCGGTAAGTCCGCGACCGCAGCCTGGCTGATTGAGGCGGTGCAGCGTCCGACTCTGGTGCTCGTGCAGAATAAGACTCTGGCGGCGCAGCTGGCGAATGAGCTGCGCGAGCTGCTGCCGAATAATGCGGTGGAGTATTTCGTCTCGTACTACGACTACTACCAGCCTGAGGCGTACGTGCCGCAGACCGATACGTTTATTGAGAAGGACTCCTCCATCAATGAGGAGGTGGAGCGTCTGCGCCACTCGGCGACGAACTCCCTGCTGACTCGCCGCGACGTGGTGGTGGTTTCGACCGTGTCCTGCATTTATGGTCTGGGCACGCCCGAGGAGTACATTAAGCAGATGGTGACTTTGCGTCGCGGTGAGGAGATTGACCGCGACGAGCTGCTGCGCCAGTTCGTGGCGATGCAGTACGCGCGTAACGACATGGACTTTCACCGCGGCACGTTCCGTGTGCGCGGCGATACCGTCGAAATCATCCCCATGTACGAGGAGAACGCGATCCGCATCGAGTTCTTCGGTGATGAGATTGAGGCGATTTACACCCTGCACCCGCTGACCGGCGAGGTAATTCGCGAGGAAGAAGAAATGTATGTCTTCCCCGCAAGCCACTACGTTGCCGGCCCGGAGCGCATGGCGAAGGCTATTACCTCCATTGAGGATGAGCTGCGCGAGCGCCTGCAGACCCTCGAATCCCAGGGCAAGTTGCTGGAGGCGCAGCGTCTGCGCATGCGCACCACCTATGATCTGGAAATGATGGAGCAGATGGGCTTCTGCAATGGCATTGAGAACTACTCGCGCCATATTGACGGTCGTGCCGCAGGCAGTGCCCCGAACTGTCTGCTGGATTATTTCCCGGATGATTTCCTGCTGATTATTGACGAGTCGCACGTGACGGTCCCGCAGATTGGTGCCATGTACGAGGGTGATATGTCCCGTAAACGCACCCTGGTAGAGCACGGTTTCCGTCTGCCCTCGGCGATGGATAACCGCCCGCTGAAGTGGGAGGAGTTCCTGGAGCGTATCGGTCAGACGATTTACCTTTCGGCGACCCCCGGTAAGTATGAGCTGTCGCAGGCTGATGGTTATGTGGAGCAGATTATTCGCCCGACCGGTCTGATTGACCCGGAGATTGTGGTCAAGCCGACCAAGGGTCAGATTGATGATTTGCTCGAGGAGATTCGCGTGCGCGTTGAGCGTGATGAGCGTGTGCTGGTCACGACCCTCACCAAGCGCATGGCGGAGGATTTGACCGAGTACCTGCTGCAGCATGGCGTGAAGGTGCAGTATCTGCACTCTGACGTTGACACGTTGCGCCGTGTGGAGCTTCTGCGTGAGCTGCGCCTGGGTACCTTTGATGTGCTGGTTGGTATTAACCTGCTGCGTGAGGGCCTGGATCTGCCCGAGGTGTCCCTGGTTGCGATTCTGGATGCCGATAAGGAAGGCTTCCTGCGTTCGACCACTTCGCTGATTCAGACCATTGGTCGTGCGGCGCGTAATGTGTCCGGTCAGGTGCACATGTACGCCGATAAGATTACGGATTCTATGCGCGTGGCGATTGATGAGACGAACCGCCGCCGCGAGATTCAGCAGGCGTACAACCGTGAGCACGGCATTGACCCGCAGCCTCTGCGGAAGAAGATTGCCGATATTACGGATGTTCTCGCCCGCGAGGAAGAGGACACCCGCGAGCTTCTGCAGCAGCGTAAGAGCGGTAAGAAGGGCGCCCGCACGGTGAGCGCGGGTGCGAAGACCGGTTCTGCGACCTCGTCGAAGATTGCCACGAGCACCCCGGAGTCGGAGGAGCTTCTCGCCCGTGCGGAGGCGCGCGTTCGTGCGGACGGCCTGGCGGCGGCACCCGCTGAGGACCTGCTGGATTTGATTGAGCAGATGAACGAGCAGATGCGTGTGGCGGCGGAGAACCTGCAGTTTGAGTTGGCGGCGCGTCTGCGTGATGAGCTTGCCGATTTGAAGAAGGAGCTGCGCCTGATGAAGGAGGCGGGTCACGCCTAAGCCCGGTGTTCTAAGCCCGGCGTTTAGGGGCCGACGTGGGTTTTTCGCCATGAGGTAACTCATTGTTCATGAAGTTCTACTGAGTGCAGATACATGCTGTACACTATCAAGGTGTTTTACGTGTCAAATAACACCTTGATGCTTCCGAACGATAAAGAAAAATCTGTGACTATTTCGAATAACTCTTCAGACGCACACACCATGGGAGCTCGTTCCGTTACCCGCCGCAACCTCACCCGCGGTGCGCTCTGGGCTCTGCCCGCTATTGCCGCCTCCACGGCGGTACCCGCATTCGCTGCCTCGGCTGATGATTGCAAGACGGTACACGGCCCGGACTTCACCCAGGTCGGCGGCTGGATGATCACCAACCCTGCCAGTGGCGCCCTGCAGTCGCGCACCAAGAACAAGCCCGTGACTGCGCCGGAGACCGGTCAGGCGTGGTGGTCCATGGAGAATGCAACCTCCCCGAATCCCGCAACGATTCGCCTCATGTCCGTGTACGAGGCGACTCACGGCCCCGAGGGCGACCTCAACCTGAACTGCGGTGAGTTCGTGATGACCTACAACGTCTCCGCCCTGGAGGCGACGACCGGCACCACGCACCTGCACCCGTCCATGGACATTTACCTTTTCTCGCCCGAGGGTGAAATCATTGACCGTCAGGTCTTCACGACTGACCCGACCGGCAAGGCAACCGTCATGACCCGCAACGGCAAGACTCAGACCGTTCAGGGTCAGGTCATTCCCTTCGCGTCGAGCGTGAATGATAAGGCGACCGGCATCTCCGCGCGTTTTGCGTTGCGTGGCAATACGCTCATGGAAGGCATGTACCAGTTCGAGGTGGTTATTACCGTCCCGACGATTCGTGAGAACGGCACGCTTGATACGAACAAGCAGGTCAACGCGATTGCTTTCACCCCGCCGACCTTCAACATGGTCTCCTAATTGAATGAAAAGTAGCCCTCCCCGTAATAGTTCACGGGGAGGGCTACTTTGATGTGGGCTTGCTGCGCGGTGTTGATCTGTGCGGTGCCGATCTACACCGTGCCGCTCTACATGTTGTCAAACTCATAGCGTCGCCAGCTAGACCCCCAACTAGACAGCGCGTATTCATCACCCAGAACACCGCATCCGACGGGATAACCCCGCCGGATGCGGCGTTTCGGTGCACCTAGCTCCTGAAAGTCCTCCCGGAGGGGCTCCTGTGCGAAAACCTCAACCTGCTGTATAATCGTTCACCGAGCAAGGGAGTATCCCACCAATCGACTCATCGTCAGCACGTTAGCCGAAGGCGCCTAACCGGTGAATCGAGCCGACCTCCATTTAGGCCGGCGGGAGAGACTTGTGGTCCTGTACGCACACCACAAGAAAGGCTCCCCATGGAAGTTACCGGGTTGCAATGGTTGGTTACTATTCTCATCATCGCGGGTCTGTTGGCCTTCGACTTCGTGTTCCACGTTCGTAAGGCGCACGAACCTTCCGTCAAGGAAGCGGCCATCTGGTCGAGTATTTACATCGGCATCGCGCTGCTGTTCGGTCTGTATATTTTCGTGACGAACGGCCCCTCCGCCGCCACCGAATTCTATGCAGGCTACATCACCGAAGAAGCTCTCTCGGTCGATAACCTCTTCGTCTTCATGATTATTATGGGCACCTTCCGTGTCGCCCGTGAGAATCAGCAGAAGGTCCTGCTCTTCGGCATCGTCTTCGCGATCCTGGCGCGCGGCACCTTCATCTTCGCCGGCGCAGCGATCATCAACTCCTTCGCCTGGGTGTTCTACATCTTCGGCCTGGTCCTGCTCATGACCGCAGGTAACCTGCTCAAGGACGAAATCACCGAAGGCGACGGCGACGACGAAGCAGACAACATCATGGTCCGCCTCGCCAAGAAGTACCTGAAGACCAGCGACCACTTCGACGGCGACAAGCTCTTCACCATCGAAAATGGCAAGCGCGTCATGACCCCCATGATGCTCGTCATGGTCGCTATCGCCGGTTCCGACCTGCTCTTCGCACTCGACTCGATCCCCGCGATCTTCGGCCTCACCCAGTCCGTCTACATTGTGTTCACCGCGACCGCGTTCTCCCTCATGGGTCTGCGCCAGCTGTACTTCCTCATTGACGGCCTGCTGGACCGCCTCGTCTACCTCTCCTACGGCCTGGCGACCATCCTCGCGTTCATTGGCGTGAAGCTCATCCTGCACGCAATGCACGAGAACAACCTGCCGTTCATCAACCACGGCGAGCCCGTGCACGTGGTCGAAATCAGCACCGAAATGTCGCTGATGGTCATCGTGGGCGTTCTGATCATTACCGTGCTTGCCTCGCTGCTCAGCCCCAAGGGCCGCGCGCTGCAGACCATTCAGCGTGTTCAGGCGCTCTCCGAGAAGTACCTGGCACTGCCCGAGGATGCACCTGCCGCCGAGCGTGCGGACATCACCGCCCGCTGGCAGAAGGAAACCGAGAAGCTCAACGCCATTCCCGCCAAGCTGCGTGACGAGCTGATCGAGAAGGAAGACGAATACCATGCCCTCGTGATGCGTGCCCGCACCGCACAGGATGCGCACTCTTCCTCCAAGTAGTTACTGAGCGTGCAGCCTCACCAGGCTGGCGCTAACACTAAAGCCCCTCACACCGGATCAACCGGAGTGAGGGGCTTTAGCTATATCAGAGATATTTCAGAAGAATTACTGGTTGTGAACCTCAGCCAGCATGTTCTTCAGGTGACCCAGAATGGTCAGCGAGTCAGAACCGAAACCGTCGTGGTGGTGGGTCTTCGAGGTCCACACCTGAGTGTTGCCGACCCAGCGAGCGGTCTCCATGGAGTGCTCAAAGTCCACGTACACGTCCGGGTTGTACGCCGCAGCCACCACGGGAACCTCGTTCTTGTGCAGCTGTGCGTGGTCGTACAGGCGACCCCAGTCCTTCTTCTCAGCCAGCAGGTTCGCAACCTCAGCCAGCGGACGTAGCGAGGGATCCTCCTCGTAGTACCAGGGGAAGATGTGCTCGCCGGTGAAGAGTAGACGGTCCGCATCCGGTGCGAACTCGGGGCGGGAAGCCGCCACACGAGCAGCAGACCAGTTGGTCGGCGCGGGGGAGGGGGACAGCTCGTAGCCGGGGATGCCGGGCAGAACGCCGTCAGCGGGGCCGTCAGCGTAAATGGTCTCGTGCATCAGGGCGTACAGCGGGTTCGCCTGGAAGGTCACCTCGGCACCCATGGCGGTCAGGAACTGATCGGAGAGGTGGTCGTTACCCTCAGCGAAAGCGGTCTCCAGGAAGTAGTGCAGGCCGCGCTCGCGCCAGCGGCCACCCAGGAAGTGACCAGCCATCTGGAAGCGGTGATCGGTCAGACGCTCACCGGTGGGCAGGTACTCCTTGTGGGTGCGCAGGTGCTCAGCAATGCGGGTAGCGAGCTCAGCGTCCTCGGGGAACCAGCTGTAGTACTCCTCAACACGTTCCTTCATGCGGTCGAAGGTGTGCTGGTAGACGTTGTCCACGGAGGTACGAATCGGCGCCAGGCCCGCGGTGATGCGCGAATCGCGCAGGGACTGCGGAGCGAAGGACAGGTACGAGAGGGTCAGGAAGCCACCGAAGGACTGACCAATGGTGGACCAGCGCTTGTCGGCACGGTCAGCCAGCAGCACCTCGCGGACAGCCTCCGCGTCAGCGATGATGGAGTCCGCACGGAACAGCTCAGTGTACTCAGCCTGAACCTGCGGGTCACCCACAGCGGTGATGTTGCGGGCAGACAGCGGGGAAGACATGCCGGTACCGCGCTGATCCAGAAGAACCACGCGGTGAGTCTTCGCCAGCTCAGCAATCCAGCCGCCAATGGAGCCGGTCTTCGGCGAACCGAAACCGGGGCCGCCCTGCAGGTACACAATGTAAGGACGCTTATCAGCCGAAACGGTCAGAGTCTCGTTGGTGCTCACAACCTCGCGGGCGAACACGGTGATGGTCTGGTCCGCGAAACGGGAGGAGAGAGCGGCATCCTTGCCCTTGGAGAAAATCAGACCGTGGGTCAGGGGAACCTGGAACCAGTGGTCGGTAATCTCGTAGCCGTCGTGCTTGACGACCGAACCCTTACGGTACTCAACCTTGGGAAGCGAAGAAACGGTCAACGGTGAACCTTCTTTCATTCAAATAGATAGATACTCTGTATTCTAGCCCACTACGGGCAACATCTGGGCAGAGCCTCGGGCGGAGTCTCAATTGGAGCCTTAGAACTCGCCCACGCTCAGAATCTTCAGCACCGGGTAGCCCGCCTCATCGGAGGCCGCCAAATCAACCTCGGCACGAATACCGAAGTCAAAGTTATCTTCGGGGTCGGCGAAGCTCTGCTGAACCTTCCACACGCCCGGGTGAGCGGCGGTGTCCTCATCCATGCTGACCAGGCGAGGCGAGCGCGCGTCGGCGTCCGTGTAGATATCGTCGTAGGTGTCGAAGTAGTCGTCCATGGCGTCCGCCCAGCGGTCGGCATCCCAGCCGCACCACTCGTCCAGGGCGCCCAGGGCGCGGTCACGCTCGTCAGCGAAGAGCTCCACACGGCGGAAGAGGGCGTTGCGCACCATCACGCGGAAGGCACGCAGGTTCTGCGTCACGGCGGGAGGCTCTTCCTCCTCGATGGAGGCGTGCTCGGCCGCAATGGTCGCGGTGTCTTCGCCGGCAGCCAGCTTCTCCCATTCGTCCACCAGGGAGGAGTCGGTCTGGCGTACCAGCTCGCCGAGCCACTCGATGATGTCGTCGAGCTCGTCGGTCACGGCAGAATCGGGGATGGTGTGGCGCAGCGCCTTGTATGCGTCAGAGAGGTAACGCAGGAGCACGCCCTCGGCACGTTCGAGCGAGTAGTACTGCACGAAGTCGTTGAAGCCCATCGCGCGTTCGTACATGTCACGCACGATTGACTTGGGGCGCGGCTCAAAACGTGCCACCCACGGCGCGGACTGCTTGTAGGTCGTGTACGCCTGATCGATGAGCTCCGCCAGGGGCTGCGGGTAGGTGACCTTGTCCAGCTCGTTCATGCGTTCGGTGTAGTCCACACCGTCCGCCTTCAACTGTGCCGACAGTTCGTTCTTCGCCTTGCGTTCCTGCGCGTACAGCACCTGGTTCGGCGAATCTAGGGTCGCCTCGATGAGGGAGAGCGCGTCTAGCGCGTAGCTGGGCGATTCGGGGTCGAGCAGTTCCAGCGCGGCGACCGCAAAAGCGGACAGCGGCTGGTTCAAGGCAAAGTTATCCTGCAGGTCCTCGGTCAGGCGCAGGTAGGAGCCGTGCTCGTCCGGGGTGTTGGTTCGCTCAATCACGCCGCCGGTCAGAAGCTCCTTGTAGATGCCGATTGCCTTGCGCAGCAGCTCGCGGCGGCGCGCGGGGCTCTCGTGGTTCTCCTGAATGATGCGGTACGCGGCAATGACCGGGTTCTCCGGGCGGTGCATCAGGTTCAGCAGCATCGAGTGGGTGATGTCGAAGGAGGAGGTCAGCGGCTCCGGGGCGGCCTCTACCAGCTGGTCGAAGGTCTTCTCAGACCAGCCAACGAACCCTTCCGGCGCCTTCTTACGCTTGGAGGACAGCGACTGGTTAATGCGCTTGGTGTCGTCACCGAACTTCGCCTGAGCCTTAGCCAGCAGGCGAGCGTTCTCAATATCGTGCTCGGGTGCCTGAACCACCACGGTGCCGGCGGTATCAAAACCGGCGCGGCCGGCGCGTCCAGCGATCTGGTGGAACTCGCGGGCACGCAGACGGCGGCTACGGGCACCGTCAAACTTCGACAGCGCCGTAATCAGCACGGTACGGATCGGCACGTTAATACCCACACCCAGGGTGTCGGTACCGCAAATCACCTTGAGCAGACCCTCCTGAGCCAGCTGCTCCACGAGGCGGCGGTACTTGGGCAGCATACCCGCGTGGTGAATACCGATACCGGCACGCACCAGCTTATTCAGCGCCTTACCGAAGCCCGGACCGAAACGGAACTTCGCAATCAGCTCCGCGATGCGTTCCTTATCTTCCTTCGAAGCAATAGCCACCGACAGCAGCGCGTTCGCCTGCTCCAGCGCCGCCTTCTGCGAGAAGTGCACAATGTAGACCGGAGTCTGCTTGGTCTGCACGAGCTCCTGCACCGTCTCCTGAACCGGGGTGGTGGAGTAGTAGAAATGCAGCGGAATGGGACGCTCAGAGTGCGCCACCAGGTCGCTCTCGCGGCCGGTCAGTGCCGTCATCTCCTCCTGGAAGCGAGTCGTATCGCCCAGGGTCGCGCTCATCAGCAGGAACTGCGCCTGCGGAAGCTCCAACAGGGGAAGCTGCCACGCCCAGCCGCGCTGCGGGTCGGAGTAGAAGTGGAACTCGTCCATAATGACCTGGCAGAGGTCCGCATCCTTGCCCTCGCGCAGGGCAATATTGGCGAGAATTTCCGCGGTGCAGCAGATAATGGGCGCCTCCGTATTAATGGCGGAGTCGCCGGTAATCATGCCCACGTTTTCGGCACCAAAAATATTAATCAGGTCAAAGAACTTCTCAGACACCAGCGCCTTAATGGGGGCGGTGTAGTAGGA
Organism: Rothia sp. HMSC069C10; assembly: GCF_001812205.1. NCBI lineage: Bacteria > Bacillati > Actinomycetota > Actinomycetes > Micrococcales > Micrococcaceae > Rothia > Rothia sp. HMSC069C10. The sequence goes on from NZ_KV808301.1 coordinate 129,265, forward strand.
GCGCTGACCGGTCGCCAGGCCCGTAAAATGCGCGGCAACAGCCACAGTGGACTTACCGGAACCGGTCGGGGTTGCCAGCACCACGTTATGTCCGGCGGCAATGCTCAGAACGGCCTCGTCCTGGGCGGGGTACAGGGTCATGCCGCGGGTCGAAATCCACTCGGTGAAGGAATCATAGATTTCTTCGGCGGTGAGGGGGTTGCCCTTAAAATCGCGTCGATTGTAGTCGCCGGGATTCTCGCCCAGCGTGGAAGAAAGAAAATTCAAAATACTCATGAGGATTCCAGTCTATCGGGAATAGCGCGGGCGCGGGGGCGTTATCGTTACGAGGGAACAACAGGGTACTCGCGGAGTGCTTGCGGGGTGTTCACTGCATCTTTGCAGGGTGGTTGCGGTTCCTTCGCGGGGCGTTTATAGGGCGTTCGGGAGGCGCGGTGCCGCGCTAACGCGGGAATTCCCCAAATTCGTGTAGTGTAGAACAAAGCACTAAAAGTGCAGTGGTGCAAAAACCTGGTGCTCAGAAGGTCGAAAACGTAGGCCTCCAAGCCGCATAGATTACCGCGTAGATGCAGAATCCGCCGATTGATGTCGGTGCATGTTGAGCGGCTGATACAAACTCCAAAATACGTTGCATAAATGACGACACGCCCATCTATGGTGCAAATAGTGTTGCGTGCCACATTGATAAAGGAATAGGGTAAGAGAAAGGAGAGACGTTGAATGACTGAATACAACGCTGACAAGGCACAAGAAAACGCCGCGCGTGAAGAAGCTACGCATGAAGAATCCATGCATAACAAAACCACGCAGGAAAAAGCCGCTCAGAAGAAAACTGCGCAGAAAAAAGCTGCACAGGAAGTAACCGGTAGCGAACAGCGCAAGGCAGAAGAGGAAGCCCTCAAAAAGCGCCTCGCCCTGCGAGTCACCGCACCCGGATACAAATACCCCTGGCACCGCTGGGCAATCCCCGTCCTGGGTGAAACCACCGCGGGTACCGGCGCAATCCTGATTCCCGTCATGGTGGGCCAATTCATCAACCAGCACATCGCCGGCAAAGCCCCCGATGCCTGGCCCATGTTCTGGGTAGTAGTCGCAGCCATCACCTTCATCGTGATCAACGAGTTCTTCGGCTGGGGCACCTCCATGACCCTCAGCGCGGAACTTAGCCGCGACTGGCGTATCTACATCAACCGGCTCATGGGGCGCACCCGCGCTGGCGTAGACTCCGGCGAAGCGGTCACCGTCATGAACAAAGACGTACGCCGCATTACGGATGTCTACTTCTCGTTGCCGCTATTCGTCAACGCCATGATCATCGCGATCCTCGGTGCCGTGCAGCTCTGGCTCATCAACCCCGTCACCGCGATTGTCACCCTCATCGGTACGCTCATCGTGGTCGGCGTGATTGCCTGGTACTCGTCCTTCCTCGAATCCAAGATCGGCGAATACCGCGAAAAGGACGGCGAAGCCTCCTCACGCGCCTCCGACATCGCCACCGGTCTGCGCACCATCGCCGGTCTCGGCGCCGAAGAGCAGATGCGTGAACGCTACCACCGCGGCACCGACGAAGTCTTCGACAGCTACATGCGCTATGAAAAGACGCACCGCTGGATGTACCTCATCCGCGCGCTGCTCGGCGGCGCCGTGACCCTGCTCGGCATCGGCTTCGCCCTCACCGGCCACGTCGAAAACGGCCGCTGGGTATCCGACACCCCCGCCGCGTCCCTGGTGACCGTCGCCTCCATTATCGCGATGATGGGCGGCCCCATCTGGATTACCCAGAACTTCCTCACCGCATGGCGATACGCCAAGATTGCGCTCGCCAAGGTTGCCCGCCTCGAAGGTCACGCGGGCGTACGACAGGGCGTGCTGAAGAGCCCGCGCACCGACGAGGAAATGGCGCAGCTGGCACGCGCCGAACAGGCAGTCGAGGCGAGCACCCTCGAGGTGCCCGTACCCGTCGCCCCCGCCGGTGCAAGCAACCCGCGCATCGTGTACGTCAACCCGCGCGACTACAACCTCACCGCGCAGGACTACGCCGAGGCGCTCGCCCGCACCCTGCGACGTGGGGGAGAGGACCTCAAAGACGCAACCGGCCGCCGCGTGTTGCTGAGCGAACCCAACCCCATGATTTTCGCCGGAACCCTGCAGGAGCACCTGCGCCTGGGCACCGTGCCGAACCTCGACGAGGAGCTAGCACAGGCAAAGGATGAGGAACTGCTGAAGATTACCGACTCCCGCGAAATCGCCTACCGACTGGGCGGACGCAACCCCGAAGACTACTTCGCCGCCCGCATCACCAGCGAAGGCGCGAACCTCTCCGGTGGTCAGCGTCAGCGTCTGGCACTCGCCCGCGCACTCGCACAGGATGCGCAGGTGCTGATTCTGACCGAGCCGCTGAACTCCGTGGACGAACCCAGCCAGCGCTACATCTACGATGCGATGGAAACCCAGGTCGGTAGCGACCGCCTGCCCGTCGGCTACCCCGGCCTGCTGCAGGATTTGGAACAGGTCTACATTATCTCCACGACCGCGGAGACGACCCGCCGCATGGAACGCGACGGCTACCCCGTCGCTCAGGCAGAAACCCCCGCAACCACTCAGAATCAGGAGGTGAACTAGCATGGCAAAGCAGCTCCCCATCGAAAGCCCCGCCTACGTGGCACGCCGCATGTGGAACTACCTCGCAGCGCATAAGGGGCGAGCCCTCTACACCTTCGTCATCTACATGGTCAGCACCCTCATGGGTGCGGTGGTGCCCCTGCAGATTGGTGCCACCGTGGACGACGTGGTGGCGGGCAAGTTCTCCAGCTACCCGTGGCAGCCGATTCTGATTATCCTGGCGGCGTTCATCGTGCAGGCGATAACCCTCATGGTCTCCTCGTACAGTGCGGCGCGACTGGGTGCGCTCGTCACCCGTGACGCCAACCAGGACACCCTCGACGGCACCCTCGACCTGGACGCACGCACCGTGGAAGAAGCCGGCAGCGGTGACCTGCTCACCCGCGTGACCGACGACCTCTCCTCGGCGGCGAAGTCCGTCAGTGAGGACCTGCTCGGCGCGATTTACGTGGTGCTGTACTTCATTATCTCCACGCTCTCCCTGGCGTTCGTGAGCCCGGCAATGGGTCTGATCATGCTACCCATGATTGCCGGTCTTGCCCTCATCATGTCGAAGATGCTGCCGCTCATGGCGGCACGCAACCAGACCGCCCAGGAGCGCGTGAGTGACCTCAACAGTGTGCTGACCGAGAACATTCGCGGCACCTCCACGATCCGTGAGCTGGGCGTTCACACCGCCCGCGAAGACGCCTTCGCCGGTGAGAACAAGCGCCAGTTTGCCGCGCAGTTGGGCATGGTGCGCATCCGCCAGCTGTACTTCACCGTGGACGCTATTAACGCCTGGATCCCGACGGTTCTGTGCATGCTCTGGGGCGCCGCCTGCGTGGCTCTCGGCTGGGCTTCCTGGGGCGCCGTAGCGACCGCCTCGGTCATGGTTTTCAGCCTGCGAACCCTTGCCGACATGCTGAACCACCACGTCAGTAGCCTGCGCATCATGCTCGTGAACATGGGCCGCGTGTTCGGTGTGGTGTCCTTGGCGAAGAAGCAGCGTGAGGCGCGTGCACAGCACCGCGCTGAAGCGTTCGCCGCCGTCTCGGATGAAGCCGTGAAGGACCCGCAGTACGCCATTGACTGCATCGACGTCTCCTACGGCTACTCGCCGGACGCCCTCGTTCTGGAAGGCATCAACCTGAAGATTCGCCGCGGCGAGGCGCTCGCCCTGGTGGGTCGTTCCGGTTCGGGTAAGACCACCCTGGCGCGTCTGATTGGTGGTTCGCTGACCGCCCTGGAAGGCACCATCACCGTGATGGGCCGCCCGGTCGGTCACGGCGACTTCCCGACCGATGCCGCCGCCGATGGCCGCCCGCGCCTGCTGGTCTGCACCCAGGAAGCGCACGTCTTCTTCGGTACTCTCGCCGATAACTTTACGGTGGTCGTGCCGGATGCAACCGTCGAGCAGATGGGCGAGGCACTGGACGCTATCGGTGCCCGCTGGTGGCGCGACCTGCCGCAGGGCATGGATACTGTCGTGAGCGGCGCGGATTCGCCGCTGACCCGCGACCAGATTCAGCAGCTGGCGCTGGCACGTATTGTGCTTGCTGACCCGCACGCCGTGATTCTGGACGAGTCCACCACCCAGCTGGAGCTCGCGGACGCAACCGAGTCCCTGAGCGCCGTGCTGGCGAACCGTGCGGTGCTGATCATTTCGCACGATGCGCGTATCGCCTCGCTGGCTGACCGCGCGGTCCTGCTGCACGAGGGTAGGATCATTGCGGAGGGTTCACCGGCAGAGATTTTCGCCCTGACCTAAACCCGGCTGATAGTGCCCGGCTGATAGTGCCCGGTACCGTGTGAAGCGGTGCCGAGCACTACGTGTTTAACGGGTGGTTTCCGTACAAGGGTGCACTGAAATCGGCGGCGGGAGCACTCGCAAGAGTGCAAGACTCAAACGAAAATTTCGGAGAGATTCACTTGTTACCCGCAGAACTTTTAGCTACGGAGAATCATTGTGATAACCTGGCAGAGCGATATGGGGTGCCTTGAGACGCCCGCGACCCGCTAACCCGCCCAACTGACCGCCCAACGAAGGGCTACGGCACAGCGAAGAGCTACAGCACAGCGGGCGCACGAAACGGCGTAATAACACTCAAGGCTGAGAGAATCACCCATTGAACCTGCTCTAGTTCGAACTAGCGAAGGGATTATCGATCATGGCAGAGCAGCCTACCGCGCCCTCGTGCGCACCCACCTCCAACCCCTCGACCCTCTCCAACCCTGCACCCGGCGCGAGCGCCTCCGGAGCATCCGGGGTACCCCAGACAGCTCGGGTGCCGAGGGTTCTCTCCATTGCGGGAACCGACCCCTCCGGCGGTGCAGGTATCCAGGCGGACCTCAAGTCCATTGCCGCATCCGGCGGTTACGGCATGTGTGTGACCACCTCACTGGTCGCCCAGAACACGTGCGGGGTTCGTGAAGTGTTCACCCCGCCCCTGGAATTTTTGACCGCGCAGCTTGCCGCCGTTTTTGATGACGTCACGGTTGACGCCGTGAAAATCGGCATGCTCGGCGACGCAGACACGATCCGCACCGTCCGCACCTGGCTGAGCGAGCATCCGGTGCCCGTGGTTGTGCTCGACCCGGTCATGATTGCTTCTAGCGGTGACCGCTTGCTGCAGGCGGAAGCGGAGCAGGCGCTGCGCGATCTCGTGCCGCTCGTGAATGTGATTACCCCGAACATTCCGGAGCTTGCCGTGCTCTGTGAGAAGGAGCCCGCTCAGACTTTCGATGAGGCGCACGAGCAGGCGGCGAACCTTGCGGCGGCGACCGGAACTACCGTGATTGTGAAGGGCGGCCACCTGTGTGGTCAGGACGCCGGTAACACCGCGGTCTTCCCGGACGGCACCTGCGCGCACGTGCGCACCCCGCGTCTGGACAGCCGTAATACGCACGGCACCGGATGCTCCCTGTCCTCTTCGCTGGCAACCCGCCTGGGCGTGGAACTGCTCCAGCACACCGAAGCTGCAGAACACACCGCAGAGCAGAGCGTTCTGACCAGCGAAGACACCCACCGCGCCCTGCAGTGGAGCACCCGCTGGCTCCACGAAGCCATTGCCGCAGGTGCCGGGCTGCAGGTCGGCTCCGGTGAGGGCCACGGTCCGGTGGACCACGCCGCCCGTGCCCGCCGCCTGGAGGCTGCCGCCTCCGCGTACCCGTGGCATCACCTGCTCGCCACCACCGACTCTGAGGGCAATACTCTGGACGGCACCAGCCCGGAGCGTCTGCTGCCGGTCAGCCCCGTGCCCGCCGGTGAAGCTGTCGTAAAGCCCGCCGGTCCCTGGACCGCCGCCCTCTGGGCAGCCGGTGGCGAAACCTGGCACCAGATCCTGGACCTGCCCTTCGTGCGTGCCCTCGGTGACGGCACCCTCGACGAGGATCTGTTCGCCTTCTACCTGGACCAGGACGCCCTCTACCTGCGCGATTATTCGCGTGCGCTCGCGACTCTCTCGGCGCGTGCCGATACCGCTGAGGCGCAGGTGCACTGGGCGGCTGGCGCGCATGAGGCGATTGCCGCCGAATCGCAGCTGCACGAGGGCTGGTTGGCGAACCGTGCGCGCCTGGGCGGTCCTTCGCCGATTACCATGGGGTACACGAACTTCCTGCGTGCCTTCACAGCTGGTGAGGACTATGTGGTCGGCGCTGCCGCTATCTTGCCCTGTTACTGGCTCTATGAAGAAGTCGGTGCCGTGCTCTCCTCGCAGAACCACGCGGACCACCCGTACGCGGAGTGGCTGAGCCTGTACGGTGGCGAGGAGTTCGCTGCGGATGTGGCGCGTAGCCTTGCGGAGGTTGAGCGTGCTTTTGAGGCGGCTTCACCGGCTCAGCGTGTGCGTGCGGCGCGGGCGTACCTGTCGGCGTGCGTGTACGAGCGTGAGTTCTTTGACCAGGCGCACCGAGCATTGCGTTAGAAGACTAGCTCTGCGCTAGCTGACGGGCGCTGCGCTAGATGACTAGCTCTGCGCTAGCTGGCGGGCATTGCGTGAGGGGGTGCACCGCAGCCAGCTCGCAGGTGCTTTAGGTGCCGGTTTTTGGGCTGAATACCGTCCCGGCATGGCGTGAGATGGGTGATTGATGCTTCACTCAAGCTACCGCTGGTTCGGGGGTTGTGCCGGTTATGCTTAAGGCGTCGGTGAAAACCGTTTGCGGCAGGATTCCGGCCCTCACCCAACTGGCTGATGTACCTGCCGCGCCCGCACCTCTACGGCGTGTAACCGACCAGTTTGGCCCGTCGCAACCACCTCATCCAACCCCCGCGGCGGGCCAAACGCCTTCCTTCTAGCGTTCGCGAAGAATGTTCGGCATAGAAATATCCCGTGCAGATACTCTCATCTGCACGGGATATTTCTATATGTCTAACCATTGCGAATCAGCCGCCGCAGCTAGTGCGTCAGGCTAGTACATCAGGGAAGGGGAGTAGGGCTAGCTCTGAGTTGCCGGGTTTAGTTCTGACCTGCCGAACCTAGTTCTGATTTATTGAGCTGAGCTCTGAGCCTCAGCTTCATTCTCCGCATCTTCATTTTTCTCGGTCCGGAACCCCAGCCAGAACGCTCCAGCTGCCAAACACCCGGCAAACCACAGAGAGATACTACCCACCAGCTGATCTAGGAGAGCCATCGCAATCACACCGGCGACAAATCCCCCGACCACCAGGGAGTAATCTAAAGCCGTCATCAGAGCACGTCTGCGGGTGCGGCGTCCTTCGTCCTCAGGCAGGGCGGGGGAAGTATCCGCTGACGGGTGACGAGCCTCAACACGCCTTCTATCAACACGCTCCCTCCGGGTGCTGCAAGCATTAGCTATAGCACGGGTATAGATGGCGCCGGCCATGTACCATGCGCTTAACATTTTGCGCCAATTTCCGCTGGTCATAAACAGGGAAAATGGGTTCTCACCAATACGCGTGTCTGCAAGTGCATGAATGAGCATGCCAATAGTGAACGCTAACGCCCCCACCTGGACCCCGTGCTCGCTCACCCGATGAATCAGAGGAGTCACAAAACAGACGAGGAGGAAGGGCACCAGAGTAAAAATGCGCCAGTGTTTCAGGTGTGCCCTCTGCCCCAAAAGATCGTGCAGAAGATGACCGCCCAGGTACCCCAGGCTAAAGAAAATCACTGAGAGCCAACGCAGGTGAATAGCGTGCTGCGAACTGTGACTCATATCAGCAATGAGAAGGATAAAATTACCGGTCTGAGTGGCAACCAAAGCTTTGTAATGAATATGAGAGAAAACATCTACCGCTCCACCCAGGGATGCTAAGAGAAGCGCCATAATCCGCCCGTGGCGGTGCGGAGTTGGAATCCTGGAAAGAAAAAGTGCAAAGCGGGTAGTCATCGTGGTCCTCGGTGGTGAAAAAAGATCCGGGCATGCAAAAACCTCGAGCACCTATGGTACTCGAGGTTTTTGTGATAGGCACGTAGGTGCCTCAGAAGGTGCAAGGTCTACAGTCTACTTGCTCTCGCCCTTGAGCGCACCCACGAGCGGACCAATGACGTCCATGGGCAGCGGGAAGACCACGGTCGAGTTCTGGTCGGCACCCAGCTCCAGCAGGGTCTGCAGGTAACGCAGCTGCAGGGAAGCGGGGGACTGGCTCAGAATGTCGGATGCTTCCTTCAGCTCGCTGGAGGCCTCCAGCTCACCGCGTGCCGAAATGATCTTTGCGCGGCGCTCACGCTCAGCCTCAGCCTCGCGAGCCATGGCGCGCTGCATAGCCTCGGGAATCTCAACGTCCTTGATTTCAACGAGCTCCACCTGAATACCCCACGGCTCGGTGCGCGAACCGATGATGGAACGCAGGTCCTCGTTCAGGTCCTCGCGGTGTGCGAGCAGGGTGTCCAAGTCAACGCGGCCGAGCAGGGAACGCAGGGTGGTCTGCGCGATCTGGCTGGTGGCAATCGGGTAGTTCTCAACCTCAAGCACCGCGTTCTTGGCGTTGGTCACGCGGAAGAGGACCACGGCGTTCACGCGGGCGGGAACGTTGTCCTTGGTGATGACTTCCTGCGGGGGAATGGTCAGGGTGATAACACGCATATCAACGCGCTGCAGGGAGTCAACGAGGGGGAAGACGACGTTCAGGCCGGGCTTCAGCTCCGAACGCAGGTGGCCGAAGCGGAAAGAGATGCCACGCTCGTATTCGGGGATGACGCGGAACATACGAATCAGAATAAAAAGAACAATGACGGCAACTGGGATGAGGATAGTTGCCAAAGTGACGGGATCCATGGTTTTCCTTCACAAATATTGGGGGAGGACGGTATGTGTGCCCACCTGCCCGCGCCTCGTACGGTGCAGGTAGTAGGGGGTGCCCGGTAACCGGGCTGCGTGTGGGGGAGTTTAGGGAGGGGAATTTTCCGTCCCGGCGTACATCGCGGCGGTCGGTGCTTTAGCGGCACCCCGCATGGAAAACTCAAAAGAGGAACAAAAGAGAATTCCACACGGGGTAGCCGCCGAAGCTAACAGACGGGACCAGCCAGCCGGTCAGCCGCCGGAACGGAAAAACTTGTGCAGCGCTACTTCTTCGCCATCTGCTCTGCCAGCTTTTCAGCAGTCTCAACCTCAGCCAGGTTCTGCTCCTGCAGGACCTCGTTCGTGGTCTTGTGCAGTCGCTTAACCGAGGTGCCGGTGCCGCTCCATGCGGGGCGGTCCGGGTCGAGGGCAGAGGTACGAACCGGCAGGGTTGCATCCGCAATCATCTGCTTGCGGGTCTGCTCGGTACGGCGCTTACGCTCATTCGACACGCCACCCCACTTCGCCGCGAAACGGTCCATCTTCACGTTCACCGATTCGTCAGCGGTGGATGCGTGAATATGCTTCGGATCGTTCTCGAAGTTCGCGGGGGAACGCATGAGCTTCACAGCCAGCGGGTAGGTCAGCGACAGGCAGACCACCGCGGCGGCACCCTCCACCAGAAGCTCCAGCGGGGAGTGCCAGACGATGGCGGCACCAATCAGGATGACCACACCCAGCAGCGAGACAGCAACCGCCAGTCCGCGGTGGAAACGACCCGACTCGGAGTAGGGCCATTCATCCACTTCGCGGGTGAGCTCGCGGCCGTTCGCCGAGACGGTGCAGCTGTCCTTAATCGGGCAGGTGTTGCACACGCTGGGCTTGGCGCGGTAACGCATCACTCGGTTATCCGAGTCGAATGCGGTCGCCCACAGCCACTGGTCTTCGGGGCAGAGCCACGCGTCGCTCTCTTGGTGGTAGGTGAACCCGAAGGTTCGCGCCGCCACCATGCGCTGGCTGGTGCGCTTGGCGAGAATATCGAAGCCCCAACCCACGGCGACCAGGCCGAGCGCGTACACGCAGGCCAGCCACACGAGGAAAGAAACTCCAGCAATCTGCTCAGGCATGGTTAGCCTCGACGATCGCTACGGTAGGGGCTGGTCTGCTCGGGCAGTTCCTCGGCAGCCTTAGTGCCGGCGAACTCTGCGATGCGAGCGTCCTCAACCACCTCGTACAGCGGGGGCTCGGGCAGCTCAAGGACGGTTTCCTTAGCGTTCTTGGAGAAGATCTCCTTGAGAGCCAGCAGCGCCAGCTTGATCAGCGGGATGATGCCGACCAGGAAGATGACGTCACCGGGCATACGCATCCAACCCATCACGGCGGAAGCGCCGTCGTGGATGAACGCGAAGGAACGAGCCTCGTAGTAGCCCTCACCAACGGACTTGTACAGCTGAGCGATACCCAGCGGCAGCAGCGAGATGAAGGACATCCACAGCAGACCAATGTTCAGGGTCCAGAAGGAGAACTTCAGACCCTTCTCAGGCCACTTGTCCTCAGGGATCAGGTAGCGCAGACCAAACACCGCGAACGCGATTGCGAGCATACCGTACACACCCATCATGGATGCGTGTGCGTGGTTTGCGGTCAGTGCCGTACCAATCTCGAAGTAGGACACGATCGGCAGGTTAATCAGGAAGCCGAACACACCTGCGCCGAGGAAGTTCCAGAAGCCCACAGCAATCAGGAACATAACAGCCCAACGGTGCGGGAAAGGCTTGGTGCGGTTGGAGTACTGGCGAGCACCCAGCTGCATGAAACCCCACGCCTCAACGGTCAGGAAGGTCAGCGGGATAACCTCAGCAGCCGAGAAGAACGCACCGAATGCCATCTGCTCGGAGGGGGTACCGACGAAGTAGGTGTGGTGCAGAGTACCGATCACACCACCGACGGAGTAGAGCACGGCGTCCATCATGATGATGGAGATTGCGATGCGCTCGCGGACCACACCGAGCAGCACGAAGATGTACGCCACCATGACGGTGGTGAACAGTTCGAGGAAGTCCTCCACCCAGAGGTGAACCACCCAGAATCGCCAGAATTCGGCGACGGTCACGTGAGTACGCTGACCTGCGAGCAGGCCGACCGCGTAGAACATGGGGATGGCGAGGCCGGAGAAGAGGAACAGCCACGGCAGGGAGGTCTTCTTCGAGCCCTTCAGGCGAGCGGAGAGGGTACGCCAGACGATGACAATCCAGATGAACATACCCGCGGTGAGCAGGATCTGGAAGAATCGCGGCAGGTCCAGGAACTCCCACTGCTGCGAGAAGAAGCCGGTGAATTCCTTGGGGATGAGGCCCTTCTGAGAGAACCATTCGTTCAGCAGCGAGCCGAGGACCACGAAGACCACGGCGCCGATGAGAACGTAGGTGAGCAGACCCTGCTTCTTGGGTTCGCGGCGGGTAATCAGCGGGGCGATGAAGATACCGCCCGCCAGGAACGCGCCTGCAGTCCAGAAGAGGGAGAGCTGAAGGTGCCAGGTTCGGGATACCGTGTAGGGCAGCAACTGGCCCATGTCGATACCGAAGAATCCGGTGAGTTCTTCACGGTAGTGCTCGGTGAGCGCACCCACCAGAGCCTGCAGGAGGAACAGCACCAGGATCGTTGCGAAGAGCAGGCAGGCTGCCTTCTGCGAGGGAGTCAGGCGAACTTCGTCGGGCTGACGGAAGTCGAGGACGGGTGCCTCTTCCGCGTGCCAGCCGATAGCGCGGGACCAGCGGCCGTAGATGGCGAACATCAGACCGGTACCACCGATGAGGGCAATCAGGGAGAGTGCCGACCAGACCATCAGATCCGCGGTGGGCTTGTTGTCCACGTTGGGTTCGGAAGGCCAGTTGTTGGTGTAGGAGTAGGGCTGGTCGGGGCGGTCTGCCGCCGATGCCCATGCGGTCCAGCCGAAGAATGCGACGAGGTCGTGCAGTTCTTCGTCGTTCTTAATGGCGTCGGGGAACAGGCCCTGCGAGGTGTCACCCTTCATGAGGGTTTCACGGTAGTGCTTGAGCATGAGCTGGTAGCCCTTGGTCTCACCAGCGGACCAGGTGATGGTCTTAGTCTGCTCGTCGTACTTGTTCTCCTTGCGCCACTCGTTCTTGACGAGTTCGCGGGGGTCCTGCTTGCCCTGTTCACGGTACTCCTTGACGGCAGCATCGGTGGTCAGGCGCAGGTATTCTGCAGTGTAGTCGGGGCCGAGGTAGGCACCGTGACCGAGCACGGATCCGTACTGCTGCAGGCCGCGTCCCTGGAACAGTTCCTGACCGTGCAGGATCTGTTCTTGGGTTGCGATAGTTTTGCCGTCGTTGCCGACGATTTTATCGGGGAGCGGCATGGAGAGTGCGTAGGTGCGCATTGCAAGGACTGCCATAATGGTGAAGCCCAGGAGCATCACAAACGCAACAGCCTGTACCCAGCCTTTTCCGGCATAGGCACCGACCGTGTCTGAGCGGCGGGCAATCTTTGCTGCCTGCGCACGCGAGACGGGTTTTGTAGCCATAGTGTATGTCTCCAGTGTGCGTGGAATTTGTAGGTGGAGTGGTCCCGACGCACATCCGCTGGAGGGGCGGCTCACTATGTTCAGGGTGAATCGTCCTTGAGGGAGGTGCGACAGCCCACCCTGCTCTCATTTTTGCATATTAAATGCGCATTTACGAAACTTTGCTGACGTAGCGTCATAATGTGACACGGCTATTTGGCGGGGAAATCAGTAATCATCAGGCGGAAAACCTGAAATATTACGTTGAGGTTGAACCCTTAGCTTCCGTGCCACCTCCCCGCCGGTAATGGGGGAGGATGCGCCGGGCTGGAAGCCGCGCAGACTCCCTCAATCGGGGCTTTTACTCAGGCTCCTACTCGAGCTCCCGCCGGGGCACTTACAGGAACCTGGGTGGGAGGCGCATCCCAGCATGTGGAAGGGGAGCGCGGCACCCCTCACGTGCCTACACTCGGGTGTGGAATAATAAAACCCGACGCTACTAAACACAGTACAAATTTTTTGCGGCACAGGTTACCGCAGTACAGATTTTGTGCTCTTTGGCGGCGTATATTCAGAAGGGGCCACTCACCCCGCATCCACGGCGGACCGCCGCCACAGCCCGCAATCTATCGGCACCTCAGGAGAGTTCACGTGCTTCTCTACAAATCCACCCAGAAAGCAGTCACCGGAATCCTGCGCACCGTCTTCCGCGCCCGCGTGACCGGACTCGAAAACTTTCCCGCCACCGGCCCGGTGATTGTCGCCTCTAACCACCTGTCCTTCCTGGACTCCATCATTATTTCCGCGATGATGCCGCGCCGCGTGGCGTTCCTCGCGAAGGCTGAGTACGTGAACACCCCCGGCCCGCGCGGCAAGATGATGAAGGCATTCTTCGAAGCCGTGGACATCATTCCCGTGAACCGCTCCGACCGTTCCGAATCGCTCAAGGCACTCGACATTGCCCTGGAGAAGCTGCAGGAAGGTAAGGTCTTCGGCATTTACCCCGAGGGCACCCGTTCCCGCGACGGCTACCTGTACCGCGGCAAGATTGGTGTGGCGTGGCTGGCGCACATGACCGGCGCGCCCGTGGTTCCGGTCGGCCTGATTGGCACCGACCGCCTGCAGAAGCCCGGCTCGAACATGATTTACCCGCGCCGCTTCACGATTCGCGTGGGTAAGCCGCTCTACTTTGAGAAGACCGGCGAGAAGATGACCGGCAAGCAGCGCCGCGTCACCACCGACACGATCATGAATGAGATTGCTCAGCTGTCCGGTCAGGCACGAAAGCACGAGTACAACGTTTCGCCCTCAGCCGCACGTGACGCAGGCTAGGGCACGCCCCGCCTATACCGCGTAGACTTAAACCGCGCATTCACGCACCGCCCCCTCGCTTTGGGGGGAGATGGGTGCAGGATGCGCGGTTTGTCGTATGCGCGAGCCTGGGATGACCCTGGCAGCCCAGCAGAAAGCCCGCGCCGACCCCCGTAGAGAACCGCCGTAAAGCCCAGTAGAGCGAGGAGAAAGTACCCATGGCAGAGCCTTCCAGCTACCGCCCCGCCCCCGGCGAAATCCCCACCGACCCGGGCGTTTACCGTTTTCGCGATGCTGACGGCCGCGTCATCTACGTGGGTAAGGCGAAGAACCTGCGCAACCGCCTCAACAGCTATTTTGCGTCGCCGCAGACGCTGAGCCCGAAGACCTACGCAATGGTGCATACGGCGGCGAGCGTGGAGTGGACCGTGGTGGCGAGCGAAATGGAGTCGCTGCAGCTCGAATACACCTGGATTAAGGAGTTTTCGCCGCGCTTCAACATTGCGTTCCGCGACGATAAGTCGTACCCGTACCTGGCGATTACCGTCAATGACGTGTACCCGCGCGCCATGGTGACCCGCGGCGAGCGCCGTAAGGGCGTGCGCTATTTTGGCCCGTATTCGCAGGCGTGGGCGATTCGTGAAACCCTGGATGCGCTGCTGCGTGTGTTCCCGGTGCGCACCTGCACGAACGGCGTGTTCAACCGCGCGAAGAATAGCGGCCGCCCGTGCCTGCTCGGTTATATCGATAAGTGCGCGGCGCCGTGCGTGGGCAAGATTAGCGCCGAGGAGCACCGCGAGTTGGCGCGCGGGCTGACCCGGTTTATGGGTGGTGGCGCTGAGAAGCATATCGCCCAGTTGACCGCGGAAATGAAAGCCGCCGCAGCTGATATGGACTTTGAGCGCGCCGCGATTCTTCGCGACGATATTGCCGCACTGACTAAGGCGTTTGAGCGTAACGCCGTGGTGCTTGGCGCGACCGTGGATGCCGACCTGTTCGCCTACGCTGAGGACAATCTGGAGGCATCCGTTCAGGTGTTCTTCGTGCGCGGCGGCAGGATCCGCGGCCAGCGCGGCTGGATCGTGGAGAAGGTCAACGACAGCACCGATGCGCAGCTCATTGAGCAGCTGATCGCGCAGGTGTACAGCGATATTGCGGCGAGCCTCGCCTCCCAGAAGGACGCCGAGAAGAGCCTGAACAGCTACGATATTCCGCGTTCCGTGCTCGTGCCGGTGGAGCCCGAGAATAAGGAGCAGCTGGCGTCCTGGCTGGCGGAGGTGCGCGGCGGGCCCGTGGAGATTAGCGTTCCGCAGCGCGGCGACAAGGCAGAGCTTATGAAGACGGTCGCCGAGAATGCGCGCCAGTCGCTGACCCTGCACAAGAGCCGCCGTGCCGGTGATTTGACCACCCGCAGCGCCTCCCTCGTGGAGCTGCAGGAGGCGCTGGAGCTACCGGACCCGTTGCTGCGCATCGAGTGCTACGACATTTCGCATGTGCAGGGCACGAACGTGGTCGCGTCCATGGTCGTCTTTGAGGACGGCATGCCCGCGAAGAACGCCTACCGCACCTACAGCATTACCGGCGACGCCGCGCGTGACGATACCGCCAGCATGTACGACGTCATTACGCGCCGCTTCAAGAGGCACCTGGCGCAGCAGGCGGAACGTGAAGCTGCGCCCGTGCACTCCGGCGAGATTGACGCCTCCACGCCCGAGCCTGCGAAGTTTGCCTACCCGCCGAACCTGGTGCTCGTGGACGGCGGTCCGCCGCAGGTGGCTGCCGCATCCGCCGCGCTGAGCGACCTGGGCATTACGGACGTGTACGTTGCCGGCATCGCTAAGCGCCTGGAGGAACTGTGGCTGCCGGACGACGACTACCCGGTCGTGCTGCCGCGCACCTCGCAGGCGCTGTACCTGGTGCAGCGCATCCGCGATGAGGCGCACCGTTTCGCTATCACCTTCCACCGTTCCAAGCGTGGTAAGGCGATGGTCGCCTCCGCCCTGGATGAGGTGCCCGGTCTGGGCGAGGTGAAGCGTTCCGCGCTGATTAAGCACTTCGGGTCGGTGGCTCAGATGAAGCAGGCGAGCGCCGAGGAGCTGACGGCGGTGCCGGGTATTGGTCCGGCGTTGGCTCAGAAGATTCTGGCGGCGCTGACCTAATCCTCTGGCTGGCGCTGGCCTAAGTGCCTGCTGGCGCTGAGTGAAGGCCCGCCCGGGGTGTGAACGCAGCACTCCGCCTCGTAATGGCGCTTAACAAACGTGTCATAATTGAAGGAAACCGTCATCATTACGAGCGCGCTATCTTCGCGCGCCCTCAACCAGTAGAGTGGAAACCGTGAGTAATAACCATCTGCGCCTATTCACCAGCGAGTCGGTGACTGAAGGCCACCCCGATAAGATTTGTGACCAGATTTCTGACGCCATCCTTGACGGCATCATCGCCCAGGACCCCGCAGCGAACGTTGCTGTGGAGACCATGGTGACCACCGGTCAGGTGCATGTTGCTGGTGAGGTGACCACCTCCAGCTACGTCGAAATCCCCTCCATCGTGCGCGAGACCATTTTGGGTATCGGCTACGATTCCTCTACCCGCGGCTTCGACGGCGAGTTCTGCGGCGTGTCCGTCTCCATTGGTGAGCAGTCCCCGGACATTAACGCCGGCGTGTACGAGTCCCTCGAGGTCCGTCAGGGTATTGCTGCTGACGAGTACGACCGCCAGGGTGCGGGCGACCAGGGCATCATGTTCGGTTACGCATCCAACGAGACGAACGTGCTGATGCCCGCCCCGATTTGGCTGGCACACCGCCTCTCTGAGCGTCTGACCAAGGTCCGTAAGGACGGCCTGCTGACCGAGCTGCGCCCCGACGGCAAGACTCAGGTGACCCTCGGCTACGATTCGAACAACGTGCCTGTCTCCGTGGACACCGTCGTTGTTTCGAGCCAGCACACCGCAAGCTACGACCTGGCTGACCTGCGTGCGGACATTGAGAAGCACGTTATCGCACCGGTTCTGGGCAGCGTCGAGCTGGATTCCTCCAACGCCAAGTTCATTGTGAACCCCGCTGGCCGCTTCGTTCAGGGTGGCCCCGTGGGTGACGCGGGCCTGACCGGCCGCAAGATCATTGTGGACACCTACGGTGGTTCGGCTCGTCACGGTGGTGGCGCGTTCTCCGGTAAGGACCCGTCGAAGGTGGACCGTTCCGCAGCGTACGCAATGCGTTGGGTTGCGAAGAACATTGTGGGTGCCGGTCTGGCTGACCGCGCCGAGGTTCAGGTTGCGTACGCTATCGGCCAGGCATCGCCGGTCGGTCTGTATGTTGAAACCTTCGGCACCGAGAAGGTCGACCCGATCAAGATTGAGAAGGCTGTGCATGAGGTCTTCGACCTGCGCCCGCTGGCAATCATTAACGAACTGGATTTGCGCCGCCCGATTTACAAGAAGACCGCAGCTCACGGCCACTTCGGTCGTACCGAGCCGGAATTCACCTGGGAGCGTCTGAACCGCGTGGATGCACTGCGTTCGGCAGTGTCCTCCTCCTAATATCTGTCAGGGTAGAGGAGCACGCTGATTCGGGTGACTCAGAGCAGTTCTGAATCGAACTCTTCAGCACCGTTGGGTGCTCAGCAGGAATCCCTGCAACAGCTTGACCTGTTGCAGGGATTTCCTGCTCTTCGTGATGCCCTGATTCCGGCTGCCCCGGAGCCGGTGAACGTTGCCGCCGAGTTGGAGGCGAGCGGCGTGCCGAACCCTGTGGCGCGTGTGCGTGTGGATAGCACTCTGCCGCAGGTGGACCGCACGTTTGATTACCGTGTGCCCGCCGAGCTGAGTGAGGATGCGGTGCCCGGCGCCCGCGTGCGTGTGCTGTTCAACGGCCACGAGCTGACCGGTTACATTGAGGAGCGCGCCGCCACGACTGATTGGACGCGCACCTCGCTGCTGCCGCTCAAGTCGGTGCTGTCGCGTGTGCCCTCTGTTGCGCCCGAAATTTTTGCGCTTGCCGAGGCGCTTGCTGACCGTTACGCCTCCACGGTGGCAAACGTGCTACGTCTGGCGGTGCCGCCGCGTATTGCCGCGCTGGATAAGAAGTATGCGCCCCTTCTGCCGGGTTATGAGTCGGATTATTTGGGCGATTCTGCTCCGGTAAGCACTTCCGATGCTCCCGAGAGCGCGGCTTCCGAGCATGTGGCTTCCGAGAGCACGGAATCTGGGCCTTCTACCGCCTCCGCTGCCTCCAGCGCCGCTACTTCCATCGCTACCGACCCGTACGCGTGGCTTGCCACCCCCGGCGCTCCCGCACCCTTCGTGCTGGACTCGCCGGCGCTGAACCCGGACGCGCCGGATGCCGCCTCCGTCTTCTCCGATTACGAGAACGGTGCGGAGTTCATTGAAGATGTCGCTGCCGGTGCCGCGACCCGCGCCGTGATGACGGTTCTTCCCGGCCACTTGGAGCATACGTGGGCGGATGTTTTGGCGACCGCACTCGCGGCTGCTGCTGCCAGTGGTCGCGGCGCTATTGCGGTGGTTCCGACCGCTAAGAACCTGGATCTTCTGGAGGCGGCGCTCGCCGAGCGTCTGCCGGCTGACTCGTTTGTGCGTTTGAGTTCTGATTCGACTCCGCATACTCGCTATCACGGGTTTGTGAAGGCGCGCTTGGGGCAGGTGCCGGTGGTGATTGGTACCCGCGCTGCCGCCTACGCGCCGGTGGCGAACCTGGGCCTGGTGGTGTGCTGGGATGACGGCGATTCTTCGCTGGTGGAGCAGCGCGCCCCGTATTGTCATGCCCGTGATGTGTTGCTTCTGCGTGCTTCTGCTGAGAATACTGCGGCGCTGTTTGCCGGGTTCAGCATGAGTAGTGAGGCGGCGCGTCTGGTGCGTACACGCTGGGCGTCTCATGTGCGTGCGCCGCGTGCGTTGGTGCGTGATTTTTCGCCGCGTATTTTTTCGACGGGTTCGGAGTTTGAGTTGGCGCGTGACCCGTTGGCGGCGATGGCGCGTATTCCTCACCTGGCGTTTGAGCATGCTCGTCGGGCGTTGGCGCGTGGTCCCGTGTTGGTGCAGGTGGCGCGTAGCGGTTATATTCCGTCGTTTTCGTGCGAGCGTTGCCGCATGCCGGCGCGTTGTGGCGAGTGTAGTGGGCCTTTGTCGGTGGCTTCGGGTTCGTCGGTTCCGTCGTGTTCGTGGTGCGGTCATTTGGCGCAGCAGTGGCGTTGTTCTGAGTGTGGTTTTACGCATTGGCGTTATTCGGCGGCGGGTGCGACTCGTACTGCTGAGGAGCTGGGTCGTGCGTTCCCGAATGTTCCGGTGATTTCTTCGGCGGGTGATCATGTGCGGGCGTCGGTTGGTCCTGAGCCTGCGTTGGTGGTGGCGACTCCGGGTGCTGAGCCGGTGGCTTTTGGCGGCTATGCGGCGGCGCTTTTGTTGGATGCCGATAAGATGCTTCGTTTTGATTCGTTGCGTGCCCCGGAGGCGGCGTTGCGTCGCTGGTTGAATGCGGCGGCCTTGGTTCGTCCGGCGGCTCTTGAGGGTACGGTGGTGACGACTGCTTCGCCATCGCCGGTGGAGCAGGCGCTGGTGCGTTGGGATCCGGCGTGGTTTGCTCGCCGGGAGCTGGAGGAGCGCGCTCAGACGGGTCTGCCTCCGGCGGTTCGTACGGCTGCGGTGACCGGTGCGGAGGCGGATGTTCGCGCCTTTATGGAGGAGTTCTTGGGCTCTTCTGCGCTGCCGGAGCGGGTGCGTGAGCAGTTGCGTATTGTGGGTCCGGTTCCGCTGGATCAGGGGTATTTTGCCTGGTCGGAGTCTCTTGAGGAGGATTCTGAGGAGGCGCCGGTTCAGGGCGATTGGCGTACCCTGATGTTTTTCTCGTATGGCATTGCTCAGCAGGTGACCCGCGAGTTGCGTGCTACGCGTGCAACGATTGCGGCGTTGAAGAAGAACGTAGGGGAGCGTCCGGTTCAGATTCGTTGTGACGGCCTGGACGTGCTGTGATTTTCTAGTCGTGCTGTAGTGTTCTAGTGAGGGGCGGTTTTTTGCCCCGGGTTGGGCGTTGAGCACGCGGGTTTGCGGGCGCGCTGTGCGCAGAGGCGAGGAGGTGAGAGGTATGTCGAAGGTGCCTCATCTGCTGAAGGGTAGTGCGCTGTCTGATGGTGAGCAGCGGCGGCTGGCTGAGTATGCTTCTGCGCATCCGAAGAGTGCCCTGCACCGTAAGGGTCAGCATCATGATGCGGCGGTGCTGCTGATTCATGGTATTGGCTATCAGAATCACGGCGAGACGCTCGCGTATTTTGGTAAGCCGGTGGCGGATAGCGTGCAGACCCTGTTGGCGCTGAATACGGGCGCGGATGCTGCCGCCGCCTCTGAAGATGCCCCCGCCGCGGAGGCTTCTGCGCGGGTGCGTGTTGAGGTGATTCCTGACGGCGATACCCTTCCGCCTGCCGCTGAGGTGAACCCGCTGAGCCACCATAGCGAGTTGACGTATTCGTTGACGATTGAGCGCACGGAGTACCCCGCCGACCCGGTTGAGGAAAGCCCGGAGGTTGAAGAGAACTCCGCTCAGGAAGAACCAGCCGAAGCCTCCGAGCCCAAAGAATCTACAAGAATCAGTCTGCCAAAAGTAGAACTTCCGAAGGTAGAGCTGCCCAGGGTGGAACTTCCCAAGGTTGAGTTGCCCAAAGTGGAGTTACCCAAGGTGGAACTGCCTAAAGTAGAGCTCCCTAAGATTGAGCTGCCGAAAATTGAGCTTCCCAAGGTAGAACTCCCGAACATCGATTTCCCGAACATCGAGCTACCTAATCTTGAGCTTCCGCGCCTGCCTCAGCCGAAGCCTCGCCCGGTTCGCACAATCACACGCCGCAGCCTCCTCTTTCAGGAGGGCTTCTGGCGGCCCAGGCATTACCGCCCGTTGAAGGAGCATTTGCCCTGGTTGGTGTCGGTTTTGCCGCTGTTTTTGATGTTCTGCTTCTACTATGAGCGCCCCGGCGTGACCTGGCGTGAGCGTGCCGGGCACCTGTTGCGTTCTATGGCGCGGTTTGTGAACGTGGCGCTGTGGCTGGTGTTGGCGGCTATGGCTGTGATGACTTTCCGTGATGCTTTTGTGGCGTCTCTGGGTACTCCGCAGGGTGCATTTACGGGTCTGGCGGCGGTGCTCGGCCTGGGTATTGTGGGCTGGGTTTTGGCTCGTCGTGCCCGTGAGCTGTGGGCGCTGGTGAAGGCTATTCCGACGCAGCTGATTCAGACGGCGACCAGCCCGGAGTCGCGCGATTTGGAGCGTATTTATGCGCGTCTGGATCGTCAGCTGGACGATTTGAGTTCCCGTAGCGATGCGGTGGGTATTATTGCTCATTCGCAGGGCGGATATTTGAGCTATGAGTTACTGCGTCGTCGTGCGGCGGCGGGTAAGAAGCCGATTCGTTTCTTCTACGGCCTGGGTAGTGGCGTGGTTCCGATTAGCATTATCGCTAGTGACCGCAACGACATTCCGGGGCCCCTGGATGCTGCGGGCAGCTACCGTAACCGCGCCATGCTTCTGTGGGTGAGCGTGGTTGCGGCGTTCTCCTGGCTGGTGGAGGCGTCCCTGCTGTTTGGCCCGTACCGTTCGCTACTGCACTATACGATGCTGGTACCCCTGGCGTTGAGCGCGGTACCTCTGGTGTTGAGCATTGCGCCGCTGGTTGCGAGCATGCTGGGCACCCTGAAGGGTAGGGCGCGTATTGTCCGCAAGAGCGCCCGGGACAGCGCCTCCGAAACTCCCTCCGCAAAGAGTCCGGCTGATGTGCGTCTGGCGGATGCGCGCCTGGTCAACCCGTACGGCACGCGCGCCTACGTGAAGTGGCTGATTCCGTTGCTTTTCGTGCACGGCGTTTTCATGCTGTACGCGGTATTCATGCTGCTGCTGGTTCAGCTACGTGTTGAGGGCTCGGTCCCTGAGCTGACCGCCGCCTCCGTGGCGTTTTGAGGTGCGCTAATTCTGGTGCTCATGATGTCGGTGCGTAGCGCCTGCCACCTGTATGTGCGCGCCTACGCGCCGATGTTGCAGGATCTTGATGTGGCTGACCGGTGCGAGATTTCCGCTCGTGGTGACAGTATTGGCAGGTCGAATATTACTCAGCCCGCCGATGTAGACGTCAGCTTTGTGACCCTGCCGGGCCCGTCGGTGAATAGCCACATGCAGTATTTTGATGCGTGTTCGCCGGTGCCGTTGATGCTTGCGCACCGCCTGGTGCCGCACATGATGCCGGCGGGTGAGCAGGCGCAGAAGGCGGCGGCTTTCACCGATATTGGTACGGAACTGAACCACGGTTTTGCGCGCGTGAAGAAGTGGATGCGCACCATGCATTACGGGCTGTATGCGGTGCTTCTGCTGATGCTGTCGGTGCTACTGAATGTGGCGTCGCCGGTGAGCCTGTCCGCGTTGACGGGGCTTGATACGTCGCGTCTGCATTCGGAGGGCTTTGACCGTCTGGTGGCGGATGCTCAGCAGCTGCGTGAGCAGGCGGGTTCTTCGGATCTGTTGCTGTGGATTCTGGTCGGCATTTTTGTGGTGGAGGCGCTGCTGATGATGGTGCTTTCGCCGTGGACTCAGCGGCGTTTGCAGCGTGCGTTCATGATGCACAAGGTGGACCGCACAGGTCAGCTGAGTGAGTTCAATCCTTTGCCGATGGTGACGGCTCTTCTGGGTCTTGACGGTGAGGATGAAGACGCTGAGGATACAGAGGAACATAACCCCGCAGGGGAGAAAAAGCAGGAGAGTAAAGCAGGGCAGAGCGCTGTAGTTTAGGGCGCTTAGGCGGTGCCGTGGAAGGGTATCCCAGAATTTTTATGCATTCGTGTGCACCTAAGATTTGCTGGGGTTTGGCTGATTCTAATTGGCGTAGTCTCCGTATCCGCGGTAATATATTCAGCACTGCGGATACTATTTCGGTGCTTGTCGAGGTGGTGTTGGCAGTATCTATCACTCAACTTCGCGCACGCTTCACAACCGTGCGCACCAACGAAAGATGAATACTGGTGACTCAGACTATGATCGCCCCCGCATACGAACCTGCATGCGGCGGGTCTGCTTCTGTACACAATTACGGCGTCATGCACCCGGACCCCGTGTTGCTTTCCGACATGACCAGCGCAGAACGAGGAGCTGTTTACCGCTACTTGGCGCGCTTCGCTGAGCTGGATGACGCAAAGATTTTCTACGCGTACGGTCACGCTTACGAGCTGGCTCGTAAGGACGCTGAACGCGGTCTCTACGCAACTATGGCGTAGCCTGCATAATTAGCTTTGGAAATGCTGCTGCACTCTTTGTGGGTGCGGCAGCATTTCTGCTTTTCGGGCTGGCTTTCACGCTGGCTTTCGGGCAGGTTTCAGTTCGGTTGGAGACTCGGCGGTCCCATGCCGCTATGATGCCCCTGATTTCTTCCTGACAACCGGGGACGTGTCCACTATGGGGGCGTTCCCTGATGGTTCTTGAACATTGATTAGCTCTTGGGTAGTTTAGAGGTGTCACAACCACTACTGCGAAGAGACTTCCGATGATTTCCGTAGGTTCTTTTCGCGGTGTTGCCTCCGGTAGCGTCTGCATTGTTGCGGCGCTGCCCTAAGAAACGCCCTAAGGAAAGGTTCTCGCCGATGAGCTTCACCAATATTGCCTATGATTACGAGCCGGAATTTGGCGATTCGGCACCGAGCCGCGACAACGGCATTACTCACCCGGACCCTGTTCTGCTGTCCTCGATGACGAAGGCTCAGCGTGGCGCGGTGTGCCGTTACCTGGCTCGTTTTGCTGAGCTGGATGACGCGAAGATTTTCTACGCGTACGGTCACGCGGATGAGCTGGCCGCGAAGGAAGCGGCTCGTACCGGTAGCTTTGCTACGGTCTAAGGATTCCTGCTCCGGTGTGATGCGGTGAGGCTGCACCTTCCGGATGCGCCCTCAGGGTGCCCGAGCTCTGCGAGGGCAGGTTCCCTGCGTAGGCGCGGAGGAAGTGTGTAGCGAACCGCCGCTGTACATCGTTTGCTGTATGCCGCGTACGCCACCCGGCGACCACAAACTAAATACGAGAATGCCGCCGCACCCTCCCGAGTTTCGGGGGAGTGCGGCGGCATTTCTTTGCCTAACGCAGGCCTTAGAGCCCGCGCACGACCTCCAGCAGTTTGAGCGCCGAGTCGCGCCAGGAGTAGCGGCGTACATCCGACAGGCCGTCAATAATCACGCGTTCACGAACGGCGGTGTCCTCCAGGGAACGGATTGCCTTCACCCAGTCGGCGGCGTGCGCCTCCGGGGCACCGTCAACCGGCGCGAACACGGCGTGCGGCGCAATCTCACGGAAAATCGGGATGTCACTAATCACCGCGGGGCAACCGGCAGCCTGTGCCTCGACCACGGGCAGGCCGTAACCCTCCTCGCGGGAGGCGGTCACCAGGGCGTGCGCCTGGCGGAGTAGCTGCTGGTACTCCTCGTCGCTCACGCCGTTGTGCACCTCCACGTTCTCACCGATGAGGCGTTCGTCGGTGAGCTGCACCAGGCGCTGCGGCGGCATCTTTGACAGCAGGTGCAGGCGGTAATCCGGCAGGGAACGCATCGCCAGTAGTAGCGTTTCAACGTTCTTGTACGGCATGAACGAACCCATGTACACCAGGTGCTTGACGGGCTGCTCTTCGCGGGTGGTGGCGCGTTCCAGTGCGGTTTGGCGGGAGACGACGCTGCCGGGCTGCGGGGCGTTGGGCACCACGAACAGCGGCTTGGTGGTCAGCTCGTGCTCACGAATCAGTGAGGCGGTCGACTCCGAAACCGTCACGACTGCGTCGCCGTGGTTGAGCAGGAAGCGCTGCGGGGTGTAGGTCTTGTGGAAGAGTCGCCAGCCCACGCGCACCGGTGCGGGCAGGAACCCGGGCGGGGTCGGGTGCGAGTAGTAGATCAGGTCGTGCAGGGTGAGGATCAGCTTGAATTTGCGTCCGGTGGAGCCGATGGTCTGCATGGGGGAGAACACCACGTCCGGCGCATACTTATTCAGCTGTAGCGAGGCGGTCGGTTCGAGCGGGCCGGTGGGCGAGCAGATCTTCACGTGCGGCAAATCGGGCAGCATATCCAGCTGACGCTCATCGCTGATGATCATGGTCAGGTCGAGGTCGGCGGCGGCTTCGTCACCGGTGTCAATGAGGGTTTTGAGCGCGCCCAGCAGGGACGCAGTGTAGCGGCTGATGCCGTCGTGGAAGCCGATACGGGTGTATCGGGCGTCAACCATGAGTTTCATGTTGGTTCCTTACTTCTCGTTCCCTGAGTGGTCGGCGGCGAAATCGGCGATGAGTTCCGCAGCGCGGCGAGGGGTTTCGTAGTGGATGAGGTGCCCGACTTCGGGGATGATGTCCAGGCGCTCGCGGGCACCGGTCGAAGTAGCGGGCAAGCTGCGGGAGGTCAGCGTTGCGTACATGGCGCGAGCCGTTTCGGGGGTGCCCAGGTCGTCGTCTTCGGCAACGAGCATCTGCACCGGCACCCGAATGGCGGCGGCGTATTCGGCGGCGGCGTGCGTAATGGACGCTTCGTAGGCGCTGAGCACTCCGCGGCGGGAGCCGAAGGAGCCGAAGTAGGCGGCGTGCTGGCCGTTGATGAATCGGCGCATTGCCTTGTCTTTGGTTCGCATCATGACTTCGCTGGAGGCGCGGGTAATCAGCTGCGAACGCAGCAGCGGGTAGCCGATTTTTTCGGGGAGTGCCGCGCCGGCGCGGTAGTAGAGGGAGGCGAGGCGGGAGGCGACGCGCTGGCTGCCTTCGAGGGCGGGCTCGCTAATCGGGTTGATGAGCGAGAGGAGCGCGAGCGAGTTCGGGTGTGCGGCGGCGAAGGCGCTGGTGACGATGGAGCCGAAGGAGTGGCCGACCAGGTGCAGCGGTAGGGGCTGTGCATCCTCGCGGGCGGGGTTAGTGTGTTCCACGAAGTCGTTTAGCCACGCCACGTACGCGTTGATGTTGTCTCCGCCCTGAGCATTTTCGGGCAGGTCTGCGGAGCGGCCAAAGCCAGGCAGGTCGGGGCTGATGATGCTGACGTTCGGGATGAGCTTCAGCAGGTAGTTCGCGATGATTTCGAGGCCGTGGTGGTCGCCGCGGAAGCCGTGCACGAGTAGCACGGGGTAGGAGCCTTCGGGGAAGGTTCCGTCGTTCATGCCTTTGCCGTACTGCCAGTAGCGGGTCATGACCGCCTGCGCGCCGTCACCAATGAGGGCGTCGTGGCGGGTACCGGGAATGAGCGGGCCGGGCACACCCTCAAGAACTGAGGTGTTGGGGGAGTCCGGGGTAACGGTGGAGGTCATGGGTACCTTTCGCGGGTTGGGTACTGGGACGGCAAAGTCCCGTTCTTAATTCTAGGGGAGAAGCCTGAAAGGGCTCTGAAACCCGCCTGGCGCATCGGTGGTTGGGCGGGTGATTGCGCAGGTAATCGCGCGGGTGGTGCCGTCCATTTGGTAGTCGAGACAGTCTCAACTCTGGCGCGGTGCGGGTTTCGCGTTACACTTGGAGGGTTAAGTTTTTATCAACCTGTCTTTATTTAAGGAATCGCTGTGTCTGCTCAGGTAGAGACCGAACGCAACGAAAATGCGTACGACTTCCGCGCTATGGAAGCCAAGTGGCGCCCCTACTGGGACGAAACGAAGGTTTTCCAGCCCACCGGTGACGCCCCCAAGGGCCGCAAGTATGTGCTGGATATGTTCCCGTACCCCTCCGGTGACCTTCACATGGGTCACGCAGAGGCATTCGCTATTGGTGACATGAACGCCCGCTACTTCAAGCAGTGCGGCTACGATGTTCTGCACCCGATTGGCTGGGACTCCTTCGGCCTGCCCGCTGAGAACGCAGCCATTAAGAACGACACTCACCCCAAGGAGTGGACGTACAAGAACATTGAGACTCAGGCTGAGTCCTTCAAGCGTTACGCTATTGCCGCTGACTGGAGCCGCCGCCTGCACACTTCGGACCCCGAGTACTACAAGTGGACTCAGTGGCTGTTCGAGCAGTTCTACAAGAAGGGCCTGGCGTACCGTAAGGACTCCATGGTCAACTGGTGCCCCAAGGACCAGACCGTGCTCGCGAACGAGCAGGTTGTCAACGGTGCGTGTGAGCGTTGCGGTACTACCGTGACTAAGAAGTCGCTGAACCAGTGGTACTTCAAGATCACTGATTACGCACAGCAGCTGCTGGACGACATGGAGCAGCTGGAGGGCAAGTGGCCCGACCGTGTTCTGCTCATGCAGCGCAACTGGATTGGTCGTTCTGAGGGTGCTGA
Source organism: Rothia sp. HMSC069C10 (assembly GCF_001812205.1). Classification (NCBI taxonomy): domain Bacteria; kingdom Bacillati; phylum Actinomycetota; class Actinomycetes; order Micrococcales; family Micrococcaceae; genus Rothia; species Rothia sp. HMSC069C10. The sequence continues at coordinate 156,206 of NZ_KV808301.1, forward strand.
GGTGCGCTTCGAGATTGAGGCGACCGAGGATCAGCCTGCTGAGTCCTTCACCGTGTTCACCACCCGCCCGGACACCCTGTACGGCGCAACCTTCATCGTGGTTGCTGCGGATGCGGCGTTCGCTGAGCAGATCGTGGCGCCCGAGCACAAGGCTGCCCTGGAGCAGTACCGCGAAGACATTAAGGCACTGAGCGATATTGACCGCCAGTCCTCCGACCGCGAGAAGACCGGCGTGTTCACCGGCCGCTACGCGATTAACCCGCTGACCGGCGCGAAGCTGCCCGTCTGGGCTTCTGACTACGTGCTCGCTGACTACGGTACCGGCGCGATTATGGCTGTGCCCGCGCACGACCAGCGTGACCTTGAGTTCGCCCTGAAGTTCGACCTGCCCATCGTGAAGGTCCTGGACGTTGAGGGTGCTGAGGACCCGGCTACCAGCGGCGTTGCCGCAGCTGGTGACGGTGTGCTCATCAACTCCGGCGAGCTGACCGGCCTGCCGAAGGCTGAGGCGCTCGCTAAGGCTATTGAGCTGGTTGAGGCTGCCGGCACCGGTGAGGGTAAGGTCATTTACCGTCTGCGTGACTGGCTGCTGTCCCGCCAGCGTTTCTGGGGTACCCCCATCCCCGTGATTCACTGTGAGGATTGTGGCGAGGTTCTGGTTCCTGAGGATCAGCTGCCGGTGCTGCTGCCCGATAACCTGCGCGGTGAGCAGCTGGCTCCTAAGGGCCAGTCGCCCCTGGCCGCCGCTGATGACTGGGCGATTGTGCCTTGCCCTGAGTGTGGCAAGCAGGCTCGCCGTGACTCGGACACCATGGACACCTTCGTGGATTCCTCCTGGTACTTCCTGCGTTACGTTTCCCCGAACTACGACAAGGCTCCTTTCGACCCGCAGGCTATGAGCGAGTGGGGTGCCGTCGACATGTACGTTGGCGGTGTGGAGCACGCTATTCTGCACCTGCTGTACGCACGCTTCTTCACCAAGGTTGTTCGCGACCTGGGCCTGATTAAGCACGATGAGCCGTTCAAGGCGCTCATGAACCAGGGTCAGGTGCTCAACGGCGGTAAGGCTATGTCCAAGTCGCTGGGTAACGGCGTGAACCTGGGTGAGCAGCTCGACAAGTTCGGTGTGGACGCTATCCGCACCACCATGATTTTCGCGTCCCCGCCCGAGGATGACGTGGACTGGGCGGATGTTTCCCCGTCCGGTTCGCAGAAGTTCCTGGCTCGCGCATGGCGTGTGGCTCAGGACGTCACCAGCGAACCCGGCGTTGATGCAACCACCGGTGACCTGGAGCTGCAGAAGCTGATTGCTCGCACCGTGCACGAGGTTCAGGGCCTGCTGGATAACGGCAAGTTCAACGTGGTTGTTGCTAAGACCATGGAGCTTGTGAACGCTACCCGTAAGGCTATTGACTCCGGTGCTGGTGCGGCTGACCCGGCTGTCCGTAAGGCTGCTGAGACTATCGCTATTCTGCTGTCTCTGTACGCACCGTACACCGCTGAAGACATGTGGCACGCTCTCGGCCACGACACCCCGGTTTTGACCGCGGGCTTCCCCGAGGTTGACCCGGCTCTGCTGGTGGATGATACCGTCACCGCTATCGTGCAGATTAAGGGCAAGGTCAAGGCTCGCCTGGAGGTTGCGAAGGATATTTCCGAGCAGGAGCTTCAGGAGCTGGCTCTGGCGGATGCCGCTGTTCAGCGTTCGATTGGTGATGCCGAGATCCGCAAGGTGATTGTGCGTGCGCCTAAGCTCGTGAACATCGTGATTTAAGCTCTTTAGATAAAGAAGTTTTTTAGATAAAGTACAAGCCCCGCTGTGGCTTCGGTTCGTTCAACGGAACGAACCCGGAGGTGCGGCGGGGCTTTGCTGTACTGCAGTAGTGATGAGTGCCATAATGTTCAGGGAACGCTAGGAGAGGGTTCGTCATCGAATCACGCACTGACGAACCGGAAGAAGGGCCGGAATATGGAGCGAGAGAACAAAGCAGAGAACCGCATTGCCGTGGTGACCGATAGCGCCGCCGCCCTCGACCCCGAGCTCGTGCAGCGCCTGAGCGCTCGCGGTAATTTTGTGCTCGTTCCGATGCCGGTGACTATTCGCACGCCCGGTTCACCGGATCGTCAGCTGCAGGATTTGACCGCCGCCGAGGTGGATGAGGCGATTATGCTTGCGCACGTGATGGGCCAGACGGTGAGCACTTCCGGGCCCGCGCCGGGCGTGTTTGCTGATGTGTATGACGATTTGGCGTCGCGAGGTTTTACGCATGTGGTGTCTGTGCACCTGTCCGGTGAGCTCTCGGGCACGGTGGAGGCGGCACGCACCGGTGCCCGCCTGAGTCGCCTGGGTTCTACGGGTGTGAGCGTGGTGGATAGCCGCACGGTCGCGGGTGCATACGGTCATGCGGTGGTGCGTGCCTTGGAGGTGCTGAACTCTGCATCCGCAGGCGCGAGTGTTGAATGTCCGAGTCCCGCGCAGCTGGTGGACTACATTCAGTCCGTCTGCGAGCAGTCCACGCTCTACTTCTATATCCCGACCCTGGATGCGTTGCGCCGCGGTGGCCGTGTTTCCCCGGCGTTGGCGATGGTGGGTCAGATGTTCCAGATTAAGCCGATTGGCACGATTACCGAAGGTAAGCTGGCGTATGTGGAGCGCCCCCGCACTGCGGCGCGCGCCCTAGAGCGCCTGGTGGAGGTGACCGTGCAGACCTGCCGTGAGCATCAGCATGCGGCGGCGCTCAGCTCTGCTTCAGTGGGCTCTACTGCCGCCGACCCCGCTAGTTCTTTGCTTGCCGCATCCCCGCGCGGTGAGGTGGTTGCGGTGCATCATGTGGGCAATGCGGCGCAGGCGCTGCAGCTGTATGAGCAGGTTCAGCAGATGCTGGGGGAGAGCTCCCTAGTTCATGATGCTGCCGTTTCTTCGGCGCCGGAGTTTTTGGTGAGTGCGTTGCCGCCGGTGCTGTCGGCTCATTCGGGGCTGGGTGCTGTGGCGCTGGTCGTTTATTAGGATCGTGTACTAGCCGCCCCTGTCGCGACACGAAAGCTGTGTACCGGGGCGCATTTAACCCGTTTTAAGGCTGTGGTGTGTCTTACGTTGGGCTCATCTGTTTTCACGTGAGAAATTGCACTGCGTGCGAGCGCACGGGGCGCCATTGAAACCCATTCGCAGGTGAAAGGGTATTTTTTACCCTCAGATTTTGCCTTGATATGGCGCGGTTTTTAGCAAATGTGCGTTTCATGTGTGTTTATGTTGCCGTGACCGTATCGCAACATTTTCTAAAGGTGAACACAACGCAAAACAACAGAAAACAACGGGTTTTTGCCGGTTTTTATGGCATAACTCACAAAAATTTCTCGATAGAACACACCAAAACACACATAAACTAGGGTAGGATTATTACCAACAACGGCGGAACGCACCGGGCAACATAGAGCACGGACGAATCCGACTAAACCAGAGCCCACAAGGCATCGGATTTGTACACCGCCACCAACGCACTGACAAGGAGATACTCCAGTGACTGTACGCGTAGCAATCAACGGCTTCGGCCGCATCGGCCGCACCTTCTTCCGCGCAGCTCAGACCGAGGGCGTCGGCTTCGAGATCGTCGCAATCAACGACCTCACCGATGTTGAGACCCTGGCACACCTGCTCAAGTACGACTCCATTATGGGTCGCTTCGGCGCAGAGGTCGAGGTCAAGGAAGGCGCGCTGGTTGTTGACGGCAAGGAAATCAAGATCCTCGCTGAGCGTGACCCCCAGAACCTCCCCTGGAAGGACCTGGGCGTTGACGTAGTCCTCGAGTCCACCGGTTTCTTCACCGAAGGCAGCAAGGCAAAGGCACACATCGAGGCTGGCGCTAAGAAGGTTATCCTCTCCGCTCCCGGTAAGAACATCGACGGCACCTTCGTCATGGGCGTGAACGACGACCAGTACGATGCAGCTAACCACCACATCGTCTCCAACGCATCCTGTACCACCAACTGCCTCGCTCCGATGGCTAAGGTCCTGAACGACGCATTCGGCATCAAGCAGGGTCTGATGACCACCATCCACGCATACACCGCTGACCAGCGTCTGCAGGATGCTCCCCACCGCGACCTGCGCCGTGCACGCGCAGCAGCTGTGAACATGGTCCCCACCTCCACCGGTGCAGCAGCAGCTGTTGGCCTGGTTCTGCCCGACCTGAAGGGTAAGCTGGACGGCTTCGCAGTCCGCGTTCCCACCATCACCGGCTCCATCACCGACCTGACCTTCACCGCTGAGCGCGAGGTCACCGTTGAGGAAGTCAACGCAGCAGTCAAGGCAGCAGCTGAGGGCCCCATGAAGGGCATCATCAAGTACAACGAGGATCCCATCGTGTCCAAGGACATCGAGGGTGAGCCCATCTCCACCGTCTTCGACGCACCGCTGACCAAGGTCATCGGCGACCAGGTGAAGGTTATCGCTTGGTACGACAACGAGTACGGCTACGTTGCACGCCTCGTGATGTTCACCAACAAGGTTGTGGCATCCCTCTAAGCCCCAATAGGCTTGCGACGCTCATCAAGTGTAAGCGTCACCCCGCGTAACTAACGCATAGTGAACCCCGGCACCACCGCATCAAGCGGGGGAGTCGGGGTTTGCTGTACCAAGACCCTGTGTAAGGGTCTTAATAAAACCCCAAAAACGTATAAACATACTATTTTCCGTCGCCCTTTTTGGGTCAAAAATACCGTAAGAAAATAGCTGATAGAGAGTGTGAATATCCGCGATATTCTGCGGAGAAACACCATCTAAAAACTATTTACTAGGCTGTCAATCACCCTAATGTTCGGTATGATGGAAACGGTATATAAACCCACCTATCCAGGAGGAATTCCTATGGCTAAGGCACTGTCCGAACTGCTCGAAGAAGGCGTCGCAGGCCGCCACGTTCTCGTCCGTTCCGACCTGAACGTACCCCTGAAGGACGGCGTTGTCACCGACGATGGCCGCGTCCGCGCATCCCTGCCCGTCATTGAGAAGCTCGCCAAGGCTGGCGCACGCGTTATCGTGACCGCGCACCTGGGCCGCCCCAAGGGCAAGGTTGACCCCCAGTACTCCATCGCACCGGCAGCTGCACGCCTGGCTGAGCTGGCATCCGTGCCCGTGAAGGTTGCAACCGACCTGGTAGGCGAGGACGCAAAGGCTAAGGCAGCAGCCCTGGCTGACGGCGAAGTTCTGGTCGTTGAGAACGTCCGCTACGACGCACGCGAAACCTCCAAGGATGACGCAGAGCGCGGCGAGTTCGCTGACGAGCTGGTCGCACTGACCGGCGAGAACGGCGCATACGTGAACGACGCATTCGGTGCGGTTCACCGCAAGCACGCTTCCGTCTACGACGTTGCTAAGCGTCTGCCCGCATACCTGGGTGACCTGGTGAAGAAGGAAGTTGACGTTCTGGCTAAGACCCTGAACGACCCCGAGCGTCCCTTCGTTGTGGTCATGGGTGGCGCTAAGGTTTCCGACAAGCTCGCCGTGATTGACAACCTGATCGGTAAGGCTGACACCATCCTCATTGGTGGCGGCATGGGCTACACCTTCGCATACGCACAGGGCTACGAGGTTGGCCAGTCGCTGCTGGAGAAGGACCAGGTCGACAACGTTCTGCGTTACCTGAAGGAAGCTCCCGAGAAGGGCACCGAGATCATCACCGCAGTGGATGTTGTCTGGGCTGACGCATTCTCCGCTGACGCTAACACCGAGATTCGCCCGATTGAGGACCTGACCGGCGGCAAGCTGGGCGCAGAGGCTGAGGGCCTGGATATTGGCCCCAAGACCGCTGAGATTTTCGCTGAGAAGATCAAGGGCGCAAAGACCATCTTCTGGAACGGCCCCGTTGGCGTGTTCGAGATTGCTCCCTTCGCTGAGGGTACCCGCGCAGTGGCTCAGGCTATCGTTGAGTCTGACGCGTTCTCCATCATTGGTGGTGGCGACTCCGCTTCTGCAGTCCGTAACCTGGGCTTCAAGGATGAGCAGTTCGGCCACATCTCCACCGGTGGTGGCGCTTCCCTCGAGTACATTGAGGGTAAGACCCTGCCCGGCCTGGAGGCACTGGGCGCCTAATCTGGGTGCACAGATTTAGTACACGGTTTTAGTGTAGGGAACCCCCGTCGGGGCGGTACTTCGGTACCGTTCCGGCGGGGGTTTCTGCATGCCCGCTCATGCCCGGATAGTCCTGCGCGGGCAGGGGGCGGGGCTGTTTCCTGGCTATATGCTGTGGATTCCCTGGGTTTGGTGACTCTAACCGGGAGGGATAGAGGTAGCTTTACTAGACTAGAAATGTAGAGGTTCCCGGCGCTCACTGGGCGGTACCCATACGGTTACTGCGGGGGAGCGAAGCAGGGGGCGCACGCACCTCCACAGGCAAACAAATACAGACAAGCGAATACAGGCGGGCGAAGACGCCCAGATGCTGAACCCAACCGCCCCGAGCAGCCCAGAACCACCTCGGCAGCTCGTGAAAACGGCAACTAATGCACATCGAATCCAAGGAGGGAAAGAATGACCGTCAACGCTCAAGCGCTCTTTGACGAAAAAGACTACACCGGAACATACCCGTACGTTGCCGATGGCGTGATTGGGCCCTACACACCCGCAAACCGGGACCACCCCGCCTACTCGGCACCCGCCCCGGGCGTGAGGTACACGCCGAATGCTTACAAGGTGTCAAACCTGCGCCCCTACCTGGGCTACTACTACGCCTGCCAAAACTACATGATTCTCGCCTCCGAACCGGCAGTTCTGCGGATCGACAATATCAGCGAAGAAATGTTCTTCCCCGCCATTCAGGACCTCTACGAAGAGGGTAAAGGCTGGGTCATCACGCCTGCCTCTAAGGTTCTGACCATGAACCTTCTGGAGGGGCAGCCGCGCCTCATCGACGAGACGCTAAAAATTGTGGAATGGAACGTGCGGTTCGATATTCTTCCCGAAGCTCAGGTCTACCGCAAAGACACAAACCAGGTGTACCCCATCACCGATTTTGATACGCGCGGCCTGATCCGAGACGGCGCAATACACGGGACTCTACGTACACAATTCACGAATGAGTGGAGGCCCGTCCAATTCATCCCAGAAAATAGTTTGAGCTAGGGGAGGGGAGAGCAACATGACGAATAACTTTGGTGGACCCGGATACGGCGGACCCGGATACAACGAGCAACGAGCGCTCATGAGGTCTATGATTTCTCGCGCCAAGTTTATACGAGCGGGCGTGTTCGCCGGTGCCGCCCTCGTCGCGATAGGTTTTGGCTGGGGCACTAAACTGCTCAATGGGACAGGCTCGGAGTCCCAGGCCGATAAGAAGCGTGACCAGGAATTTGTACGCCTGGAACCCACGGAGAAGTACGATGAGCTCCGTACCTTGGGGCCTTCCTCCGGGCCTCTCGTCTATACGGCGTTTGAGCGTAAGGGGCGCTTCATTCCTGCCACCGAGGCGCAGGCGGCGCAGAACGTGCCGTACCCTATTCAACAGCCCGGAATGGATAACTACGACCGCGCTGGCCTGTACGCGTTCTTGGCGTACTACTTCGCGTCGATGAATTACTTCTACCACACGGGCGATACGGAGCCTCTTTCTAAGGTCACGGACCCGGAAAAGGTGCTGCACCCCGAAATTCTTCGCCTGTACAGGGAGAAGCGCGGGTGGGTTATTTCGGCTGATAAGAATGTGCTGAGCGCCAATGTTGCTGATGATTTTATCGCGGGTGAAAAGGCTAAAAATACGAGCCGAAAAATCCTGGTGAGCACCCTGTACACGACTAAGGCTAAGGACCTTGCGTTTTACGTTAAGGAGACGGGGGAGAAGCAAGATATCCGCAAATATTTGAAGTATCTGGGGCGTTTCTCGCTGGCTGTGGAGCATCTGCGTGGGCAGTGGGTGATTGTGGTTGACCGCGACGGCTACAGCAACCGCAACACCTATGAGCCGATCTACCCGCAAGGATTCGGGCAGCTGTAGATTCTCTAGAAACCGAGGAAGTGCATCCGCAGGGGAAGCCACCATGAGGCTTCCCCTGCACCCGTTTAAATGGCTACAGAACCCGCAAAACGGCAAGGGTCGAAAGAAACCGATGAACGCGGGGTGAGAATAGTCAAGGCACAGCATAAAACCGCGCCGAACCAGTGAAAATATGCCGCCAACCCTCTAAAATAGAAAAGGAAAATTCCGAACAACAACCCCGCCCGGCATACCGTGCGGGAAAGCTAAGGAGCGAACTATGTCGCGTAAGCCCCTCATCGCAGGCAACTGGAAGATGAACCTCAACCACGCAGAGGCAGTCACCCTCGTCCAGAAGCTCGCATGGACCCTCGACGACGCAAACTTCAACTTCTCCGCAACCGAAGTAGCCGTCTTCCCGCCCTTCACCGACATCCGCTCCGTGCAGACCCTCGTCGAAGGCGACAAGCTGGACATCCTCTACGGCGGCCAGGACCTCTCCGTCCACGACTCCGGTGCATACACCGGCGAAATCTCCGGCGCATTCCTCTCCAAGCTCGGCGCAACCTTCGTGCTCGTCGGCCACTCCGAGCGCCGCACCTACCACCACGAAAGCGACGAGCTGTGCGCAGCAAAGGTCCAGGCAGCTTACAAGCACGGCCTGACCCCCGTCCTCTGCGTCGGTGAGCCCCTCGAAATCCGCGAAGCAGGCACCCACGTCGAGTACACCCTCGAGCAGCTGCGCGGCTCCATCGCAGGTCTGACCGCAGAGCAGGCAGAGACCCTGGTTGTTGCCTACGAGCCCGTCTGGGCAATCGGCACCGGCAAGGTCGCAACCGCAGACGACGCACAGGAAATGTCCGCAGCAATCCGCGCAGAAATCGCTAAGCTCTACTCCGCAGACGTTGCAGAGAAGGTCCGCGTTCTCTACGGCGGCTCCGTCAAGTCCTCCTCCGCACCCTCCATCATGGGCAAGGAAGATGTGGACGGCGTGCTCGTCGGCGGCGCATCCCTGCAGGCTGACGAGTTCGCAGCAATCGCACGCTTCGACGCATAAAACCCCGACGCACCACAGCGTCTCATAGCGTTACAGCGCCCGGCGGGTACCCACCCGACCGGGCGCTGAACCATTTAACCGCCACCGGAGATAGCAGTGGGATGTACGAGGCGGGCGTAAGAGCCGGGTGCATGAGTCAGGCGTAAGAGGAGGGTGTATGAGGCGGGGGAGAAGAGCCGGGCGCGTTCGCCCCTAACCGCAAAACCCGCCCAGAATACGCCGACCCCGCGGTTTGCCCCGTACACTTAACGGCATGTTCAGCTTTGGTTTTTCCCTGGTCATCGCGGCCCTCGTCGGCATGATCCTCTACAGCTACCTGCGCAACCGCAAAGTGAGTGCCCCGCGCCTACCCGGCAACGACGGTGGCAACATCGGCTACGCGGGCGGCGCAGAATACCAGGAACCCTCGCCTGAATACCAGTACTTCGAGAGCCGCCGAGAAGCATTCCTCGACCAGCTCTACAGCCGCACCTCCTCACCGGAAATCCCCGTCACCCTCACCCTGCGCGACTGGGTAGACCAGGGCTTCTACGCTGAAGGAGGCGCCTACTGGGCAGCCGCGCAGCAGTTCACCTACTACCTCATCGACGGCGGATACGTGCGCGCCTACGACACCGAAGGCGACGAACTCACCGCCCAGCGTGTGCTCACCGACCGCCCCGCAGCACTGCAGCTGACCCCCAGCGAATACCAGCGCCGCAGCAACCGCGCCGCGTAAAAAGCCGCCTCAACGTGACCGAATGGCGGCTGTAGCGTATAGTTAAACCCGTCTGTCTGCACCCCGCAGCCCAGGCACTCCACCAGAAGACAACGAAGGAAGGTCCCCATGGACGTCATCATGAACGTACTCATGGTCATCATCGCCATCACCAGCGTGATCGCAGTGATGCTTGTGCTGCTCAACCGCGGTCAGGGCGGCGGCCTCTCCGACATGTTCGGCGGCGGTATGACCAACTCCCTGAACTCCTCCGGTATGGCATCCAAGAACCTGATCCGCCTGACCGTCACCGTGATCGTCATCTGGGTTATCGCAGTGGTCCTGTACGGCCTGGCAATGCGCTTCAACGGCCAGATTGTCGTCTAGCCAGCCTCTAAACCAGAGCCCACGCCCACCCCATTGAGGGTGAGCCAATAGAGCTTCTCCCCGGCACTTCTCAACCGAGAATGCCGGGGATTTTTTATGCACCAAACGGCAATGACGAAAGCGGTAGCGGGGCGCGAATCTTTCCGGCATGATAGGACGTATACACCACATACGAAAGGCAAAGAAGCCATGAGCGCCTACACCCTCGACTACACGTACACCGCACCGTCAGCCCTCATCGACGGCGCCGACTCCCGCGCGCTCAGCCTCGCCACCAGCGGCGGCAGCACCCCCGAAGGTGCCGCCTCCCACCCGTACTTCTTCTCCGGGTTCCTCGAACGAGCAGACGTCTACGCCACCGCGCTACTGGTCGTCGCCAGGGTCGCCCGCACCCGCTTCTACGTGCCGCCCAGCTCCCTCGCCGGAGCCCTACGTGCCGCAGACCCCGTCGTCACCAGCACCGCCGAAGGCCTACGCTTCGAATCGTTCAGCGCCTGCTGCGGAGTGTACGCGCGCCTCGACGTTGACTCCAGCGCACTCGACGCCAGCCACAGTGCCGTAGGCGTCACCAACGTAGACGTCAACCCGCCCCTGCGCGCCGCGCTCGCCTCCCTCAGGGCAGGGGAGCCCATTCACCTGAATGTCGGTGACGACGGGCTGCTCACCACCACCCTTGACGGCTCCGTCATGGAAGAAAAAGTGCCGCTGCCCATCCGCTGGCTCAAGGGCTTTGCAGAAACGCAGATGCTCTCATCCCGCATGAGCCCCGTGCACAGCCTGGACGCTGCCGCCGCCCGAACCTTCATCCACTCCCTGCCGCGTAACTCCAGCACCAAGGCGGTCCTGTGGGCGACCCGCGCGGTGCGTTCCCTGCGGCTTGCCACCCGCGCCACCGCCGGATCCGTATGCGTGGCGGGCCCCGAGCGTCTGCGCGTGCTTGAGCCGCTCATCCGCCACATTCAGCGCCTGGACGCATACAGTGAGCCCGTGACCGCCGGTAACGCGCCCGTGCCCAGCGTGTGGGTGGCGCACCTGCCCGGCGCACGCCTGAGCATTGGTTTGAGCCCCGAAAAGTCACGCGGGTTCTCCGGTGAGGGATCCGTGCTGCAGGCGCTGTCTAACCCGAACACCGCCCAGAACGCTGACATGCTCAGCGTGCTGCTCTCCTTCGAGCCGCGCATTGACGTGCCCGTCATGTCTGCCCGCGCAGGCCTGGACGAGGCGGCAACCCGCGACGCCCTCGCCCTGCTGGCTTCCTCCGGTCAGGTTGGTTTTGACGCGCACGCTGGCGAGTATTTCCACCGCCCGCTGCCCGTGCATCCGGAGGCGCTGACCGCTATGCACCCGCGTCTAGTCGGTGCGAAGAAGCTTGCCGACTCCGGCGCTATTGAGCGGGTCGGGGCGGGGGAGCACGGCACCGGCGAGTACAGTGTGCGCAGCGGCGAGAACACGTACACCGTGATGCTGCCCGCCGACCCGTACGCCGTGGAGGGGTACCTATGCTCCTGCCCCTGGTGGTTGAAGTACCGCGGTACGCGCGGCCCCTGCAAGCACGCTCTGGGGGTCAGTATTCTCTACCGCGAACACGCCGCCGACTAGACACACCACGCACCGCACTAAAAGACGACGCCCCAAAAGCTCGCCTCAGCTTCCACCCGAAAGACCACCATGAACGCACGCCCCGAAACGCACACCTTCCCCGAAGGGGTCATCACCGAGCCGCTCCCCGGTGAAGTCATCCACCCGCTCCGCAAGCAACAGAAAACCTGGAGCGGAATCATGCACTTCAACCGCAACCTCGCCAACATCCTGGCGGTCGGCGGCACCCTCGAGCAGATTTACCGCCGCTGGCAGTACTTTGACATTATCAGCACCCCGTTCGGCTCCGAGGTCGGCAAAAATAAGCCCGGAACCGTCACGCAGGACCGCGTTAAAGCCTACGCAGAGTTCGGCTGGTTCACCGGAAGTGTTGCCATGCGCCTAGCTGAGCTCTACGGCGGGGCGCGCCTCGAACACAATGAGGAATACTACACTGCCCTCATCAACTGCGACCGCGAGCTGATTCTCCCGCTACTGCGCGAGGACGAACAGCTCCGCGAAGAACTCATCTGGGGCATGCTCGCCGTCGAAGGTAACCGGAACGTATCCCTCACCCAGCGCGACTCCTACAAGCCCGGGCAGAAGGAGAACAACCCCGGCTGGTCGTGCGCCCTCATCGAAGCCTCCGAAACCGGGCTGATTAGCCGTGACCGCCTGATTGACGCGCTCCTGAGCTCCCTCATGAGCGACTTTCCGGCGTACCGCGTTGGCTGGTTCTCACGACTGGTCACCGGTCTCAAACTCACCGCCGAAGAAATTGCGGCACGTCAGAGCGAATTTCTGACGCTTTTCTCCTCGCCCATCGGCCCGAGCGTAACCCTCGGCGTGCAGCATATTCACCGCCTCTGGAGCAAAAACCCGCAGGCGCTGGACGCTGCCGCATTCGCCTACGCGGCACCCGCCGTGTGCGCCGGAACCAAAGCGAACGCACTCAAAATCCTGAACATGCTCCAGGCGCTGTACCGGGAGGGCGCCCTCGACGCTGCCGCCTGCGAAGATGCGGTCGTCATGGCGCTCAGCCACACCCACGCGCAGGTTCAAGCCGCCGCCCTCAAACACCTCGAAGAATGGGTGCAGGCGGGTGCCGCAGACAATGCGAGCGCCGACGCTATCGTGTTCGCCGAGCGTGCCCGCGAGCTCTACCGCGACTACCGCTCCCAGCTGGATCCGCTCGTTGTGGCGCAGATTCAGGGCTCGCCGCTCCTCGAAGATGGGTACAGCCCGGAGAATAGCCGGGGGAGCGGCACGGAAGACGCAGCCCTCACTGAAGCTGCTGACATTGAGGCCGCCGCCGCGGAGGTGCTCGCCGCCTCCCGCACCGCAATCCACCGGTACTGGGACACCCCCGTGCGCCCCGTGACCGCATCTGACGTGCAAGAACGCGCCCGCGCAATCCTGCACCATCAGGTCGCACCCTGCGCCGCCCCCGACACTCTCAACGAAGCGGACCAGCCCGAAACGCACGCCGGATGCGAGCTGGAGCTGGAACTGCTCACCGCCTACCTGCTCAGCACCGAAGGCACCGCGCAGAGCCCGAACCTGCTCGAACAGCTTGTTCCTATCTGCCTGAAAAAGCTGAACCACTGGGGCCTGGAATGGTTCGAAATGCGCGCGCATTTGACGGTTCTTGCCGCCGCCGGGAAGCTGCGTGAGCGCCCGAAGGCATCGGAGATGACCCCGAAGGAAGACCCCGGTACGGTGCCGAACCTGCACACCATGTACTCCCGCCACGCCGCGTTCTTCAGCACCGGATTCAAGGATGCCCTCGGTGCGCTGCAGAGCAGGCAGAGCTACACCCCGCTCGCCACCCCTGAGCTGCTTGGCGGGTGGGTGCATCCGGATACCCTGGTGCGCCGGTACGCCAAGAACCTGGCTGATGGAACCCCGATCCTGCGCCATGATTTCACGGCGGTGCTACTGCGTGTGCGTGTGCCGGAGGTGCTGCCTCCATACGCTACCGACGAGCAGCGGCAGGACGCACAGAGCCGCCGTGCCGAGGCGCTGACCCTGCTTGGAAGCCTCGAAGACCAATATGTGAAGAACGCTCAGGAGGACGCTCCGCGCTCTGCCCCTACACAGATCCGCGTGCTCCGCTCCGCCCTCGACGGCACCCTCGCCACCGGGCGCATCAACCCCTACCTGGAATCCATCACGGTATCCCAGAGGGAGAAAAGCTGGGGCCTTCAGCTGAACGGAGTGGCGCACGGCGCATCCACCCCCGAGCTGAATGCTTTCCGGGGCCTCGCCACCGCCCACCACGACGAAGAAGGACAGTACGCCCTGCTCTACCCCTCACAGGCAGAACCGCTGGCGTACTACTGCGCTAGCAGCAACTGGTACATCTTGGATCACAGCGCCTTCGACCGGAGCCTGTATTTGGCGTTGGCGGCGCACCCCGGCGTGTGGGGTCCCGCATGCGCCTTCGTGTTTGCCGCGGGATTCTCGGAGCAGCGCGTCGAGATTCGTTCCCTCGCCGTGGAAATCATGCACCGCGTGCTGGATGACCAGCTCAGCCTCGAGGATGCCACCGCAGGCTTCGTGAACTTTGTGCCGCTGGCGATGCTGAACCGTTGGGCGCTCGCCCTCACCGACTTCGCCCAGCTGGATGCGCGGGCGGCGGTGCGCTTCTTCGCGCGCCTCATACCGCACCTGGATACCGGTGCGAACTCACTCGGTAAGCTGCTGGGCGCTTTCAGCCAGGCGTTGGCGACCCTCGACCCTGCCACCCGTGCGCAGCTCGTGGATGAGCCGCTGCGTGCCTGGTTGGGTACGCTGACCGGTTCTTCGCAGAAGGCGCGGTACGCCCGGAATATCCTCAAGCAGGTGCAGGGCTAACCGCCCCGCCCGCACCCGTTCAACGCTTCCGTTCAACTCTTCACAACCATTCACCATCAACTCCGAAAGCAGGTACCAATGACTGATACCGCCCAGCCGCATAACCCCAGCGAGCGCACCCTCGAAGAGCGCCGCACCGCCCTCAAGGCCCTCATGGCGGCAGAATCAACTGACGTGCAGGAATACCACGCCGTCATCACCGGCACCACCGAGGAGGAACGCGCCTCCCTCGCCCGAACCCTCACCCCCAGGAGCGTCATCGGTAGCGACCATATTAACCGCACCCCGCTCGCCGCGTACGTTGCCGGGGCGCTCGTGCGCACCCCCGACGGCGACCCGTGGGAATATCACCGTTCCGCCGGTCGCGCCATGCGCACCCTGCTCTGGGAGGGGCGCCCGGATCAGCAGCTGATTGATGCGTTCCTGCTCGGCGCCACCGAACGACCCGACGAGTGGATTCTGCGTTTCATTGAGGGGTTGCCCAACTCCTGGGCGCGCTCGAAGAAAATTTGGGAAACCTGCTATACGCTGCTTCGCGCCCGCAACCTGAGCTGCGAGGCCCCCGAATACCTGGTTCTTTTCCTGCACGAGGCCCTGCCCTGCGTGAAGAAGGGCAGCGCGAGCAATCACGCCCAGCTCAAGACCTTCTTTACCCGTGACATGACCCTGCTCGACCAGGAATTCTGGGCGGTCTTCCGCACCGAGGGGGTGCTCTTCAAGGGCTACGGCAACTACATGGGTGAAAGCGCGGAACTGTGCCGCCTCATGGGCGAATACTTCGACATTCGCGACGAGATTCTGGACGCCCTGCTACGCGGCCTGACCAGCGATTTCAGCGCATTCAACTCGGCTGCGTTCCACTCCGTCTACACCGACCTGCAGCCCACCGACGCAGAAAACCGGGCACGCTTCGGGCAGCTCATGGCTGTCCTCACCGCGGAACCCAGCGCCTCCGTCGGATTCGCTCAGACCATGCTGCAGAACGTGCTCAAAGCCTGCGCACCCGCCGCCCTGCAGAAGACCCCCGACCTGCAGCCCCTCGAACAGGTCGACCTGGAACAGCTCATCGACGCACTCGGCGCGAACCTCTACCGCACCGAAAAGAAGATTCAGCGCGGCGCCCTGCGCCTGCTCAAGCTCATCGCCACCCAGTACGCCGGTTTGAGCAAAGCCAAGCGTAAGAAGGCGCAAACCGCCGAGCAGCTGGCGCTCGCCAACTACGTTGCCGACCGCGTCCTCGAAGCCTACGAGGTGCTGCCCCTGGAACTGCGCGGTGCCGCTGAAGCCTGCCTGCCCGAAGACCGCCTGCCCGAAGACCGCCTGCCCATGGCGGAAGAGGCGGAGGCGGCGGGCGCCTCCGTAGAGGTGCCGCCGGTGCTGTTGCCCGGCACCCCGCACCATGAGCCGTTCACCCCGATTACGGACGTGAACGAGTTCTGCGCCCTGCTGATTGAGGAATCGAACACCCATCTCGGTCAAATCATGGGGGCCGAACTCCCCGTTGCGAGGGGAGAGAACCTGGCTCGTCTTTACCACTTTGCCGCGACCGGCAAGCTTGCACCGGCGGATCAGCAGCAGCTTCGTACCCTGCTCAAGATTGCCCGCGAATATTACTACAACAACGTTACGTGTATGCCTGCCCTCTGCGCCGTGTTGGATACTAACGCCGAGGCCATGGGATGCAATTCCTGGGAGCTACCCGAGCTGACGCCGCTCCTGCAGTATTCCGACCGTAGTGAGATGGTCGCACGAGCTCGCCCGAGTAACGCGCTCCTGAGCAAGGAAGAGATGATACGTCTGACTATTCAGAATAAACACCATCTCTGGAATGCTGACTATAAGCCGTTGAAGGGTTACCGTGACCTCTATGAGATCTTCCGGGAACAGATGCGTGCCGTCGCCGCCGGGGGAGAGTACCACACGAAAGGACGCACGGTGCGTCTGCTGAGCGCACCACTACCCGCCCGTCAGCTTACCTACAGTGACTGGACTTATCGCACTGTTTCTGGCCTGGATATGCCCTGGAGCGGCTTCAACCGTGGTCTCGACAATGATCGAGTCTGGGAATACCAGGAGGCCAGCAGGTCGGGTCGTCTTCGCGAGGCCGGTTTCGAAAACTTTAACGTTGAGGAATTCGTGAAGTACCAGCCCATGTGGCAGGTCAAGGGTGACATCGTGGATACCGTGGATGAGGCACGCGAGGCGCTGAGCCGCGCAACCGCTGGCATGAGCCCCGAGGAAGCCATCGCCTACGAAGCTCTTAACACCGCCTTGATTCCCTTCGTGTACCTACTGAATCTCGATAGCGTCGATGGGTGGCGGGGCGACTATATTATCGTGCTCACCGAGTGGGCGTCCTGGCTGCTTCAGAACAACCCGGACCTGCTCTCGGCATACTTCCTGTTCGCCGCTTCGCAGTGCATTGAGGAGAAGACCATAACCCCCGTCCCCGTGCTGATGCGCGCGCTGAGGGATTCCACCGTGCAGGTGGGCGCCCCGACCTGCACCCTGCTCGGCTATGTGGCGAGCGCGAAGAACCCTGAGTACCGTCTGGCGGCGGCAGAGGCCATTGCGGCACTCTTTGAGGCGGGCCTGCTGGATACAGGAACCTTCGCAGAGACCCTGAAGTGGGCGTTGGAGGACGGGATGGTCCTTGCGAACCGCCTGGTGGCGACCCTTCGTGAGGTGTCGGGCATCGGTGTTCTGGCGGGTTGGCGTGTGCTGCAGGTTCTGCGTCTGCTCCTGCCGATGGTTGGTGGGCTGACGAAGGGCGGCGACTATGTGCGCCTGGCGGTGGAGCTTGCCGAACTGTACGGCACGCCGGTCGAAATTCCCGCCGAGCTGGAGCCGAAAATGAAGGGATCCACCGTGCTGGCGAAGAGCTTGCGTGCCCTGGCTGCGGTGACCCCGCGCGTCACTGAGGAGGCGCTTGCCGCCCGCGAGGCCGCGCTCGCCCTGCTCGAGTCAGGCTCTGAGGAAGCCCAGCGTGGCTGAGAAGACGTGGAGTGCCGAATACCTGCAGGAGTTTCTGTGGCGTATTGTGCCGGGTCGTTCCATGCGTTCTATGGATGATGAGGCGATTGCCGAATTCTTGAGGGAGCATCCGGAACACTGGGAAAAAATCTGGGCGCTGTTTACCGTGGAGGGTGCCATGCCCTCGAATGGTTTTGCGATCTGGTTTATTTATGATGCTCAGCTGACCATCTGCGGTCATGATTTGCTGGTGTATTTGGCGGAGCGTTTTCCGCAGTATCGCGCCCGGATTGAGGAGGAGTGCGTTCAGGCGTCGCTACGTGATTATGCGCCGCAGAACGCCCGCGTTTTCTCGCGTGCCTTTGAGGTGCTGACGGCTGTCCCGAAGGGTCTGCGGGGTGCTGAACGTAAGCAGGCTTTGGCGGAGCAGGCGCAATCCTATGCTCGGCACGGTACGCTAATTCCGGCGTTGTTGGCTTCGCCGGTGGCGACCACGGCTGCTGTGGGTGCGCAGATGCTGCAGAGTGTTCTGCAAGTCTGCGCGCCATCTGGCGGTTCTGCCCCTGCCGGTCTGCTGCCGCTGACTGCTGGTGAGCTTCAAGCCCTGGTGGCGGAGGCGCTACCTGCCGCCGCGCAGTTGCTGTTCCGGCGTGAGAAGAAGCTGATGACTGCCGGTTTGAAGGTGCTTGAGTTGAGTGTCCGGGCGGTACCGGAACGTGCCGGGGAGGTGTCTGCTTACGCGCAGGATGCTGTGGAGGTTCTTCCTCTGGAGCTCAAGGACCGCGCCCAGAAGCTGTGCCCTGGCACTGTGTCCAGCCAACCCGGCTCGATTCAGCCTGGTTCGATTCAACCCAGTCCGATTCAGCCCGCCTCAGATCAGCCGCCCCATAGCGTGCAGATCCCGGATGTCTCTTCCCTTGGGCTCTCAGCCGCTGAGCTGAACAACGCCCTCAGAGCAACGCCGCAGGCTGGGTGCGCCTCCGAAGCCACCCGTGATGCTATTCTCGACGACCGGGACTGCGAGGAGCTACTGTTCGCCCTCTACCACCTCAACGAGAGGGAGCAGTCTGTCCGCCGCATCCCGGCGCTGCTGGCCTACCTGCACCGGGCGCATCAGGAGGGGCGGATCATTGAGTTCAGTCCTGTTTTTCAGAAGCACCTGCGCCGCTACCTGAGTCGTGCCTGGCATGACGGTCGCGACCAGTTGCGGTATCTGGCGTACCGTCTGCTGGTCCAGCATGTGCACGCCTCAGACCCCGCGGCGGTAGCGGAGCATGTGGGGCGTTTTCAGCCTTCTGATTTTTACTTTAGGGGGTACCCGCGGAAGGGTAGCGAATATTGGGCGTACCGGTCGCCGACGGCACTATTCCACGAGCAGCTTCGCGTTGCGTTCGGGGATCAGCCCTATAGCAGCGAGGGCGCGGCTGGGCAGGGTTTTGCGCCTCTGCTGGCTGAGCCGTTGCCTGCGGTGGAGCGCTCTTTTGAGCGTACGGTGATTCGTTTCAAGTCGTACCGTGAGGCGTTTCCGAAGGTTCTGCGTGGTGAGTATGAGGTGAATGATTCCACCTACGAGCTGTGGCAGGTGCCGGGGGAGGAACCCGCTACGGAACGGAGCACGTTCACGGCGGCGGCGTACACGGTGGCTGGTGCTTGCGCGGAGTATCCGGGGCGTTCCCTGGAACATACCGAGGTGCCGTCTGTTGCCCTGGTATGTGGCTGGTACGCCTGGGCGATGCGCCACAACCCGGACCTTCTGGCGGCGCAGTATAAGCCGCTGCTGAGCGTGTATCAGTTCTCCCGCCTTCACGGTTTTGAGGAGGTTCTGCAGGCGCTCGGTGCTGCTGAGCGTGCTCTGGGTGTGCCGTCGTATAACTTCCTGGCGTGGGCTTCTGTGGTGCACGCCGCGGAGCGTCGCGCATTGGCGGCGGAGACGATTGCATCCCTCATAGACCGCGGCAACTGGGACGCGCGCCTTTTCGCCAGCGAGCTCGGGTACCTTCTGGAACACGGCTGGTTCGGGGTGAATCGTCTAGTGCAGACGTTGAACGATGCCGCTTCGCTGAGCCCTTTGGCGGGGTGGTCTGTCTTCCAGACGGTGCGCCAAATCCTTCCGTTAGTTCCGCAGGTGAGGCAGGGTGCCCCCATCGTGAAGCTGGCGGTGGAGCTTGCCGAACTGTACGGCACGCCGGTTGAGATTCCCGCCGAGCTGGAACCGAAGATGAAGGGCTCCACGGTGCTGGCGAAGAGCCTGCGCGCTCTGGCGGCGGTGACCCCGCGCGTGACTGAGGAGGCGCTTGCCGCCCGCAAAGCCGCGCTCACCCTGCTGGGTGGAGAAACCTCGAGCGGAGACACCTCGGGCGGAGGCACCTCACCGGCAGGCACTGAAGGGTAGATCACGGTAGGGGAGTCATAGGGGAGCACCCCGTAACTGCGCCGCCGTATCTGCCCCCCCCCTACGCGCGCAACCCTGTGTACCCAACCTCGTGCACGAAACCTCGTGCACCCAACCGCACTCACCGCCCCGTGACGAAACGGCTTGACCACCGTCGCGGGGCGGGAGTACTCTATAGGTAATGGCGGATCATGAAGAGTCCTACTTTCTGAAATATCTTTTTCTTATATTTGTCGGATTCTTCGCTTCCCGCCATTTTTCTTTTAACCGCCGTTCCCACCGCGATGACGGGGCGCAGATGACTGGCGAGCCCCGCACGGAATGACGTAACCGCCTGTTTCCCGGCGAATACGCACCCCCGCAGGTCACCGATGACCAAACGCAACGACAACCCGCGCCCACGCCGCTACGATAAGAACATAAACACACCACCGACGGTGACAGTCGGGTGAGACCAACGGAAAGGACGACCCGTGACTACCCCCTACGACGCATCCCCCTACCTGCAGGAATCACCCTACCTCAACGAATCCGCATACCTTCACGGCGAAGCGCCCGAAGGCCTCAGCCCCCTCGTGCGCCTCATCCTGATGCGCCGCTACGGCGTGTACGTCTTCACCGACCTGTACGGCCCCTACTACCGCTCGAACTACTCGAGCATTAATGAGCGGCACCAGGCCGGTGTATTCGACACCGACCTGGGGCGAGTGTCCGCCCTGAGCAATTGCGGTCTGACCCTCAGCGAGGAATCCCTCGCCCAGGCGTTGAAGGTCAGCACCAACGAATTTGCCCTGTTCTTGACCATCTGGTCCTACGAGTACGGGTACCGCCCCGGCCGCGTGTTCCGCCGCGACTTTGATTTGCGCGCCCTGACGCTCACCGAGGAGCAGCGCTACACCGAGCAGATCATGCACTACCTCTCCAACCCGTACTACAACCCGGACGGCACGGAGCGCATCGTTGGCGGTCTGCCCGAGAACTACGTGCCCTACGAGTGGCAGCAGCCGCTGAGCCGCACCAACCTCATCGGTATGGAACGCAACCGCCGACCCCTGCAGATGGTCAGCGGCGTGCAGAACGCCCTAATCATGGCGGGTGCCCTCTACCAGCAGCTGCTCGGCCAGCAGCAGGTATACAACCAGACCGACCAGCGCGACCTGGTGGCGCTGCGCCGCTTCCTCGCCCAGCATGACGCCCTGCCAGCTGCCCGACCGGAGAACACCAGCCGCGAGAACCGCGTGTTCATCGCCGCATGCCTGCACCCCGAAGACGCTGAGCACTTGTACACCATGAAGGAGGCGCTCGCCCTCGCCGCCGCCTACTCGCGCCTGCGGTTCAACGGCACGGTGGGCGACCTGAGCCTGAGCCGCGCCCCGCGCCTGAAGTTACGCCGTAGCGAACGCACCCGCATCGCACACCTGCTCAACCGCATCATTGAAGCTGACCCGGTCGGTGCCCGCTACGACAGCGCGCCCGCAGCTGAAATGTACAAGCGCCTCGTCAAGGCGATTCACCCCGGAGACTACCCCTCGCTGACCGCGCTGAGCCGCTGGGCTGACGACCTGTACCGCGGTGAGGTGTACAGCTTCGAGTCGCTGGTGGACCGCGCCTACGCAACCCGGGATGCGCAGAACGTGGCTCGCCTGCTCTCCACCCGCCCGGGCGTTTTTGCGCGCCAGCTGGTGCGCGCCCTGACCGCTTTCGAGGCGCCGCGCTACGGCATTGACACCGCCCCGAGCCCCGGCCAGCAGGTCATCTTTGACGCGTTTGCCGCCGTGGCGCCGCGCGTTTCCGCGCCCATCCTGGTTCAGATTCGTAACCTGGTGACCCTGCAGCGTAACGCGCTCGCGAACCCGCCGAAGGAACGCCCCGCCAACCCGGTGGCGGTGCAGGAGGACCGGGAGCTCGCTGACAACGCGCGCCGCAACCCGGAGGGCGTCGCGAGGGTTCAGAACATCATGCAGAACGCGGGCATCCCGAACCCGCTGGGTTCGTTCTTTGGGGATAATTCCGGTCCGGAGAACCCGCTACCGTCCATTCCGGTCGGTTCCGAGAGCCCCGCGAGCCAGCGCGAGGAGCGCCGCAAGGCATCAGCTCAGAAGGATCAGCCTGCCGCCCCGCAGCGCATGAACCTGTCCAAGACCGGCATCGCCACCATGATTCCGGCGCGCGAGTACAGCCCGGCGGTGCTGGACCTGCTGGAACGCCTGGTTGAGATTGGTCTGTCCGGCCGCCTTGCCGAGACCAGCATCTACCTGCCCGAGCAGGTGGGGGACATGGTCATGCCGCTGAACACCCGCAGCGCCCGCCCCTCCCTGGACGGTATGGGCCGCTACAACACCTCGACGGTGCACCTGCCGCCCACCGGCGTGATCCGCCTCTTCTGCTTCTGGGATGAGGGCGTGGACATTGACCTGTCGCTGATGATGTTCGACGCCGAAGGCAACTACATGGACAAGATCAGCTACTGGTCGCAGACCGTGAAGAACAGCCAGGGCGCCATTTACGCGCACCATTCGGGTGACATTACCGACGGTACCGGTGGCGCCTGGGAGTACATCGACATTGAGGCTCGCAAGGCGCTCAAGGCGGAGGTGTGCTACCTCGTGCCGGTGGTGCAGCTGTACTCCGGCTTCGGGGAGGCACGCACCCTGGCCGCGGTGAACGACCTGCAGGCGGGCTTCATGGTGGTTCCCGCCGTGGGTGTGGGTGAGGTGCACGAGGTGAGCCAGGTGCACACCAAGTTCACCTTGCGCGCTGAGAGCCGCGGTGTGCTGCCGTTCATCGTGGATCTGCAGAACCGCGACCCGTACGACATCCCGGAGGAGACCGACGCCATCGTGAAGGTGACGGATATTGGTCTTGCCCACGGTATTAACGTGTTGCAGTCTGGCGCGAACATCACTGCCGTGCGTGAGCACTTTGACTGGGCGCAGCCTATGACGGTGCGCGAGTACCTGCAGCTGACCGGCGCGAAGCTCGCCCCGACCGCTGAGGAGGCGCAGCAGGTGCTGGAGGCGACGGTTCCGTCGTTGGCGGCACTGTACGTGGGCTTCGAGGCGGACGACTCGGAGGAGCCGCAGAGTCCTGCCGCCCCTGAGAAGTAGCGCGCGGCATAGAAAAGGGTGGAGCCCCGGATAGTCACCTATCCGGGGCTCCACCCTTTATCCAGTGCAGTTCAGAACCGAACCTTACGGGCGGTTCTCAGGAGCCAGCGACTCCTCAGTAGCAAAAATCAGGGTCTGCTTCTTACCGCGCGCACCCACCGCCGGGGTCTCCAGCAGCAGCTCCGCATTCAGGTCCTCAGCGTCCAGCTTGGCACCAGCCAGCAGGCGGCTGGTCGCATCCTGCTTATCCTCACCGGTGATGAGGAAGAAGACGTTGCGGGAATTGTTGATAATCGGCAGGGTCACCGACACGCGCTCAGCCGGCGGCTTCGGCGAATCAGAAACCATCACGGTCACAGCCTTACCGCCCTCAACCGGATCCTCCGGCAGACCGGTACCCAGCAGAACCTGCTTACGTCCCGGGAACAGGGACGCGATGTGGCCGTCCGGACCCATACCCAGCAGGGTGATGTCAAAGACCGGTGCGGGCCACTGGCCGCCACCACCGCAGCCTCCGCCGCCGCATCCGCAACCGCCGGCGGATTCGGAAGCCTCAGCAGCCTCAGCGTCAAAGTCTTCGAGAGTGGTCTCTTCGATGGACTGCTCAGGAGCGGACGAACCGCAACCGCCGCCGCCACAACCACAGCCGCCGGAGCCGCCGTGTTCGTGACCTGCGCCGCCACCGTGACCGCCAGCCAGCGGCAGTTCGGTTGCGCCCTCAGGCATCTGCACGCTCATAGCCGGCGCGGAACCAGCGTAGTCGCGCATCTCAAAAGCGTAGTGCTCGGCGGCAGCCTCAAGGCCGGTGAAAATATCGGACGGACCCATGCGGTGCACGTTACCCACAACCAAGCCGTGCGAGAGCAGAGGAGCGAGCAGTGCCTCAATAGCCTGACCGTCGTTACGTTCGGGGCTACGCTCGGGCACGAAACGCTCATCGGAGAACCAGAAGTGCACGCGCGACCAGTCGATATCCTTCACGCGCTCGTTCTCGGCCCACGCCTTCAGGGTGGCGATACCCATGGTGCCGCCGGTCAGCGAAATGTGGGCGATCGTGCGCTCAGAGAGCACGTGCTCAATGATGTCGAGGATGCGGGTCACCGCGTCCGCTGCGAGAGCGTCGCGGGTCGGGTGCGCCACCAGGACGGGGGTGGATGCGCCCATGTTCTGAATCTTAGGCATCGAAAACCTCCGGGTATTCTTCGAGGTCCAGCATGTCTTCAGGCTGGCAGGTATCGTCCACGAGGGTTACGGTGCGCAGCGCCTGCTTCAGCACGTCACCGTAGGTGTCGTCCGGGTCGAGGCGGCGCAGCTCCTCAGAGATGCACTCGGCGAGGGTACGCACCGGCAGCGCAATCTGCTGATCGGGCGCGTACGGGGTGGAAATGGTCGCCACGGAAATACCGGGGCGGAACATCGTCACGGAACCGTCTTCACGCTCAATGCTGACGCGGTACAGGCCGCGGTTTGCCGCGCCAATGGTGGCGAGGTGCACGGGTGCTTCAAGCTTCCAGCCGAGCCACGTACCGAGCAGCACCACGGACGGGGACTTGCTCGAACCCCACACAACCACGCGGCGCACGGGGGAGGAAGGCATCTGCTCCATGAGCGCTGCCAGCTGGGTGCGCCACAGGGTGAGGCGGGTCCACGCCAGGTCGGTGTCGCCTGCACGGAATACGTCGGTGAGCTTGCGTAGCGCTTCCTTCGGGTCGTCGGCGCGTGCAGAGTCGGTAATGCGACGCTGCGCGATACGACCGATGGAGTGCTGTGCCGGGTTCTCGGGCACCGAGTGCGGCCACCAGACCACAATCGGGGAGTCCGGCAGCAGCAGACCGGAGATCAGTGCTTCGGTCGGGCGAGATGCGCTACCCCAGCCGCGCAGAACAATCATCTCGGATGCGCCGGTGTCGCCACCGAGGTGGATTTCTGCATCCAGCTGGTCGGGGTCGAGCGGGTCGTGAGAGATGTGCACAATAATGCGGCTCGGGTGTTCGTGGGAGGCACGAATTGCGGCGCGCATTGCTTCGCGGGAGTGGCCCTTTTCCGCGAGAACAACGAGGGTGAGAACTCGTCCGCTGCTGAGGCTACCGTTGGCGGCAGTCAGGTGGCTCAGTTCCTTGTTGATAGCGGAAACGGTGGTGTTATGCAGGTGCGAGATCACGGGCGCCTCCAAGCGCGGTTGTCACGCTCAAGCATCTCGTGTGCTGAACGCGGACCCCACGAACCGGACTCGTAGGGTTCAGGCTTAATGCGGTTTTCTTCCCAGTACTCTTCGAAGGGGTCGAGGATCTTCCAGGAGAGCTCAACTTCTTCGTGGCGGGGGAACAGCGGCGGCTCGCCGAGCAGAACGTCCAGGATGAGACGCTCGTAGGCTTCGGGGGACTCTTCGGTAAAGGAGTGGCCGTAGCCGAAGTCCATGTTGACGTCGCGGATTTCCATCTGGGTGCCGGGCACCTTCGCGGAGAATCGGATGGTCATGCCTTCGTCGGGTTGCACGCGGATGACGATGGCGTTCTGGCCGACCTGCGGGTTTTCACGTTCGCCGAAGAGACGGTCGGAGGACTTCTTGAAGACCACGGCGATTTCGGTGACTCGGCGGCCCAGGCGCTTGCCGGCGCGCAGGTAGAAGGGGGTGCCTTCCCAGCGGCGGTTTGCGATGGACACCTTCAGCGCTGCGAAGGTTTCGGTGCGGGAGTCTGCGGGGATGTCGTTCTCGTCGAAGAAGCCGTTGACGTGCTCGCCGCCCTGGTAGCCTGCGGCGTACTGGCCGAGTGCAAAGGAGCTCGGCAGGTCGTCGATACGGACTGCTTCGAGGACCTTCGCCTTCTCGGCGCGCAGGTGCTTAGCGTCGAGGCTGAGGGGCTCTTCCATGGCGGTAAGGGCGAGCAGCTGCAGCAGGTGGTTCTGGATGACGTCGCGGGCCGCACCCACGCCGTCGTAGTAGCCTGCGCGGGAGCCGATGCCGATGTCTTCTGCCATGGTGATCTGGACGTGATCCACGTAGTGGGAGTTCCAGAGGGGCTCGAACATCTGGTTGGAGAAACGCATCGCCAGGATGTTCTGCACGGTTTCCTTGCCCAGGTAGTGGTCGATGCGGAATACTGCGTCGGGCGGGAAGACTGCCTCCACGATGGAGTTCAGTTCGCGTGCGCTCTCAAGGTTGTGACCGAAGGGCTTCTCAATGACCACGCGGCGCCAACCGTCGACGGGGTTGACGGTGTCGTTATCGCGCGATGCGAGGTCGTGTTCGGCGAGCTTGGTGAGGACCTGCTCGAATGCCTTCGGGGGGATGGAGAGGTAGAAGGCGTGGTTGCCGTGAGCGCCACGCTCGTCGAGTTCGGCGAGGGTGTTCTTGAGCTGTTCATAGGCTGCGTCGTCGTTGAAGGCACCTTCAACGAATCGCATGCCCTGCTGGAACTGGTTCCATACGTCCTCGCGGAAGGGGGTGCGGGCGTTTGCCTCAACAGATTCACGCACGTAGGCGCGGAAGTCGTCATCGCTCCAGGGGCGGCGGCCGAAGCCGACGAGGCCGAAGCTCGGCGGGAGCAAACCGCGGTTCATGAGGTCATACACTGCCGGAAGCAGCTTCTTGCGGGCCAGGTCACCGGTTACGCCAAAGAAGACGAGCGCGGACGGCCCCGCAATGCGGGTAATGCGGCGGTCGCGAGTGTCCCTGAGAGGGTTCGCTTCATGACCGATAGTCACAATATATTCCTTTGATTGCCTTGGTTGGTTCGTGCGGCGCGCGGTTCGTACCTTGTCGCGCGGAGGCGATGCCGCATTCTGGAAGGTGTGTACCCTGTATTGTACCGGTTTTTGACGGGACGATATGAGGGGCACCTAACCCGCCGAGATTCTCTGGGACGCCTCGGGCGGTGAAGCCCTGCGGGAATCCTGGGCAGAATCTCTACGAGAATCCCGGCGGATTGGTGCTGTGCCCACAATATGGTGGGCGTGCATATCGGTTGGTGTGCGTCGGGTGGTGCACACCGGGAACGCATTGGTCATGCGCTATATTTCAGCGGCTGCTGAACTTCAGTGGCTTCCGAATTTCAGCAGCTGTAGATTCGGCTGTGTCGCCTGGTTCTACTTAGCCTGCTCGAGTGCCTCGCGGACGGTCTGCAGCAGCTCTTCCCAGGAGACGTCGAACTTGGACAGGCCCTCAACCTCGAGCTTCTCCACGACCTCCGGGTAGGAGACGTGAACGGAGATAGCGTCCAGAACCTTGTTGGACTCGGAGTAGTTCGGCACGATGGTGTTGCCGGTAACCTCGCCGTGATCGGCAACAGCGTTCAGGGTTGCCTCGGGCATGGTGTTCACGGTGTTGGGTGCAACCAGGCCGGTGACGTACAGGGTGTCCGGCAGCGAGGGGTCCTTCACACCGGTGGATGCCCACAGCGGGCGCTGTACGTTCGCGCCGTGTGCCTGCAGACGTGCCCAACGCTCGGAGGAGAACATTTCCTCGAACACCTCGTAGGCGAGGCGTGCGTTTGCCAGGCCTGCCTTGCCCTTGAGCTGCACAGCGTCGCCGCCGGCAGCTTCGAGGCGTGCATCGATTTCGGTGTCTACGCGGGAGACGAAGAAGGATGCGACCGAGTGGATGGTGGACAGGTCCTTACCGTTCTCCAGCGCCTGCTCCAGGCCGAGCATGTAGGCGTTGATGACCTCGCGGTAGCGGGTCAGAGAGAAGATCAGGGTCACGTTCACGCTGATGCCAGCAGCCAGGGTCTCCGCGATGGGGCGCAGGCCTTCCTGGGTTGCGGGGATCTTAATCATGACGTTTTCGCGGCCCACGCGCTTGTAGAGTTCACGTGCCATCTTGGCGGTGCCTTCGGCATCGCGTGCCAGGCGGGGGTCAACCTCGATGGAGACGCGGCCGTCAAAACCGTTGGACGCCTTGTAGACGGGTGCGAACACATCGCAGGCTGCGCGTACGTCGTCGCAGGTTGCGGCGAAGACTGCCTCTTCAACGCTTGCGCCGGCGGCGGCAAGCTCACGCATCTGCTCAGCGTATGCGGCGCCCTTGGAGAGCGCGCCAGCGAAGATGGTGGGGTTGGTGGTCACACCGACGACGTTGTGGGTCTTGATGAGTTCGGCAAGGTTGCCGCTGGTCAGACGCTCACGGGAGAGGTCGTCAAGCCAGATGGAGACACCGGCGTCGGAAAGCTTCTGAGTGGACTCAGACATGTGAAAACCTACGATTCTTTGTCGAAATTGAAATTTGAGATATCAGTGAAATCTTCTGGGCGGCGGGAGGCTCCGGCTGAGCGGTCAGCCGGAGCCTACCCGTTGCGTCCGCACCCCACCCGTACAGGGGGAGCGCAGTGTGCGCGGCAGTTACCGCGGCGTTGTTATTGCCTACTTAGCGGCCTCGATGGAATCCTTAGCGGCAGCCACGACAGCCTCCGCGGTGATACCGAATTCGCGGTACAGGGTCTTCGCATCGGCGGATGCACCGAAGTGCTCGATGGATACGGCGCGGCCGGCGGTGCCGAGCAGGTCGTACCAGCTCATCGCCAGGCCAGCCTCGACGGAGACGCGTGCTGCAACCGAGGAGGGCAGAACCGACTCGCGGTACTCCTCGCTCTGCTCAGCGAACCACTCACGCGAAGGCATGGAGACCACGCGAGCCGCGATGCCCTGCTCGGCGAGGGTTGCGCGAGCCTGAACGGCCAGCTCAACCTCGGAACCGGTAGCGATCAGGATGACGTCCGGGGTGCCCTCGGTGTCAGCCATGATGTAGCCGCCGCGTGCGGTGCCCTCAGCGGAAGCGAACTTCTCGCCCTCGGCGTCTGCGTGCACGTCTTCACGAGCCCAGACGGGCAGGTTCTGGCGGGAGAGCACGATACCTGCGGGGCGGTCGGACTTCTCCAGGATGGTGCGCCATGCGACGGCGGTTTCGTTAGCGTCCGCGGGGCGAACCACGTCGAAGCCGGGGATAGCGCGCAGGGAGGAGAGGTGCTCGATCGGCTGGTGGGTGGGGCCGTCCTCGCCCACACCGATGGAGTCGTGGGTCCACACGTACAGTGCGGGAACGCCCATCAGCGCGGAGAGGCGAACAGCCGGGCGCTGGTAGTCGGAGAACACGAAGAAGGTGCCCGAGAACGCGCGGGTCGGGGAGGAGAGCACGATGCCGTTGACGATTGCTGCGGCAGCCTGCTCGCGAATACCGAAGTGCAGCACGCGGCCGTAGGGGCTGCCGGTCCAGTCTTCGGTGCTGCGCGATGCCGGGTTGAAGGACTCCGCGCCCTTGATGGTGGTCAGGTTCGAACCGGCGAGGTCAGCGGAGCCGCCCCACAGTTCGGGGAAGGTCTCAGCGATAGCGTTGATGACGGTGCCGGAAGCCGCGCGGGTTGCCACGGAGGTGCCAGCCTCGAACACGGGGAAGGCAGCCTTGTAGTCTGCGGGCAGTTCGCCTGCGACGAGGCGCTTGTACAGTTCGGCGCGCTCGGGGTTAGCCTTGGCCCATGCCTCGAACTTTTCGTCCCATGCCTTGTGCGCTGCGGCGCCGCGCTCAACAAGCTGGCGGGTGTGTGCCAGGACGTTCTCCTCGATGAAGAAGCTCTTGGCGGGGTCGAAGCCGAGCAGTTCCTTGGTCGCAGCAACCTCTTCAGCACCGAGCTTGGAGCCGTGCACTGCGCCGGTGTTCTGCTTGGTGGGTGCAGGGTAGCCGATGATGGTGCGCAGCTCAATGAAGGAGGGCTTGTCGGTGACAGCCTTCGCACGCTCAATAGCGGCGTACAGTTCTGCGACGTCCTCAACGTAGTCGCCGGTGCGGGTCCAGTCCACGCGCTGAACATCCCAACCGTAGGACTCGTAGCGCTTTGCTACGTCCTCGGTGAAGGCAACGTCGGTGTCTTCCTCAATGGAGATGTGGTTGCGGTCCCAGACGACGATCAGGTTGCCGAGCTCCTGATGACCTGCGAGCGCGCACGCCTCGGCGGTGACGCCTTCCTGCACGTCACCTTCGGAGGCGATGACGTAGACGTGGTGGTCGAAGGGGGAGGTGCCCGGTGCTGCTTCGGGGTCGAACATGCCGCGCATACGGCGCTGTGCGTAGGCGAAACCAACGGCGGATGCCAGGCCCTGGCCGAGCGGGCCGGTGGTGATTTCTACACCCTTGGTGTGCTTGTATTCGGGGTGGCCGGGGGTGAGGGCACCCCAGGTGCGCAGGGCTTCCAGGTCCTTCATTTCCAGGCCGTAGCCGCCGAGGAACAGCTGAGTGTACAGGGTGAGGGAGGTGTGGCCGGGGGAGAGGATGAAGCGGTCACGGCCTTCCCAGCGGTCGTCGGAGGGATCCTGGTTCATGACCTTCTGGAAGAGCAGGTAGGCGACCGGCGCCAGGCTCATTGCGGTGCCGGGGTGGCCGGATCCGACCTTTTCTACGGCGTCTGCGGCGAGGATACGTGCGGTATCTACGGCGCGCTGGTCGGTTTCTGTCCACTGGAAGTTCTCTGCCACGTGGGTGTCCTTTCACAACGTGAGTGGATGCGCCAGCAGGCTTGTGCTAGCGCGCTGTTCATCGGGTGTAACGTGCCTTCGGGGGTGCTTATTCCCGCGCCGGTAGGTACCCGGGTAGGTGCGGGGCACACGGGTGCTGTGTGCGGGGCGTCCGGAGAGTTGTTTCGACCCTTTCGTTTTAACAGGATAGTTCACTGGGCGGCAGTATCCGGTGTGTGAATGCAGACATTCACAGGGTGATACGGGGCTGAGATGGAGAAAAGGCGACGGCACAGTGCGGGCTTCGCGGATTTCACGGTGAACGTTTGAGCTGTGTTTCTGGGCTATGCGCTGAATATTGTTCAGTAACGTAACAATTTTTGTGTAAGTGGTGAAGCTCATGTTAAGGTTGAGCAGGAAGGTTGCGGACCGAAACAGTGGTTGGGTCGGTCTGCATCTCGGTGATTGAAGCCCCTCCTCCGCGTGGGAACTGATGATTATCTTGCTGTGGTGGCGAGATATAAGGTTCTGGAGAAGGGTGCTATCTTTTAGTCTCTGACCGTGCACGTTGTGTGTGGTTGAGGCTAAAGGTTTGTGTTAAATAAATGGGCGCCGGATATGGTCGGAAACATATCCGGCGCCCGCCTTTTTAACCTGCGGTTGCTTTAAACCGCCTCTAGTCAGACCACCTGAGCTAGTCAGACCACTTGAACTTGCGCGAGGCAATAAAACCAATGACCACGGTCCACACGATGATTACCCAGTGCGGTTCGGCAAGCCACTGATGCTGAATGAAGTTGCCGCGCAACGCATCTCCCAGAGCCGCCGAGGGGGACCATGCCACAACCCCGGCGTACCAGTCGGGGAAGGACTTGAGCGGGAACACCACGCCGCCGGCACCGGCAAGAATCACCCAGGCAATATTCACGATGGCGAGGGTCGCCTCCGCACGCACCGTACCGGCGATGAGTAGGCCCAGCGCCGTAAACGCGCCGGCACCCATGAGCATCGTGATGATGGAGCGCGAGACGGCGATAGCGTCCGGGCGCCAGCCCAGACCGTAGCCGAGCACCGCAACCAGCGTGAACTGAATCGCCACGACCACCAGCACCGCAATGCACTTGCCCATAATCAGACCGTTGCGGCCCAGGGGAGTGGTCGCCAAGAATCGCAGCACGCCGTAGCGGCGATCAAAACCCGTCGCAATGCCCTGACCGGACAGCGCCGTAGAAATCACGCAGAGCGCCAGAACGCCGGGAACCGCCGCATCCATGCGGGATACGCCAACCGAGTTCGCGTACTCATCAATCAGGCCCGTGAACCTCAACGCAATGAGCGCCATGACGGGAAAAATAATGTTCAGCATCAGCTGCTCGCCGTTGCGGAGCATCGCCATGGTCTCGTAGCGGCCCTGCTCGATGACGCGCACGAGCGGGTAGTTTGCGCGCGGGGGAATGTACTCCTCATCCTCGTCAATGGAAGAGACCTTGGGGCGGGTGTTTACGCCGCGTTCTTCCATTTCGCGTTCTTCTGCCTGAAGTTCTGCTCGCTCGTTGTTGCTGCGTGCGGTGTTGCTCATCGGATATCACGTCCTGAAATGTCGAGGAAGACATCCTCAAGAGTCTTCGGTTCCATGGTCAGAGAAATAGGCATGAGGTAACGCTCGGCGAGCGCGGAGGTGAACGCCGCCAGGTGCTCGGGGCGCAGCGTGCCGACCAGTTCGTACTCGCCGGGCACAGAGGGCGCGCCGTCGCGAGCCGGGGTGTAGGGCACCTTCTCGATGAGCTCCACACCGGCGCGTAGATGCGCGGGCAACAGCTGCTCACGGGTGGGGGTGGGAGCATCCAGGGTGTACTGCAGGCGGTTCGTGCCGTCGCTGGCGATGAGCTCGGAGACGGTGCCTTCCTGAACCGTGGTGCCGTTTTCAATGATGTAGACGTAATCGGCGAGTTTCTGCGCGTCATCAATCAGGTGCGTGGTGAGCACGATGGCGGTTCCGAGTTCACGCTGTTCACGAATAATGTCGAAGACAACGTTGCGGGATTGAGGGTCGAGGCCCGCGGAGGGCTCGTCAAGGAAGAGCACGTCCGGGCGGCCGATGAGGGCGGCGGCAAGGGAGACTCGCTGCTTCTGACCACCCGAGAGACGGCGAATCGTGGTGCCGTTAAAAGCGTCAATGCCGAGGCGTTCTGCGAGCTCTTCGACCGGGTACGGGTCGGTGTACATGGTCGAGATGTGCTCGAGCAGCGGAATGGGATGCATAGCGTTGGGTAGGCCGCCATCCTGGAGCATAATGCCGACCTTGGCGCGTAGCTCCGGGTCCGCCTGCAGCGGGTTTTCGCCGAGGAGGCGCACGGTACCGCGGGTGGGCTTGAGCAGGCCCTGGGCGCAGGCGAGGGTCGTGGTTTTGCCGGCGCCATTAGCACCGAGCAGGACGACTACTTCACCGGGGAAGACGCGCAGGTTGACCTTGTTGACGGCGCGGTAGAGCCCGCTGGCGGTGAGCCGTTCGGGGTATTTGGTGCGGAAGGCGCGTGAGGGCTTGAACTCTTTGATGAGGTCTTTAATGCTAAGCGCTGGTTCTTCTGCGATGATGCGTCGTCGTGCGGTGGGGGAGGCGCTGGGCTCCGTGTGGTGCTCAGTGCGCGCCGTTGGTGCGGCGGATGCACGCCCCGGGTGGTCCTGCTGGCCCGCGGTGGTGGTCTCCATAGACAGTCACTTTCGAGTTTTTCGATGAATGAGCGTGTGTGCACCTTTCATCTTATGCCCTAACTCACGTTTAAGGCACACCCGTTACGACTCAAATGTTCACCTTCAGGTTGAAAAGTTATCAAGTAGGGGTACCTAACTAGCCAAAGAAAAGCTAATTAGGACATACTTTATTTGTGTATTCCGTGAATAAGACCTCTCAGCGCGCCTCAACGAACGAGGCGCAGACCCGAAACGGCAACCGAACCGCCGCCTCGGGCTCTACTGGTGCTTCCAGTACAAAGTCCTCCGCGGCACGCACATCCAAGCGCAAAGCCGAGGCAGAAGAACGCACCAGGGACCGCGTCCTGCGAGAAGTCCTCAATAACGGCCCCGTATCCGCAGCAACCCTCGGTGAGCTCCTCAGCCTCACCCCCGCAGCGGTACGCCGCCACCTCGACGCCCTCGAATCCAACAACATGATCGAGGTTGCGCCCATCAAAAAGCACGGCGCCGGAGCTGGCCGACCCGCCCGCCGCTACGTGATCGCCCCCCAGGGCCACGAACGCCTCGGCAACGACTACCTCATCATCGCCCGCGACGCCCTGCAAATGCTCCGCGACACGGTTGGGCAGGAAGCCCTCGAAGCTTTCGCCTCCGCCCGCGCCGCAGAAATGGAAGCCCGCTACCGACCCGTCGTAGAAGCCGCCGGTGATGACGTGGCAGCCAGAGCGCAGGCGCTCGCAGAGGCAATGAGCAAGGACGGTTTCGTGGCGACCGCTCAGGTCACCGCGCCTCCTGCAGGGCGAACCGTTCCCGAGCATTTTCTGGCAAGTATTCAGCTCTGTCAGGGTCACTGCCCGGTACGCGACCTCGCTGGAGACTTCCAAGTGTTCTGCGAGCAGGAAACCGGGATTATTTCTGACCTGCTCGGCGTTGATGTCCGTAGGCTTTCAACCATGGCTTCGGGTGCTCACGTGTGTACCACGCACGTGCCCCTGAACCGTGTCACCGCCGAGGGTGAGAAGAACGCAGAAGAATCCTAGAGAAACTTATTCCTAGAGAAACCTTCCGCGTAACGCTTACCGCAGTACCCCGCGGCGCACCCCGATGAACCCCTCAAGGGGCGCGACTCGCACGCTGAAACCCGCCCGCCCCACGCTGCGTTAAACGCCGTGGTCGAGCGCGGCTTCAGCCCCCTAAAACTACCGCGCCTGCAACCGGCAGGTGGCGGCGAGAAATGTAATAACCATCGAAGAAAGGCCGTAATGACTGAGAAAGTTGGGCAGAACGCCAACGACACCGTCATTTCAGAGATCCTGGAGATGAACCCCGAACTCGAGGGCATTGGCAACTACGAGTACGGTTGGGCAGACTCCGACGAAGCAGGCCAGGTAGCAAAGCGCGGCCTGGACGAGGATGTCGTGCGCGACATCTCTGCGAAGAAGAACGAACCCCAGTGGATGCTGGATATGCGTCTGAAGGCGCTGAAGTTCTTCGAGCGTAAGCCCATGCCCACCTGGGGTGCGGATCTTTCCGAAATCGACTTCGACAACATCAAGTACTTCGTGCGCTCGACCGAGGGTCAGGCGGCTTCTTGGGAGGAACTGCCCGAGGACATCCGCACCACCTACGAGCGTCTGGGCATTCCCGAGGCGGAGCGTAACTCCCTCGTCGCGGGTGTGGCTGCACAGTACGAGTCTGAGGTCGTGTACCACCAGATCCGTGAGGACCTGGAGAAGCAGGGCGTGATCTTCGTCGACACCGATACCGGTCTGCGCGAATACCCCGAACTGTTCAAGGAATACTTCGGCTCCATCATCCCGATTGGTGACAACAAGTTCTCCGCGCTGAACACCGCCGTATGGTCCGGTGGCTCCTTCGTGTACGTTCCCCCGGGAGTTCACGTTGAGATCCCGCTGCAGGCGTACTTCCGCATTAACACCGAGAACATGGGCCAGTTCGAACGCACCCTGATCATTGCGGACGAAGACTCCTACGTTCACTACATTGAGGGCTGCACCGCCCCCATCTACAAGTCCGACTCCCTGCACTCCGCAGTGGTTGAGATTGTGCTGAAGAAGAACGCACGCGTTCGCTACACCACCATCCAGAACTGGTCGAACAACGTCTACAACCTGGTGACCAAGCGTGCGGTTGCGCACGAGGGCGCCACCATGGAATGGGTGGACGGCAACATCGGTTCGAAGGTCACCCAGAAGTACCC
The DNA here is from genome assembly GCF_001812205.1 of Rothia sp. HMSC069C10. Taxonomy (NCBI): domain Bacteria; kingdom Bacillati; phylum Actinomycetota; class Actinomycetes; order Micrococcales; family Micrococcaceae; genus Rothia; species Rothia sp. HMSC069C10. The sequence goes on from NZ_KV808301.1 coordinate 191,572, forward strand.
GGCTGTTTACATGGTCGGTGAGCACGCTAAGGGTGAGACCCTGTCCATCGCATTCGCGGGTGAGGGTCAGCACCAGGACACCGGTTCGAAGATGGTTCACATTGCGCCGAACACCTCCTCGACCATTGTGTCCAAGTCCGTGGCACGTAACGGCGGCCGTAGCGCATACCGTGGCCTGGTTCAGGTTCGTGAGGGCGCTAAGCACTCCAAGTCCTCCGTGGTCTGTGACGCACTGCTGGTGGACACCATCTCCCGCTCCGACACCTACCCCTACGTGGATGTCCGCGAGGACGATGTGACCATGGGTCACGAGGCGACCGTTTCCCGCGTCTCCGAGGACCAGCTGTTCTACCTGATGCAGCGCGGCCTGAGCGAAGAAGAAGCAATGGCGATGATCGTCCGCGGCTTCGTTGAGCCTATCGCCCGCGAGCTGCCGATGGAGTACGCACTCGAACTGAACCGCCTGATCGAACTTCAGATGGAAGGATCTGTGGGCTAATGCCGACCAACGAAGAAACCCTGGGTTACCACTCCCCGATCATCCCCGGCATGGACCAGGAGGGCGAGAAGCTCGCCACCGAGTTCGCCCACGATGACACCCTGCTGCGCGCCACCGAGGCACACCACCAGGGCTCCAACCCGAACAACGTCCAGAAGGTACTCGAAGCATCCCGTGCAGAGCGTAAGACCTCCTACAACGTGGAGGACTTCGCGCCCCTGACCGGTCGTGAAGAGGACTGGCGCTTCACCCCGCTGAAGCGTCTGGGCGGCCTGCACCTGGAGAAGCTGACCGGCACCGCACCGGCACCGCAGATTACTGCACCCGAGCAGGTTCAGGTTGAGACCGTCTCCCGCGAGGACGCACGCATCGGCTCCGCGGGTATCCCCGAGGACCGTGTGGCAGCGAACGCGTGGTCCAGCTTCACCGAAGCAACCGTGGTGACCATCCCCGCCGAAGCTGAACTGGCTGAGCACGTGGAAATCGACATCACCGGCACCGGCAACGAGGCTGCCGCACAGCACATCGTGATTGAGGCTAAGCCCTTCTCGAAGGCTGTCGTGGTTCTGCGCCACACCGGCTCCACCATCCTGGCACAGAACGTTGAGTTCGTGGTGAACGACGAGGCTGAGCTGAACGTTGTTTCCGTGCAGCAGTGGGCTGACGACGCAATCCACGCTTCCGCACACTACGCTAAGCTGGGCCGCAACGCACGCTTCAAGCACGTTGTGGTGTCCCTCGGCGGCGACCTGGTGCGCGTGACCCCCTCCACCAAGTTCACCGCTCCCGGCGCTGAGACTGAAATGTACGGCCTGTACTTCGTAGACGCAGGTCAGCACATTGAGTCCCGCCTGTTCGTGGACCACTCCGTACCCAACTGCAAGTCCCGCGTGACCTACAAGGGCGCGCTGCAGGGTAAGGGTGCGCACTCCGTATGGGTTGGTGACGTTCTGATTGGTAAGGATGCAGAAGGCACCGACACCTACGAGCTGAACCGTAACCTGCTGCTGGAAGTTGGCCCCCGCGCCGACTCCGTGCCGAACCTGGAGATTGAGACCGGCCTGATTGAGGGCGCCGGCCACGCATCCACCACCGGCCAGCTCGATGAGCAGCACCTGTGGTACCTGCAGGCTCGCGGTATTCCGGAGGCTGAGGCACGCCGTCTGGTCGTGCGCGGCTTCCTGAACGAGATCATTCAGCAGATTCGTGTTCCCGAACTTGAAGAGCAGCTCACCGAGGCCCTTGAGGCAGAGCTCGCCCTCAGCAACAACTAAGCTTTACCAGGAGAAATCAATGTCTACCCTTGAAATCAAGGACCTTCACGTCTCGGTTATCCTCGACGACGAAACCACCAAGCCCATCCTGAAGGGCGTTAACCTGACCATCAACTCGGGCGAGATTCACGCCATCATGGGCCCGAACGGTTCCGGTAAGTCCACTCTGGCTTCCACCATCGCTGGTCACCCCAAGTACCAGGTTGACTCCGGTCAGATCCTGCTCGACGGTGAGGACATCACCGAGATGAGCGTGGACGAGCGTGCACGCGCAGGCCTGTTCCTGGCTATGCAGTACCCGGTCGAGATCCCCGGCGTGACCATGTCCAACTTCCTGCGTTCCGCTAAGACCGCTGTGGACGGCAAGGCTCCCTCCCTGCGTACCTGGACCAAGGACGTTAAGGAAGCCATGAAGAACCTGGAGATCGACCCCGCGTTCATCGCACGTAACGTGAACGAGGGCTTCTCCGGTGGTGAGAAGAAGCGCCACGAAATCCTTCAGCTGGAGCTGCTCAAGCCCAAGTTCGGCATCCTGGACGAGACCGACTCCGGTCTGGACGTTGACGCACTGAAGATCGTGTCTGAGGGCGTTAACCGTGCGCACGACGAGAACGACATGGGCGTCATGCTGATTACCCACTACACCCGCATCCTGCGCTACATCAAGCCGCAGTTCGTGCACGTGTTCGTGGACGGCAAGATGGTTGACCAGGGCGGCCCCGAGCTGGCTGACCGCCTGGAAGAAGAGGGCTACGTAGCTTACGTGGGTAAGAAGTAAGCTTCTTCTCCTACCGGATTCTGACAGAAAGATAGGACTATGACTGAGACTGTGCAGGGTCGTGTTCCTCAGGAAGAGATTGAGGAAGCCCTCAAGGAGGTCATTGACCCGGAGCTCGGCGTCAATATTGTTGACCTCGGTCTGCTCTACGGTCTGCGCTGGGATGAGGATGGAACCCTCATTCTGGACCTGACTCTGACCACCGCAGCCTGCCCGCTGCAGGAGGTTATTGAGGAGCAGGTTCAGAGCAACCTGGATAACCTGGTTGATTCTTGGCGTGTGAACTGGGTTTGGATGCCGCCGTGGGGCCCGGAGCGTATTACTGAGGACGGCCGCGATATGATGCGCGCGCTGGGCTTCAACATCTAAGCTCCTGACCGCAAATAAAGTACCCGCCCGGTGCGGAAGGTGTATGCCTTCGGCACCGGGCGGGTACTTTTATGCGATATCAGATATGTGAGCAGTGGATGCTTGTTCTGAGCAACGCCAATTTTTGCCACTTTGACAATGGGGGGGGGTCAAGTATATTTCCTTGTGAATTATCCACTCACTTCATATTGGTTTTCTTCATGCAACGGTTGCTTGAGGAAAGCCGAAAGGAAATCATGGCACAAAAGATTATTGCCGCTGACGGTTCTGTCTACGTTAAGAAGAAGCCTTTCTACCTCCGTTGGTGGTTTATCACTCTCGTAATTATTTTTCTTCTTGGTGGTTGCGCTTCGATGATGGGCGGCTCTAAGAGCTCCACTAAGGTAAGTGCCCCCTCATCTTCGGCGGCTGTTGATTCGTCTGCGACTAGTGCTTCTTCCGCTGCGGTAGGTACTGATACCTCTTCTGCGGCAGATGCCGGTACCTCTGCGGCTCCTGCCACCACGGCGGCGGAATCCAAGGCAAAGCAGGGCGATAAAGTACCGACCGAGTACAAATCAGCGTTGAACTCGGCGCAGTCGTACTCCCGCCTTATGCATATGTCGAAGCAGGGTATCTATAACCAGCTGACAAGTTCTGCCGAAAAGTTTAGCCCCGAGGCGGCTCAGTACGCCGTGGATAACGTGAAGGCTGACTGGAACGCAAATGCTTTGGAATCGGCAAAGAGCTACCAGAAGACGATGAACATGTCTCCCGAGGCAATCCGTTCCCAGCTGACTTCATCTGCTGAAGGATTTACCGAGGAAGAAGCTGATTACGCAGTCTCTCACCTGGACTAATTCAATAGATGATTCATAGAAGCCGCCCGGCATGGAACACATTCCATACCGGGCGGCTTCTATTTTCGGTTAGCGTTGAACCTAATCGTTCAGGTGCAGTAGCTTCAGCGAGTGCTCATACTTGATCATGAGGCAGGTACGAGTCGGTTCCTCCAGAAGCGCCAAACGCTGCGGGTCAGTATTATCCGCAATATCGGCAAGCTTCACCAGACGAGCCAAATCATTCACACGCACCCGGCTCAGATACGACTCACGCGACTCACCCGGGCGGCGGGTCAAGGCCTCAATCGCATCCACAATACGCGCCGAGAAGTGACGCGCCAAGAAAGCGAGAGAAACGCCGGTATCCTCCACCGTGTCATGCAGCAACGCCACGATCTGCGCTTCAGCCTTCAGCTCCTCCAAAGAGATATCAGGGTGAGTCGCGGCAGCCAACTCACACGCAAGCTTACGTACCCCAAGAGCCACACGGCGAGGGTGGGAGATATAGGGCCAGCCATTACGGTCAGTCTGCCCCTCATGCGCCTTATCAGCGATGCTGTCTGCCAGGCGAACCATCTCTTTGTAGTAGTTATTCGACATGAGAACCTCCGTTGGTTTGAACTCCTGCGAGTTGATGGTCCCAGCGACGTTTTCCGCACCAACGCGGCACGGGTGGTAGCTGGTACCAACACTTTACTCCAGCAGCTACGCGGCGGCGGCAGAACTCGCCCGAGACGCCCCTAATACGTCAAATATGACGCGCCGAAGAAGAAAATAGGGTGCTTTATGGCTGTAAATCATGAACTTGGTGCCTGTTCTACCCGAGTTCTGCAGCGGATACCGACCTGCAGGAGGCGCCCCGCACCTCCGCGAAAGTGTCCGCCGCACCCTTTGGCACCGCCCGGTGTAACTCGCCCAAAATCTCATATGGTGGCAAAAAATTTCTGTCTTTTTCTGGCGAAAATCGGTGCGCAAACCGCCCAACACAAAGGCAGTTTAAGCGTGTTTAGCACACACCGATACACACTCATCAAACGAAAAAATCGCGCGCCCTCCGCGCCCTGCTAAAACCTTCAAAAACCCGTATTTTTGTGCGAAAATACGCGATAAACTGGGGGCAACCAAACATCGGAGAACACCATGGCAGAGCTCTACGAGCGCTTCGTCGCTTTGTATCCCTACCCACACGAGCGAATCCGCCACGGCGCCCCACGAGCCGAACTTAACCGGCGATACCTCGAACACCTCTACGAGGGCAAGAACCGGGGAACAACCCCCATCGTGGTTGCCCTCGACCCGACTCTGCTCGGGACCATTGAGAATAACGTCTCCCTGCGCACCTCAACGCCCGTGCAGAACATCACCGCAGACACCGTCAAGCGGTACGCACACGAGCTCATCACCGACCAGCATCATTACCTGGACCAGGTCGGTGTAGAAGTCGCCGCGCATGAGGCGTTCCGACAGCTGAACGAGAGCGCCTACCTGCAAACCTACCGCCGTCTCATGGAAAACGGCGAACTCGGTGAAGACGATATCGGCATGCCGCTGAAGGCGGAGTACCCATTCGAACTGACCGCCGGCATCATCAATGAGAAGGTCAAAGCTACCGACATTGACAGCGCCGCGGAACTGCTCATCATGGACCTGCCGCTGCGGGATGTATCCGGGGTATTTGCCTACCTGCCCTTTGGCGGGTGGGATTCCAGCCCCAGCCCCGAGGCGATGCTGTCTATTGCCCGCTACTGGTTTGAACGTGACGACGCCTACCCGGCTGTTATTGCCTCGGACTTTATCGAGTTCTACACGCCGGTACCGGTCACGACCCGCCGCGACGCCGAAATCCTGGCGGTCGAGCACACGATGGTTTCCTCTGCGATGCCGGTGCGTGTCTACCGCGGCTTCGACAAGCTCGTGGAGGCGCTCTACGGTCAGCACGACTGGTACCTGTGGTGGGAGCAGCTCCCGGCGGCGCTCCTCATTGAAACGCCCTAAACCAGCCTAAGCTAGGCGAGTAAAGCGAAGGGGCGGGGTGAACCTACATGGTTCACCCCGCCCTTTTCGCGTATCTGCGCTATTTCAGTTCGTCCACGTGTCGCGCCCGCAAAGCACGAGCGGTCGCCGTCGCGTAATCAACCGCCTGCACCACCCACGGAATCAGCAGCCGCCAATACATGCGCTTGGGCAGGTTACGCGCCACCGCCGCCCTGCGCAACGCACCCCAACGGTCCATGAGCGCCGGAATCGACCGGACCATCAACGCAATCAGCAGACCCAGACGCTCGGGAGAAAGACCCACGAAACGCAACGGCGAACACAGCCTCACAAAACCGTCAATTAGAACCGGCAGGGGAGTGCTCACCAGCAGAGCGCGGGACGCATAAAAAGCCGTCAGCATAGTCGCGATAGCATCCGCGCCGGAAGCGTACTGGCCCGTCAACACGTAATAGCCGACCATGATCAGCAAAAGCAGAGACAGCGTGCGAACCACCAGCCACAGCTGGGAGGCAGGCACACCAGCCCACAACGCGCAGAACGTGGACGCCACCAAAGCCACCAGCGCCACCTGCCAGCCGGTCACCGCCAACAACAAGAACAACCCAAAGAAGAGCGTGCCCTTGAACCATAGCGGCGCCCGATGCACCGGCGTGTTCAACGGCTGGTAGAAACCCACCAGCAGAGTACCGGGGTTGAAATCCGAGCCCTGGCCGGCGGGGCGAGGATTCACGCGCGGCGTGTTAGCGCCCATGCGCGCCTCCTGCAGTGTCCGTGCTGTCGCCTGCATCTTCGATATCGGCGCCTTCATTCGGGAACCCCTCGGCACACCACGTGCGGTACTGCTGAACCAGCTGCGCCGCATCCCCCTGGGCGAGCAAACGACCGTCATGAATAATCACGGCTTCATCGCAGGACGCCGCCAAATCCAGATCGTGCGTGCTGAGCACCAGCATCTGATCCAGCGACTCCAAGTGCTTAAGTAGCCGCGCGCGATTACGCAAATCCAGCAGGGTGGTCGGCTCATCGAGCAGAAGAATCTGCGGGCGCGCCGCCAGCACGCTGGTGAGAGCGACCAGCTGCTTTTCGCCTCCTGAGAGGGTGAAAACGCTCTGGTTTTCAAGGTGTTCGAGGCCGCGCTCGCGGAGCAGTTCACGAATCCGTTCGAGGCGCTGCTCACCGCTGAGGGCACTGCCTTCAACGGCGGCGGCACGGCGCAGACTCAGGTCAATATCTTCGGCGACGGTCGGCATAATCAGCTGCGCCTCCGGCTGGGCGAAGAGCATGCCCACACCCTCAAAAGCGCCCTGCGAATGACCGCGAGCACCCTGCGAACCGCGGCTCGGTGCCTCCAGGGTGTCGACACCGTTCACGCGCACAATACCTTCATCCGGGTGGGTGAGCCCATTGAAAAGCCCCAGTAGGGTGGACTTGCCGCTACCGTTCAGGCCCAGCACCGCGGTGCGTTTCGCCGTGAACTGCAGGCTCACATCCTTGAGGATACGGCGATGCCCGCCTTCGGGCAGCTCAGTGAAAACACTCACCGATTCAAGCTCAAGGGCGGGCATGCTGGTAGAGGCGCTCACCGCCTGCTCGCCTTGCACCTGCTGCGGTGCATTCTGGCGCGTGGAGCGGCGAAAAAACATAGCTATCCTCTCGTGCGGCACATTGTGTGCCTTTAACGCTGGGCAGAAGCCAGGGACGGGAAGGCGCGGCGTACCGACAAACCAACCAGAACCGCAATCGTGGACTTCACCAGATCCCAGGGAACGAATACCATTGCCGCACTGAATGCGGCGTCAAAAGTCATGTGGGCGTTCACCATCATACCGGCGATACCGCAGGCGGTCAGAACCACAAAACCGCAGAAGTTCGCAAGCAGAGCCATGAGGAAGGTCGCACCCACCGAACGGGTGTTGCGGGTGAACAGGTAGGCGAGGGTACCGGCAATAGCGGCGAAGGGCAGGAAGCCGAGCAGATAGCCGGCACTCGGGGAGGCGAGCGTACCCAAACCGGCGCCGCCCTTAGCGAAGATGGGCAGGCCAGCAAAACCAACCAGCAGGTACAGCGCCACGGAGGCGGTGGCGCGCTTGCCGCCGAGCACCTGAGCGGTGATGTAAATGCCGAGGGTCTGGAAGGTGAAGGGAACCGCAACGCCACCCAAGCTGACGGCGGGCATGATGGCGAGCGCGGCGATGAAGCCCGCGAACACTGCGATGAGGGAGAGGTCGGTGGCGAGGGAGGTCTTTGCCGCTACGTTACGGCGCGGTGCTTGGGGTTCCTGGGCTGATTCGCGCACGGAATCGGTCATTGGGGTGGTACTCCTTGGATACGTATTGCTCTGCAGATTTTTCTACAGAGTTGAGGGTGGCGGTGGTTGACTGCTTGTCACAACCCAATTTTTGAACAATGTTCTACGAATAGTGTTCGGTATGTATCGTACACCGCACACCATGAAAACAAAAGGTGCCCCACATGCGCACTCGGCACACCTGCACTAAAATTGATGAGGTGCTCTGCGCGCTCGCCGCTTCTAACTCGGCGAATCCCGCCCACCAAGCACTATCAACCCACACACCAGACCGCCATCCGGAAAGGCACCCATGATTGCTGTACAGAACCTCGAATTGCGTGCAGGCGCGCGCCTGCTCATGGAAGAGGTCACCTTCCGCATCGATAAGGGCGATAAGATTGGTCTGGTGGGCCGCAACGGTGCCGGTAAGACCACTATGACTAAGGTGCTTGCCGGTCTGACCCTGCCCGCTGACGGTACGGTGACCCGCAGCGGCACTATCGGCTACCTTCCGCAGGACCCGAAGGTGGATGACATGAGCCAGCTGGCGCGTGACCGTATCCTCTCGGCGCGTGGCCTGGACGGTGTGGCGCGCAAGATGCGTCAGGCGCAGAACGATATGGCTAGTGAGGACCCGGCGGTGCGCGCTAAGGGTATGCGCCGCTACGACCGTCTTGAGGCTGAGTTTATTGCCGGTGGCGGCTACGCGGCTGAGTCGGAGGCGGCGGTCATCACCTCCAACCTGGACTTGCCGGAGCGTGTGCTCGCCCAGCCGCTGTCTACTCTGTCGGGTGGTCAGCGTCGCCGTGTGGAGCTGGCGCGTATTCTCTTCTCCAATGCAGACACCATGCTGCTGGATGAGCCGACCAACCACCTGGATGCCGACTCGATTCTGTGGCTGCGCGACTTCTTGAAGAACTTCTCGGGCGGCCTGATGGTTATTAGCCACGACGTTGAGCTGATGGAGCTGGTCGTCAACCGCGTCTTCTACCTGGACGCGAACCGCTGCGTGATTGACCAGTACAACATGGGCTGGAAGAACTACCTGACTCAGCGTGAGCAGGATGAGCACCGCCGCAAGCGTGAGCGTGCGAATGCGCAGAAGAAGGCGAATGCTCTGATGGAGCAGGCGAATAAGATGCGCGCGAAGGCGACGAAGGCTGTTGCTGCTCAGCAGATGATTAAGCGTGCTGAGAAGCTTCTGCGCGGCCTGGAGGATGAGCGTCAGAGCGATAAGGTTGCGGCGATTCGCTTCCCGGATCCGGCGCCGTGCGGTAAGACTCCGCTCTCTGCCCAGGGCCTGTCGAAGTCCTATGGCTCTCTGGAGATTTTCACGGACGTTGATTTGGCGATTGACCGCGGTTCGCGCGTGGTGGTGCTGGGTCTGAACGGTGCCGGTAAGACCACTCTGCTGCGCATGCTGGCTGGTTCCACCAAGCCTGATACGGGCGAGGTCGTGTACGGTCACGGCGCGAAGCTGGGCTATTTTGCGCAGGAACACGAAATTCTTGATGGTGACCGCACTGTCTTTGAGAACATGAAGTCTGCTGCCCCGGATCTGGATGACACCCGCGTGCGCACGATTCTGGGTTCGTTCCTGTTCTCCGGTGATGATGTGGATAAGCCTGCCGGTGTGCTTTCCGGTGGTGAGAAGACCCGTCTGTCCTTGGCGACCCTGGTGGCGTCGAGCGCGAATGTGCTGCTGCTCGATGAGCCGACCAACAACCTGGACCCCGCCTCGCGTGAGGAGATTCTGAACGCGTTGAAGGCGTACCAGGGCGCTATTGTGATGGTTTCTCACGATGAGGGTGCCGTGGAGGCGCTGGATCCTGAGCGTGTGCTGCTTCTGCCGGATGCGGTGGAGGATTTGTGGTCGAAGGAATACCAGGACCTGATTTCGCTGGCGTAAAGCATTATCCGCTGACATAAAAGCCGACATAAAAGTACGGGGGAGGCTCCGGTGCCGCGTGGTACCGGAGCCTCTTGTGTGTATTGCGCGTTGTTTTATTGTCTGGGGTGTATTGTCCAGGGCGTATTTTTGTGTTCTGAAAATGTGTTGCGGAGATACTGCCGGTATTTTTCTCGTGAATAGTGCGGAAAAATGTGACCTGACCCGTGGGTTTGTATTGTTTTCTGAGCATATGTGCTGTAATTGTGTTCCCGTGCATGTGATTTGTGGGTTCTGACACACGAAACTTGCGGCATATTTGACGGGAAATAATGTTGCCTTGTGGGTTTTTCTGAGGGAAAGAAAAGCTCTCAGGCGATATTTCAGGGGGTCTGTGTGGGCTTTTTGAATTTTTCATGTGTCTCTACATACATTGTGGGAAAAATGGTAGAAACACAACAAGCGTGGGGCGTAGACTTATAACTGTTCCCGCCATTGCGAGGACGCAAATGCGAAACATTAGGGCTCACTACCGATGGTGAGCTAACGCGGGGGAGAAGAGATTCCCGCCCGCTCACGAAGGAGAACTACCAATGCACAACACTGAGTTCGAGAAGTACCCCACCTCCGGTGAAGAGAACGTTGAGGTTGACGTCTTCTGGCCCATCCAGGACGCTTAGTCTCTCACCCCGATAGGTCGGGATAAGGATTAGAAAGGCGCCCCGCCGCTTCCGTAGGGAAGTGACGGGGCGCTTTGCTGTCCTCAGTGAGAATTTAGTTATGCGGCACATTATGCCGCGTGAATACCCAGTCCGAACATTTGCAGAGGGTATTCGGTAAAGCCCATCATGGCTGCCGCGTACCAGGTGATGTACCCGGTCAGTGCTAGAACGAGTGCCTTCTCGCGTACGCTGCCGGCATCGCCCAGAATAGGCAGTGCCATGTAGCCGCTCTTTTTCCATAGGGGGGAAGCCACCAGGGGTTTGATAACAATAGGGTAGAGAGGCAGTAGTCCGCGGGTTGTCAGTAGGTCGCCAATCAGGTGAATGGTGGCGCCGACCGAAATAGCCCAGGGGAGCAGTGCCAGCGAATCAGTCGTGTAGGCGGCGTACCCGAGGGCGACGGCACCGATCCATCCACCCGGTGCGCCGAGCACGCGCAATGCCAGGCCGCCCGAGAATGCGGCAAGAAGCAGCGAAGCCCAGGGGATTCCGTTGTAGCTCAGGTTGGCGCTGAAATAGGCAATTGCCCAGAAAGCTACCAGACCCAAAATGGAGTGCGTTCCCTTGCGGTGTCCGCCGCTGACCGCCCCGACAATGCGTGCTACCCAGCGTGAAATGGGCGGGATGGAGTTGGCGATACTGCCGTTGTGGTGGTCAATATCCGGTAGCATGCCCGCACCGGCGCACGCCAGGGTGGTCACGATGAGGGTGGGGGTATCGGGAACCTGCACCACTCCCGTCTCGACGAGCACTAGCCAGCCAGCTGCGGCGCTGACGGTGTGCGAATAGCCCATCATGGGGAGGTGCCTCCTTGAATGCGATTGCCCTGCGAGTGTGGTTGCCTGGGTGCCGGGATGTTCACTCGAACCAATTAGAACAAATATAGCATATATCGAAATTACTTTCGATAGACTGGGTTATTACTCAAGCGGCGCCACCTCAAGTGGCACTACCCCTCAAAGGGCAGAGTCTGCTTCCAGAACTCACGCTCGCGCAGGTAATTCTCCAGCCAGCCCACGTGCTCGGAGCACGCCAACCAAATCTTGCGGCGCTCGGGGGTGTGCACCTTCGGGTTGTTCCAGAGCAGCTGAAATTCTGCCGCCTGCTGGCAGCCCTTGCGGGAGCACTTGGCGTACTCGGGTTGTGCATCCTGAGAAAGTGAACCGAGCAGATCCATGTCTTCTTATCCTTACTATTGCGCCTCGACGTGCGGTGTTATTCCGTGCCCGCGCGACCGGGCAGAAAAGGGGTGCGGGCTGTTCCGCTTCAGCTAGTGTACGCGCCCGATCAGGCTTGTAAAAGAAGGGGAGCAGGTGTTCAGTGTTCAAGAGTGGAGTGTAGCCTGCGGCACCTTTGCGCTAAAACGCGGTAAAATAGGGTTTGTCTGTCCATCCGTCCACACCCCAACCGCGTAGCCGCTACATCGGCTCTAATCGTGAGGGGTCGACTCATCAAGGAAGCTCATGAGCGAGAACACTCCCAAGACCGTGCTGGTCACCGGCGGCAACCGAGGCATCGGCTACGAAATTGCCAAGGAATTCCAGGCAGCAGGACACAACGTCTGCATCACCTACCGTAGCGGTGAAGCCCCCGAAGAATTTTTCGCCGTCAAGGCAGATGTACGCGATGCCGACAGCATTAACGAAGCATTCAAGGAAATTGAAGCAGAGTTCGGTCCCGTGGAGGTGCTGGTCGCCAACGCAGGTATCACCCGCGACATGCTGCTGATGCGCATGAAGGAATCAGACTTCACCGACGTGGTCGACACCAACCTCACCGGTTCTTTCCGTGTGGTTCAGCGCGCCATCAAGGGCATGCTGAAGCTCAAGCGCGGCCGCATCATCCTGGTTTCCTCCGTGGTGGGTCTGTACGGTTCCCCCGGCCAGGTCAACTACTCCGCATCTAAGGCTGCACTGGTCGGTATGGCACGCTCCATCACCCGTGAGCTGGGCGGCCGTAACATCACCGCTAACGTGGTGGCACCGGGCTTCATTAACACCGCAATGACCGAGGTTCTGCCCGAGGAAACCAAGAAGAACTACCTGGCGTCCATCCCCGCTGGTCGTTTCGCGGAGGCGGAAGAGGTCGCTCGCGTGATTCGCTGGCTCGCATCCGATGAGGCTAGCTACATTTCTGGCGCTGTCATCCCCGTTGATGGCGGCCTGGGCATGGGTCACTAACCCCACCCCGTACGGACTGCACGAAGCGCCCGAACGTGGGCGCACCCTTTCTAGACTTTAAGGACATAAAACTATGGCACAGCTGACCGGCAAGACCATCATCATTACCGGCTCCTCCCGCGGCGTTGGCGCAGACACCGCACAGATTCTCGCCGCTGAGGGCGCGAACATTGTGGTGAACTACCGCTCCAAGGCACCGCGCGCGAACAAGATCGTCAAGGCTATTGAAGAGGCTGGCGGCAAGGCAATCGCAGTGCAGGCTGACGTGACCAACAATGAGGACCTGCAGAACCTCGTCAACACCGCCGTGGAGACCTTCGGCTCTCTGGACTACCTGATCCTGAACGCTTCGGGCGGTATGGAAACCGGCATGGGCGAAGACTACGCAATGCGCCTGAACCGTGACGCACAGCTGAACCTGGCACGCCTGGCTGCAGAGAAGATGCCCGAGGGCGCACGTATCGTGTTCGTGACCAGCCACCAGGCACACTTCATCCGCGAGGTTGAGACCATGGACGAGTACAGGCCCGTCGCAGAGTCCAAGCGCGCAGGCGAAGACGCACTGATTGCCGAGATTCCCGCACTTTCCGAGAAGGGTATCTCCCTGGTCGTCGTGTCCGCTGACATGATTGAAGGCACCGTCACCGCAACCCTGCTGAACCGCCTGCACCCCGGCGCTATTGAGCAGCGCCGCGAGACCGCCGGCAAGCTCTACACCGTCAACGAGTTCGCGCAGGAAATCGCGAAGATGGTCACCGCAGACGTTGAGACCGGCCACGTTGAGCTGGTCGGCGGCGCACGCGGCTTCATCGACTAATAACTTCAGCTGCTATAGGTGCCGTTGCGGATGCGCCCGCCCCTCTGACAAGGTACATTTGATGAGGCGCGCCGCCCCTGACGCGGCGGCACCTATAGCCCCTAAGGCTTCGCGCGAGGAACCCAGTGTGGGGTACCCGCGCACTATGCGCCAACCGCTCCGATAACCCGGCACGGGTTGCGGGGTGGGGGGCGCATCCCATCCATCTAACTCACTGGAAGAAGAACCATGAGCACCGTACTCAACCTTCAGAATGTCTCCGTGATTCGCGGCGGCCGCAAGATTCTCAACGACGTTTCCTGGACTGTGAACGAAGGTGAACGCTGGGTTGTTCTGGGCCCCAACGGCGCCGGTAAGTCCACTCTGCTGTCGGTTGCGGCAGCCCGCCTGCACCCGACCAGCGGCGAGGTTGAAATCCTTGACGAGACCCTCGGCGCTGTTGACGTGTTCGACCTGCGCCCGCGCATTGGTCTGTCCTCCGGTGCTTCGGCAAACCAGATTCCCGCCAACGAGAAGGTTTCCGACGTTGTCGTGACCGCAGCGTACGCTGTATCCGGCCGCTGGAAGGAAGAATACGACGTCATGGACGACGAGCGCGCCACCGAGCTGCTGGCTGAATGGGGTGTCGACACCCTCGCTGACCGCACCTTCGGCTCCCTCTCCGACGGCGAGCGTAAGCGTGCACTGATTGCCCGCGCCCTCATGACCGACCCCGAACTGCTGCTGCTGGACGAGCCCGGCGCAGGCATGGACATCTCCGGCCGTGAGGACCTGGTCGAGCGTCTGACCGCACTTGCCGCTGACCCCTACGCACCGGCTACCGTGCTCATCACCCACCACCTCGAGGAAATCCCGGCGGGCTTCACCCACGCTCTACTGGTCCGTGACGGTGGCGTGGTCGCCGCCGGCCCGATCCTGTCCACCATTACCGAGGCGAACCTCGCAGCAACCTACGACATGGACCTGGCTCTGACCGTCACCTCCGCGGGTCGTTACTCCGCGTTCAAGCGCGCATGAGCCGTGCCCCGAAGCAGCTGAGCGCCGAACAGATCGCTGAGCGTGCCGAGCGTGTCTACGCCATCGAGTCGGTCACGGCTCTGGCGCAGGCACCCGAGCAGGCTTTGCGCTACTACACGCAGCTGACCGACGTGAAGCTCCGTAGCGCCATGGAGCCGCAGTGGGGTATTTACATTGCGGAGTCTTCGAAGGTGATTCGTCGTGCGCTCGCTGCCGGTCATCAGCCCGTTTCTTTCCTGATGAGTGAGAAGTGGGCTGATGATTTGGCGGATGTTCTGCGCGCCCATCCTGACACTCCCGCGTATGTGGGTAGTGAGGAGCAGTTGGAGCAGGTGACCGGTTTTCATCTGCATCGTGGCGCGTTGGCGGCGATGGCTCGTCCGGCGCCGCAGCCTCTGGAACAGTTGCTGCAGGGTGCCTCTCGCGTGGCGATTTTGGAAGATATTGTGGACCACACGAATGTGGGAGCTATTTTCCGTTCGGCTGCCGCGCTGAACGTGGATGCTGTGCTGGTGACTCCGCGGTGCGCTGATCCGCTGTACCGCCGCTCGATTCGAGTGTCGATGGGTACTGTTTTTCAGGTGCCGTGGGCTCGCCTGGAGTCGTGGCCTGCTGACCTGCAGACCCTGCGCGAGCTGGGCTTTAAGAGCGCGGCGTTGGCTTTGGAGGAGGATTCGCTGACCCTGGAGGAGCTTTCTGCCCGCCGGGATGAGAAGCTGGCGCTGATCCTGGGCACGGAGGGGCACGGACTGTCGCCCCGTACCCTCGCGGCGTGTGACGATACGGTGATGATTCCGATGTCGCACGGTGTGGATTCTTTGAACGTTGCGGCGGCGAGCGCTGTGGCGTTCTGGGAGACCCGCCCGCGTTCATAACCTGAGTTCTCACCTGATTCTTAACCCGCGTGAGTGCCTTCTTCGGGTGCCTTGCGGTGTGTGGGTTAGTGCCTGTGAGGGAACGTACTGGGATTTAATCCGTGAAGGTGGTACCCTTAATGGGTTGTGCACGCCCTATGCGGGCACAATGGTGATGCGCTCTGAGATTTTCTCGATAGCTGCACATCGAAAAACCTACTCCATCTATATAAGGGCTACTGGCAAAATCCAGTAGCAGAAGAAGGTAATCAATGAAGGCAGAAATCCACCCGGACTACAACCTGGTTCTGTTCCGCGACCTCGCATCCGGCAAGGTCTTCCTGACCCGTTCCACCATGACCTCGGACAAGACCGAGAAGTGGGAAGACGGCAACGAGTACCCGATCGTCGAGGTTGAAATCTCGTCCGAGTCGCACCCGTTCTACACCGGTAAGCAGCGCATCATGGACTCCGCAGGTCGCGTCGAGCGCTTCAACGCACGCTTCGGCAACTTCGGCAAGAAGTAAATCTTCTTTCCCACTTTTGCTTTTTAGCGAAATCAATGCCCCGTTCTCCTTGGTTTTCAGGGAGGCGGGGCATTGCGCGTTCTATGCGGGTACCAGAATGGTTCGCCCAAACGTGAGGAAAGTTGTAATGTAAAACCTTTCGTTCACCGGTGCGTAGACCCGCTGACGGCGTTACAATGGGAAAGTATTTTGCGAGCTGTGCATTTTCTGTGCCCTCCAGCACCGCCCCATATCGGCGGGTATTCTCCGGCTCTCTGTATTCTAGAGACTTCGCTGGATGCGCTGTGCGTCTCGCGTATCACCACCTCAAACAAAGGACAACTTAATGAGCGACGCTCACTCTGAACCGTCGCAGAAGAAGAAATGGGTCAAGCGTATTCTGCTGATCCTGCTGATTCTTCTGCTGGTTATTACCCTCGGTATTGGTTTCTTTATTTGGCGTGCTGGCCACACCTGGGATAGCAAGACCGAGAAGTTCGATTCCATCACTAAGGTGGACGAAGACCTCAGCAAAATTAAGGAGCAGCTTGGCGAGGCTAAGAAGCTCAACGTGACGGAGCTGAAGGCTCCGACCGTCACCAACTCGGATACCGGCAAGAACGGCACCACCGATGCTGCTGCGGCTCTTGCAGCTAACGCCAGCGAACACGATGCAGATGGCGACGGTATCTTGGACAACGGATACAATTACGGCGTTATTAAGGGACCCGGCAAAAACATTCTGTTGCTCGGTAGCGATACTCGTACCGGCGCTGATGCAGCTCTGGTGAGCGGTTCCCGTGCAGACACCATTATGCTCATGCACATCCCGGCTGACGGCAAGGGCGTGTACATCATCTCGATTATGCGAGATACCTGGGTTGATATTCCCGGATATGGTACGGCTAAGGTGAACGCAGCACTGAACTATGGCGGTGTTTCCCTGCAGGTTGCTACCATCGAGAACTTGGTGGGCGTCAAGATCGACCACGTGGCTGAGATTGAGTTTGAAGGCTTCAAGTCTCTCGTGAACGCTATTGGCGGCGTGGACGTTCAGGTTCCCTTCGCATTCACCAGTAATGTCTGGACTTTTACTCCGGGTCTGATGCACCTCAACGGTAGTGGCGCTCTGAGCTTTGTTCGTGAGCGTTACTCGTTCGCTGATGGCGACTACCAGCGTGTGCGTAACCAGCGTGCATTCCTGCGCGGCCTGTACAACACGATGAAGGCTAAGGGTGCGTTGAGCAACGTGGCATCTTTCCAGTCTTCTATCGAGTCTCTGACCGACTATATGCGCGTGGACCAGGGTCTGAATGCAGCGCAGATTGCTCAGATTGCGGCTCCGGTGCTGACTAGCGGTGATACCACGATGCGTATGACCACTCTTCCGAACGCAGGTCCGGGTTGGTCCTATGATGGTCAGTCAATCATTTTTGTAGATCAGGCTGCAAATGCGCAGCTGGCACATGCTTTGCAGAATGATACGATGGATCAGTTCATGGCGACTTACGGCCAGGACTAAGATCCGACTCCTTGAGGGGGTGAAAGCTGATGAGGCTTTCACCCCCTCAAGTTTTAACCTCAGGTTCTAACGAGGCTTTTCTGCATTCTCGCGGGGCTTCGGGGGCAGCGTACAGGGCATACGAAAGGGGCGGCTACCTCACCGTGATAGTGGGGTAGCCGCCCCTTTTGTATCGTTGCGTTGTATCTTTACGCCCTGTAGCAGAGGAATTTATGCCTTCGAGTCTTCTTCAGCCTCGTCGGTCTCTTCATATTCTTCCTCGTACTCGTCGTAGTCCCCGTAGCCTTCGTGGTAGGGCTGACGGCCAAAGTAGAAAGCGACTGCCGCAACAGCGCCACCTAGGATAGCGATGAGGATGCCAAGCATCGGGGTCCACAGCATTGAAATCAGGCCGGCGACCAGAACGGCGAGGCCTGCACCCTTGATCAGGTTCAGCAGACGGTCACGCTCGTTCGGCTCGTAGTATTCTTCTTCCTCAATGCTGTACTCGATGACGGGCTTCTCTGCGGCGAGTTCGCTACGAGCCGGCTCGGGTGCGGAGGAGCCGCCGGTCAGGGAGCTCATGAAACCGCGACGCTTCTTCGGAGCCTGCTGTGCGGAAGACTCCAGGTAGTGGCGTTCACCTTCGGTGGGCACGAATGCCGGGGGCACATCGTAGTCTTCACCAACGGGCAGTAGAGCCGGAACGTTGTTGGGCAGAGTCTCGTACCATTCCTGCGGAATATCTGCGGGGCGTGCCGCCTGAACGGTCAGCGACAGCTCAAGGGTGTTACCGCGAATAGTGCCCCATGCGCTGGTGAGGCGGTCGTTCTCGAACGCGTAGCGAATCACGGGTGCGAGCTGCTCAGACATCTGGGTGCTCAGGCGACCGACGAGCTTGCGGTCGTGGCGCACCTCCACGCTGTCAACAACGCGGCCGTCGGAGGTCTTCAGCTGGTTCGCTTCCAGGGTCAGAATGACGCGACCCTCACCGCTGGGCGGCAGGATGCTGTGCAGGTATTCGGAGTGTTCCTTCTCGTCCAGCACCTTCATAGAGGGGCCCTGGGGCAGCAGGGTCGCGCGGGTCGGTGCGTCGTTGAGGGGGAAGAGGGACCCGGGTGCGGACAGGGAGAGCACGCCGGTGCTCTTCACGTGCATGCCGCCGCCTTCAGCGCGTACGGCAACAGCGGAGAGCTGCAGGTGCGCGATGGGTTCGTAGCCGGAGGCGACCACGCGGGTAATGGAATCCCAGTACGCGGCGGAGTCTGCCGCGCTCATGCGGCCCACCTTGAATTCGTCAATGTAGACGGCAATGCTATTGGGCTCGTAGGGGTTATCCGGTTCGGGCACGAGACGCGCTTCACCGTACCAGATACGTTCACGGTCGATGTGCAGTTCCTCGAAAATTTGGAGGGTTTCTGCTTCGTAGTAATCATCGGTGACAATGTCAACGCTACCGCGGTCACCGAGTGCGTAATCGACCACTGAAAACTCCTTCTGATATGTCTAAGCGAGCGGATACCTAGTCTATTCTCTCATGCTTTCAGAGCGGACAGCTCACAAAAAAGGGGTGACATTTATCTGTCTTTTAGCACCGGGTGCATATAGTTTTGTGTCCCAGTGAAACTGCCCCGGTAATGAGTGCCCACGTCAGTACGTGAACCACCGCATGAGGGAAATATTTAGACGGCACACCGCCGCTGTGAATTCTATAGATGAGTCAGAAAAAGACCACCGCCCGGCACCTCCCGGTGCGTTACCGGGAGCGTGCCGAACGGCAGTCTCTCACAGCGGATTGAGAACCTGGCGGGGGAGAACGGAACCTAGTCTAGGCACCGGTCCACACCCCGCCTCAGCTACTCAAACCATGCAGCTTAGTCCTGCAGGGAAGCGTTGAACTTCTGAGCCACAATCGAACGACGACCGTGGTCCTGAGCCTCCAGAACCAGACGACGCAGAGCCGACGGAGCCTCGGGGTTCGCCTCCAGCCAACGCTGAGCCAGCGCCACGGAGGGGTTGCCCTCAACGCCCAGACCCTCGGTGGAGCCGGTGTTGTACGGAGCCTTCGGGTACAGGCCACGCACAATGCGGGTCGCCATACCAATCGAACGAGACGCCCAAAGGGGCAGCAGAGCCTCGAAGTAGGAGTCGTAGTAGGACTCACGCAGCTCAACCGGACCGCGAGCAAAACCGTTAATGGTCGAAGCCAGAGCGTCGTTCGACAGCGACTCGTCTTCCATGATGGTCTTGTACGCCGCAGCCTTACGCTCAGCAGAGGGCAGGGCAGCAATCGCGTACGCGTAACCATTCGAAGAAATCGAGGAGGGGCTGTACTTCGCCGCACGGTCCAGATCCTCAACGGTCACCAGGTCGCGGCTTGCGAGCGCACCCAGTGCACTCCAACCCAGGTTCTGGTCGTAAGGAATGCCGGTTGCGTCAGCAATATCGCCGGTGGTGTCTTCGAAAGCACCGCGAGCAATATCGCGGCAGAGCTCTTCACCCTTGGTCGCGTTGGTGGAGACCGAAATCAGGGCGCGCAGCAGAATCAGCTGCTCGTCGGAGCCGGGCTTAGCCTGTGCCAGTGCGGCTGCGAATGCGTCGTAGAGAGCGTCGTAGAGGCGCTCGCGGCCGGTGGGTGCGGAGAAGGTTGCGATAGCGACCTGTGCGTTGTTGACCATGGTGCCCAGCAGGGATGCGCTCGGTTCCTTGGAGACGTTGCGTACGACTGCGTCGACGTAGGTGGTGACAGGCAGGCGTGCATCGCGCACGTTCTCCCAGAGGGAGCCCCAGATGAGGCCGCGGGAGAGCGCGGATTCGAGGGTGGAGACACCTTCGATAGCTGCCTGCAGGCCGTCTTCGTCGGTCAGGGCAACCTTGGCGTAGGTGTGGTCTTCTGCGTTGAGCATGAGCAGGTCTGCTTCGCCAACGAGCTTCTTCTGCTCGTCGGTGAGCTCTACGCGGTACTCGGAGACGGGTTCTGCCGGGTACTCGAGGGAGAGCAGGCCGGTGGAGACGAGCTTGCCGTCGGTCAGTGCGAAGGTTTCCAGCTTTGCCACGTGGGGGCGGCCCAGACCTGCGGGCTGCTGTGCGGGCAGTTCCTGGGTGAGGATCAGGTCGGTGAGCTGACCGTCTTCGCCGTAGACGCGCTTGGTGCCCAGTGCGGACACGCCGGAGGTCTGCAGCCATGCGTTAGCCCATGCCTGCATGTCGCGGCCGGAGACCTCGTTAAGTACCTGCAGGAAGTCGTTCAGGGAGGTGTTGCCCCACTCGAAACGCTTGAAGTACACGCGTGCTGCCTCGATGAAGGTATCGAAGCCGACGTAGGCGACCAGCTGCTTGAGCACGGATGCGCCCTTTGCGTAGGTGATGCCGTCGAAGTTCTGCGATGCTGCTTCCAGGTGGGGGATGTCAGCGACGATGGGGTGGGTGGTGGGCAGCTGGTCCTGCATGTATGCCCATGCCTTGCGGTTGTTCGCGAAGGTGACCCATGCGTCGTTGAAGTTGTTGGCTTCCTTAGCGCCGAGGGTGCCCATGAAGTCTGCGAAGGATTCCTTGAGCCACAGGTCGTCCCACCACTTCATGGTGACGAGGTCGCCGAACCACATGTGTGCCATTTCGTGGCAGATGGTGTTGGTGCGGCCTTCGAGGTCGTCCTCGGTTGCGCCGGAGACGAAGATGTAGTCTTCGGTGAAGGTGACCAGGCCGGGGTTCTCCATTGCGCCGATGTTGTATTCGGGCACGAATGCCTGCTCGTACTTGGGGTACGGGTAGGGGTAGTCGAAGAGGTCCTGGAAGAAGTCCAGGCCGTTTTCGGTGACCTTGAAGATGTGGTCGTAGTCGAAGTGCGGCTTGAGGGACTGGCGGCAGTATACGACCAGGGGAATGTCACCGCTGTTGACCTTGCTCTTGGGCTTGTAGGTGGTGGTTGCAGTGAAGTATTCGCCGGCAACGATTGCGGTGATGTAGGTGGAGATCTTTGCGGTGGGGGAGAAGACTCGCTTGGTGATGGAGTCGTCGGTGGGGTCTACGACCTGGGATTCGAGTACGCCGTTGGAGCTGACGACCCAGTCCTTGGGTGCGGTGATGCGGAAGTTGAAGACTGCCTTCAGGTCGGGCTGCTCGAAGTTCGGGAAGACTCGGCGGCAGTCGGAGGGCTCGTACTGGGTGTACAGGTAGACGCGACCATCGGAGGGGTCGAAGTAGCGGTGCATACCTTCGCCGGAGCGGGAGTAGTAGGAGCGACCGTGGATGGTGAGCACGTTTTCTGCCTGCAGGTTGGGCAGGGTGATGCGTGCGCCGTTGACGACATCGGCCAGGGTCAGTTCGGTGCCGTTGAGCTTAACGGAGTCGACGCTGTGGTGGATGTAGTCGATGAAGGTTTCTGCACCGGGGGTGTCGCAGGAGAATCGGACGGTGGTGACGGTGGGGTAGGACTCGAATTCGGGGTCCTTGGCGTTAGTCAGGTCAACATGCACGTCGTAGGTGTCGACACTGATGAGAGCCGAACGTTCTGCGGCTTCTTCGCGGGAGAGGTTCTCATTATTCATGCTCTTTATTCTAGTCGTTATGACCGCAAATATGGCAGTTGAGTGGGCGTGCCGGTCATATTACTCAAGGTGCGAGAAGATTACCCGGGGTGTGGGGAACTAACCAACCTCGAATATGTGATGCAGAACATACTCTTTCGATTTGCGGAGTATCCAGAAAGCCCGTATAGTATTACGTGTTGCTTCGAACGGCACCGAAAGGAAAACGTTCGAAAGTCACCTGCGCGGGTGGCGGAATAGGCAGACGCGCTAGCTTGAGGTGCTAGTCCTCGTATTAGAGGGTGGGGGTTCAAGTCCCCCCTCGCGCACAGATAATCCCCGGTTCTTCGGAACCGGGGATTTTTGTATGCTCGGTTTTGTATTCCCGGTTTTGTGCACCCGGTAAAAAGCGTACAAAAAAGTAGTGGGGTGGGGCTCCTCGAAAGGAACCTCACCCCACACTAGCTACGCTAAGGAAGCTAGAAGAGTAGCTGCATCAGCTGAAACTGAATTACTCAGCACTCAGAGAGATTACTCAGCCAGACGCTCCGGGTCGGTGGTGACCAGAATCTTCACAGCGGTCTCGTTGTGGTTGATCAGGGTGTCGAAGCCCTTGTCAATCAGGTCTTCCACAGCGATCTTGCCGGTGATGAAGGGCTTGAGGTCAATCTTGCCGGACTCAACGAGCTTGATGGTCTCCGGGTGGGAGTTCACGTATGCGATGGTGCCGCGGATATCGAGCTCCTTGAGCACAACCTTCTGAACATCCAGGGAAGCGGGCTTGCCCCAAATGGAGACGATGACGACCTTACCGGTGGGCTTGAGAGCATCCAGAATCAGGTCCAGTGCGGGCTGAACGGAGGTGCACTCGAACGCGATATCAGCGCCACGGCCGTCGGTCAGCTTGTGAATCTCAGCCAGAACGTCAACCTCTGCGGGGGAGAAAGCGTAGTCAGCAACGCCGGAGTCCAGAGCCTTCTGGCGGCGCAGCGGGGACAGCTCAGAGATGATAACCTTAGCGCCCTTAGCCTTCAGAACTGCGGAGGTCAGCAGACCGATGGGGCCAGCACCGGTCACCAGTGCGAATGCGCCCTCTTCGAACTCGCCTGCACGCTCAACAGCGTGGTAGCCAACGCTCAGGGGCTCAATCAGTGCAGCCTCGTCCAGGGGAATGTTGTTAGGAATCTTGTGAACCCAGCGACGCTTGACAGCAACCTTCTCGGACAGACCGCCACCGCGACCTGCCAGACCAATGAAGTTCATGTCCTTAGACAGGTGGTAGTCCTTGGAGTCGGGGCCGGTGTAGACGTCATCACGAATGATGTAGGGCTCGACGACAACGTGGTCGCCAACCTCAAGGTCGTCTACGCCTTCGCCCAGTGCCTCAACAACACCGGAGAATTCGTGACCGAGGGTGACGGGGGAGTCCTCGCCAGAAATGGGGTGGGGGTGACCGTGCTGGGGGCAGAAGATGGGGCCGTCCAGGTATTCGTGCAGGTCGGTACCGCAAATGCCGCACCAGGCGACCTTAATCAGAACCTCGCCCGCAGCTGCTTCGGGTGCGGGGATGTCTTCAATGCGGATGTCGTTACGGTCGTAGAAGCGTGCTGCCTTCATGGGATTGGAGCTCCTTAGCGTGGTTGTGGCGCTCACTGCGGTGTGTGCTTGCCGGTACGGTTCGCGTCCTTGGGTCTGTCACTGTATTGACAGAGGCCCAAACGACATGGTTTGGACCGGTTGTGAACTGTCCTGCCGGCATTCGCATCGCTAGCGCCGGATGGTGACGGGTGCGGCTGGATTGTCGCTCCCATGTGCTTAACGCTACTCCTATAAATCAAAGATTCCTAGGATATATACAAAATTTCTTTTATGTGACAGATATTTCTTTTTGGGTGTTTTCGACTCCATCACGCCCGAGCATCTAGCGCCCGGCGAGCGCAGACGGTAGCGTAGAAGCATGACTGACGCGAACGCACAGGGCACCGCCGCCCACACCCAGCCTACTTCTGACAGTTCCGGTCGAACGGCACCGAACCGACCCGCCGCAACAACCCGCCACTACGACGCACCCGACGCTGATTGCGTGCGCGGTAGCGAGTACTCCGAAATCCTCGCCCTCGAAACCGAGCAGCGTAAGCGTGCCGCTGAGCACCGCCGCAAGCACGGGCACAAGCACCCCGACCATGCGCATCCCGAGCAGGAACGTAGTCACGGCAAGCATCACGGGCACCGCCTCGACGAAGACAGCGGGCTGGCGCATATTCGCCGCGACCTCGCCGAATCCGTAGCCACGCGCGCGGACTCTTTGACCGCAATTCTCAAGGCGATTCACGCGCATCCTGAGACTGCCTACGAGGAGTATTTCGCCTCCCGCACGCTCGTTGATGCGGTCCGCGAAGCCTGCCCGAACCTCAGTAACCCGAACCTCAGTATCGAGTACCCCGCCTTCGGTCTGGATACCGCGTTCAAGGTGGAGCTCACCAGCGCCGACTACGACCCCGCCACACACCGCACCATTGCGATTCTTTCCGAATACGACGCGCTGCCGGGCATCGGTCACGGCTGCGGCCACAACGTCATCGCGGTATCCGGGCTGGGCGCTTTCCTTGCCCTGGCGGATGCGCTCGCTACCGGCCCCGAGGCGTTCAGCGGCAGGGTCCTTTATTACGGCACGCCCGCCGAAGAGTCCGATGCCGGTAAGGAGCTGATGGCACGCGCCGGCGCGTTCGAGCAGGTGGATGCCGCCATTATGGTGCACCCCTACTTTATGGATGTGGCTGATCAGGCGTGGTTGGGTCGCCGTGAATGTCGCGTGACCTATACGGGCGTGAGTGCGCACGCTTCCTCGCACCCGTTTATGGGTCGTAACGCACTGGATGCGGCGAATTTGGCGTATCAGGGCCTGGGGTTGTTGCGTCAGCAGATTCCTGGTTCTGACCGTATTCACGCGATTATTGACCACGGCGGGGACGCCCCGAATCTGATTCCTGCCTCCGCGAGCCTGCATATTAATATCCGTTCTAAGTACGCGCCGACTTTGCGTGCGCTGTCGCGACGGGTTGAGGAGGTGCTGCGCGGTGCGGCGCTCATGGCTGGCGTGAGTGCGGAGGTGACGTGGGATTCTTCGCCGATGACCATGCCGGTGCGTACGAACCGTCCGCTGTTGAAGCGTTGGGTTTCGGCTCAGCGTTCGGTGGGTCGCCACCCGTACCCGCCCGGAACGGTCAGTGACACCCTGGCGGCTTCTACTGATTTCGGTAATGTGAGCCTGCGCGTGCCCGGTATTCACCCGCTGATTCAGATTGCGCCCGAGGGTACCGGTATGCACACGGTGGAGTTCGCGCACTGTGCTGACACTCCGGCGGCGGTGGATGCTGCTCTGGATGCGGCGTTCGGTCTGGCGTCTGTGGCTTTGGACTTCCTGGTCGACGACGAGCTGGCGGATGCGGTTCGTGCTGATTTTGAGGCTTCCGGCGGCGCCGTGGATGTGGAGGGCTACTTTAGCGGCATGTGAGCTTGCTCAAAAGGTCAGAACGTCATTATTTGGTTTTGTGAGTGAAAAACACCCCTCATAGCCCATAAAGTCACCAGCACCCATCGAAAAAAGCAAAATAACCCAACACAAAACGCAAAATCTGCGGCATAATAGAACATAACGAAGCAAGCTCACCGGGGAAGGACGCCCGCCCAAGGAAATTCAACCCCGAGGCACACACCCGCTTCCTTATAGACCACGCGAGAATCCTCTCGCACCACACGGATAACTCTCACGAAAAGAGGGCATACAGCAATGAACGGTGTCAACAACCCCACCAAGCTCGGCGTCATCGGTGCAGGCGGCGTCGGTAGCGCAACCGCATACGCAGCTATGGTCCGCGGCTCCGCAGACGAAATCGTCCTGTACGACATCGACGGCAAGCGCGCACACGCTGAAGCACTGGACATCGCACACGGTGCAATGTTCGCACACGAAGCAACCGTAACCGGTGGCGACGACATCGAGCTGTTGCGCGACTGCGACATGGTCATCATCACCGCTGGTGCTCGCCAGAAGCCGGGTCAGCCCCGCCTCGAACTGGCAGGCGCAAACGTCGCAATCCTCGAGAAGCTGCTGCCGAACATTCTGTCCGTAGCACCCAACGCGATTATCATGCTCGTCACCAACCCCTGTGACGTTCTCACCGTTGTGGCCCAGAAGATTACCGGCCTGCCCGCAAACCGCGTGCTGTCCTCCGGTACCGTTCTGGACTCCTCCCGCCTGCGTTGGCTGATTGCTAACAAGGCTGGCGTCTCCATCAAGAGCGTTCACGCAAACGTTGTTGGCGAGCACGGCGACTCCGAGTTCCCCGTCTGGTCCGCAGCAAACATCGGTATGGTTCCCCTGACCGAGTGGGAGCAGGACGGCAAGCCTGTCTTCACCGAAGAGGTCCGTGCAGAGCTCGCAACCGAAGCTATGCGCGCAGCATACAAGGTTATCGAGGGCAAGGGTTCCACCAACTACGCAATCGGTATCTCCGGCGCACGTATCGCTGAGGCATTCCTCGGCGGCCAGAACGCAGTGCTGCCCGTCTCCACCACCATTGCAGGCGAGCTGTACGGTTTCAAGGACGTTGCACTGTCCCTGCCCACCATCGTGAACCGTCAGGGCATCCAGCGCGTGCTCGAGGTTCCCATGAACGAGGCTGAGCTGGCACAGCTGAAGGCATCCGCTGAGGCAATCCGCGCATCCGCAGCTTCCCTGGGCTTCTAAAAACCCGGCTTCTCATTCTCTCGGGCTCAACCCGCAAGAAGCAAACATTCAGTAGGCGCAGCGTCAAGCTGAGCTAACCGACAGAAGAACCCGCCGCACCCGGCACCTGCTCCCTTGAGGAGTGGGGGAGCTGGGGACGGCGGGTTCGCTGTGTCTGTAAGGTCTTCTATGCGGGGCTTGATGCGCCGCGTGCTGCTTCGCGTGACCAACCTGGCTTTACCGCTTTGGCTTTGGTGCTCTCTTCGCGGCGCCGAATTTACCTGCCGATTGACCTGCCGCGCCCGTTCATAGTTCCGCGTTTAAACCGCCGTATGACCGCCCGGCGCACACCATAGGCGCGTAGGTAGTAGAATAATGGCATGAGCATTGATCCTCGCACCGAACTCACCCGCCTCCTTGACGCGCTGGAGGCGCACCTGACCGCCGTCGTAAACCGAACCGGCGAGCACGACCCCGCCGTCGATGAGGCGTACGTAGAAATCGCCAACGCCTTCGAAGCCTACGAAGATGCCCTTTTCGAGGCTCACAACGAGGTCACCCCCTTGAGCGTCTACGGTGACGAAGACGAGGACGACCTAGACGAACTGGTCGACGACGAAGAAGATGAAGACGACGACGATATTGAGTACGAGGACTAAGTAGCGCCTCGCCCATACGTTACGGACCGACCCCTGACCGGTACCCCCTATGCGGGGTAACGAGGCAGGGGTCGAACCGTACCCACAACACCCGTGCAGCGCCTACCAAGCGCCCGCTCCTCAGCGCCTACTGAGTGCAACGTCTACTGAGAAGCCCACCGAAAACCTGCCTGCCTGATACCCACCGAGCATGCACCGAGAACGGAGACACCCGTGAGCGAACCCCGCACCTGGCGCGACGCCGCCCTCATCCTCCGCACCCAAAAACTCGGCGAGACCGACCGCATCATCATCATGCTCACCCGCGATGGCGGAATCACCCACGCCGTCGCCAAAGCCGTACGCAAACCCACCTCCAAATTCGGTGGACGACTCGAACCGTTCATGCACACCGACCTGTCCTTCAGCCGTGGCAGAACCAACCTGCACACCATCACCCAGGCGGCAACCCTGCACGCCTACACCGCACCGATTATGGCGAACTACGATGCGTACACGTGCGCCTCCACCATCGCCGAACTGGCGGAAGCACTCACCAAAGACGCCGACAGCACCGCCGACATTTACACCCTCACACACGGGGCGCTTGCCGCGCTCGCGCACGGGCAGCACGTGCCGCAGAGGATCCTGACCCGCTACCTGGCGCGTAGTATGAACGCCGCCGGCTGGCCGCTCATCGGGGAGAATTGCACCCGATGCGGCAACCTGCTCGTGAGCACCGATAGCCAGGGCGATAACGGGGCAGACAGTAGCACCCCCGGCGCTACAAGCGGAAGCGGCAGGTACATTGCCTTCCACACCGCCCACACCTACGGACACCACACGGTCCTCTGCCCCCAATGCGCACCCGCCACCGACACACCCCTAACCGGCCTGCGTGCCGAAGAGCTCGGCTATGCGCTCGCTACCGCCTCGGCGAATCCGCACGCCTGGGCGACTATTGACGCAGCACCGGTTCCGGTCGCCTCCAAAATTCTGGGACTCTACCTGAAAACCACCCAGAACCTGCTCGAACACCCCCTGAAAACGGCGAGCGCCCTCGAGGCAGAAATTCCTGCATCGTAAAAGATGCACGCTGGCGCGTCAAACATGGGCCAACCAGGACGCAAAATAACCCCCGAAGCACCCGCCCATGCGCGCTATGTCACGGTAAAATAGCTAACAGCACGCCAGGTTTATATCTGGCGCATATCTAGGCAAACGACCCCGGGGGAGAACCCGCCAGGGAAGAAAGGCACACATGGCACGCACCCAGCCCGTACCCCCGCCCGCACACCCCACCGGGGCAACCCCGCCGCCGATCCCGAAGAAGTTCATTCCGCAGCACGTCGCCGTCGTCATGGACGGTAATGGACGCTGGGCGAACGAACGCGGCCTGCCCCGCACCGAGGGTCACCGCGCCGGTGAGGCGGCACTGCTGGACGTTGTTGCGGGCGCTATCGAAATGGGTATCCCGTACGTGACCGCCTACGCGTTCTCCACCGAAAACTGGAAGCGCTCACCCAGCGAAGTCGCGTTCATTATGCGTTTCTCCACCGAGGTGCTGCAGCGTCAGCTGGCAACCCTTAAGACCTGGGGTGTGCGTATCCGCTGGGCTGGTCGCCGACCCAAGCTGTGGAAGAACGTCATCGAAGAGCTCGAACACTGCGAGCGCGAAACCATCGACAACACCGTCTGCACCCTCACCATGTGCGTGAACTACGGCGGCCGCGCAGAAATCGCTGACGCGGCGGCAGCTATCGCGGCGGATGCTGTGGCGGGCAAGATCAAGCCCGGCAACATTACGGAAAAGACCATCCAGAAGTACCTGGACGAGCCCGACCTGCCCGACGTTGACCTGTTCCTGCGTTCCTCCGGTGAGCAGCGCATCTCGAACTTCCTGCTGTGGCAGAGCGCCTACGCCGAGATGATTTTCATGAACGTGCTCTGGCCCGACGTTGACCGCCGCACCCTCTGGGAAGCTGTCGAAGAGTATGCGCGCCGCGACCGCCGCTACGGTGGCGCTGTCGACGCCGTCACCAACGACAAGTAGCGGCCCGGCATACAGTCCCGGCTCATAGCCCCATAAACCACCCACACCCTCCAACACTAGGGAGAACAAATGCGCATCTACCCGACCTTCTTTAACATCTTCTTCAAGGGCATGGATCCCGAGAAGGCACACCACGTCGGCTTCTGGGGCGTTCAGACCCTGCGCAACGTCGGCATCACCCGCGCGCTGCGCAAGTACTTCCAGCCCGCACCCGAACTGGCAACCACCGTCATGGGCATTACTTTCCCCTCGCCGTTCGGCCTGGCTGCAGGCTTCGACAAGGGCGGTAAGGGCATTGCCGCGCTGGCTGGTATCGGCTTCGGCCACGTCGAGATCGGCACCATCACCGGTCAGGCGCAGCCCGGCAACCCGCAGCCGCGCCTCTTCCGCCTTGTGGAAGATAAGGCGGTCATCAACCGCATGGGCTTCAACAATGACGGTGCCGCAGCGGCAGGCCCGCGCGTTGCCGCCGCCCGTGCAGACCTCGAAACTGAATACCGCGGCGCTGTACGCCCGGTTATCGGCGTGAACATCGGCAAGACCAAGGTCGTTGAGCTCGAGAACGCTATCGAGGACTACCTGATCTCTACCCGCACCCTGGCACCGCAGGCAGACTACCTGGTCGTCAACGTCTCCTCCCCGAACACTCCGGGTCTGCGCACCCTGCAGGCCATCGAATCCCTGCGCCCGCTGCTCACCGCCGTGCGTGAAGAGGCAGACCGCGTCAGCCCCAACCGCCACGTACCGCTGACCGTGAAGATCGCGCCGGACCTGGTCGATGAGGACGTTATCGAGGTGGCAGCCCTGGCTAAGGAACTGAAGCTGGACGGCATCATCGCCACCAACACCACCATTGCCCGCGACGGCCTGGGCCTGACCAGCGACATGACCAAGGTCAAGGAAATCGGTGCCGGCGGCCTCTCCGGTGCACCGCTGAAGCCCCGCTCCCTGGAGGTGCTGCGCCTGCTCAAGCGTGAAATCGGCGACGACCTCGCCATCATCTCCGTTGGCGGCGTGACCACCGCTGAGGATGTACAGGAGCGCCTGGACGCTGGCGCTGACCTGGTGCAGGGCTACACCGCGTTCCTGTATGAGGGTCCGCTCTGGGCGGCACACATTAACCGTGGCCTGGTGAAGCTGCGCCGCGCTCGCCGCTAGAAGGTTTGCAGGCCAGGGGGCTTTATGCTTCCCGGCGCGCTGACTTGGCGTGTTGACTCTGCGTGCTGAAAGGGGGCACCGTTCTCTACCTGTAGGGGGTGGAGGCGGTGCCCCCTTTTGTATGCCCACTATTCCGCCGAAAAGCCACATGTGTTTCGAAAAGCCACTAAAGAAGTGGCTTTTCGAAACACATGTGGCTTCTGGGCACGCATAGTTATTTGACGTATAAAGCATTGATTTGTTCGAATGGTGGCGATTCGTTGCTATTACACTCATTGCAAAGCAAACGACTGTAAATATGCGGTAGGGTTTTATATGTAGCGTCCCGTGGTGCATTGTTGCGTCTGCTGGGTACGCTGCGCGGCTGGGTTCTTCCGGCGGTCAAGCAACGACCACTTTCTACCAGCCTGACAAGTGCATACACACCATCACCGACGATAGGAGCGCACCGTTATGGAGCCTCGTACCTTCCTTTACCGTACCCAAATTCATCGCCGTACCCTGCTGGGTAGCGGCGCACTTGTGGGCCTGGGGGCCCTGCTTGCGGCGTGTGGCCAGCAGACAAATAACGAGGCGGCAGCCACCGCAACCGCCGCGCCGAGCGAGTCGGCGTCGGCTGCGGTATCCGAGTCGCCTTCGGCGAGTGCTACTCCGTCT
>NZ_KV808301.1:222946-223814 GCF_001812205.1 Rothia sp. HMSC069C10
GGCGAGTGCTACTCCGTCTACTGTCCGCGGCTACTCGGGCGGATCAAAGGCGCCGGATGGGGAATACCGTAAAGCCGATGGCTACGGCCCCGCTCAGAATGTGCCGAAGCCTAATGCTCCTGAAGAGGGCTATCGTGAGAAGTCTATTGAAGGTATCCGTAAGACGATGGACGCTTGGGTTAAATGGACTAATTATGGAATTCAGGTAGGCGATTTTACGGAATCTCGGAAGTATATTTCCAGTGATTTTACGGAGGAACTGGAAGGGTATAAGAGCTTTGAGGATTTGTATAAGCGCGGTGGTTGGATTATTGATGGCATTGACAACTATGTTGCTGATGGAAATCCGTGGTCTGAGGATGGGGAAACCTATTTTTGGAAGGCATATCGCGAGTGGAATTATATAACTCTTGTGGAGCCTACTGGCGAGTGGCACAGAGACGTCAATATCCAGAAGGATAACGATACGTGGAAGTTTGAGTTTAAGTACTCCGATTCTTCATGGAAGATCGTTGGTTGCGAACAGGTAGATGGATAATGCGCTGAGAATTAGTGCATTTCAAAATTCTAGAGTTTTGTATTTCTGATGATAGGAATTTCTGTGTCTTCTTTTGTTCTTAATCGCCGCGCGTTGTTGGGCGGCGTTACGTTGTTCGGTGCATCCGGTCTGCTTGCGGCATGTGGTCAGCAGGCCACTAACGAAGCGGGTGCCTCTTCGACTACAACCGACACCCTACCTGCTGCGCCGAGTGAAACTACGTCTGCTACAGCCACCCCGTCTACTGTTCGCGGCTATTCGGACGGTTCGAAGGCACCTGACGGCGAGTACCGCCCGGCAGATAAGTACGGTCCGGCGCAGAATGTGCCC
>NZ_KV808301.1:223914-329129 GCF_001812205.1 Rothia sp. HMSC069C10
TACGGTCCGGCGCAGAATGTGCCCAAGCCTAACGCTCCTGAAGATGGGTACCGCGAGAAGTCTATTGAGGGTATCCGTAAGACGATGGATGCATGGATCAAATGGGGTAATTATGGCGTGCAAACTGGTGACTATTCAATGGCTCGTCAGTTTATATCACCAACTTTTGAAATCGAACTCAAAGAATATGATGATATTGAAGAACTTTATCGACGTGGAGGTTGGGTAATTGATGGAGTAGAAAATATGGTTGCTAATGAACCGCCTTGGTCAGAAGATGGAGAGACATATTTCTGGAAAGCATACCGAGAATGGAATCGCGAGATATATGTTGAATATGATGGTAGCTGGCGTGGATGGAATAATGATGATAAAAGTGATGATACGTTTAAATATGAATTTAAACATAACGGAACAAAGTGGGAAATTATGGGCTACGAAGGCGTGGATAAGTAATTATGAAGAAATTTTTGAAGGATTCTGATGTGTTGAGTCGCCGCGCATTGTTGGCTGGCGCCGTGTCCCTTGGTGCATCCAGTCTGCTTGCGGCGTGTGGCCAGCAGGCTAACAATGAGGCGGCAGCCGCCTCGGCATCATCGACCGCCGCACCGAGCGAGACCGCTTCGGCATCTGCGGCAGCTTCTGAATCTCCCTCGGCGAGTGCCACTCCGTCTACTGTCTGCGGCTACTCCGGCGGCTCAAAGGCGCCTGACGGTGAGTACCGCCCTGCTGATTCGAAGGGACCCGCCCAGAATGTCCCCAAGCCCCCGGCACCGGAAGAGGGTTACCGCGAGAAGTCTATCTCTGGTTTGGAGAAGACGATTCGCGCTTGGATTTTGAATGAAAATTACTCAATTCAAACTGGAGACTATACGGAAACCCTTAAATTTGTGAGCCCTTCTTTCAAGGAAGAGATTGATTTCAGCAAGAAGATTTCATCTCTTTATCAGAAGGGTGGTTGGGTTATTGCTGGTACTCATAACTTTGTAGCGAATGGTGCGCCCTGGTCTGAGGACGGGGAGACCTATATTTGGCGTGCGTACCGGCAGTGGACTTACGCAATGTATGTTGAGCCTGACGGCAGCTGGGAGAGCTTCGAGAATGGGGATGATGTCAATAATATGTGGGACATCAAGTTGCGTTATACGGGTGATCGTTGGTTTGTTGAGTCGACAACTGCAGTCGAAAACTAACGTCTAATTTACAAATCCATCACCGATAAAAAAAGGATTACAGACTTATGACTTCCACTATTTTTACGCGCCGCGCAATATTGAGTGGTGTTACTTTCCTTGGCGTGTCCGCTCTGCTGGCGGCGTGTGGGCGGCAGGCTAGTAACGAGGCGAGTGCCTCTTCAACCGTAGCGCCGAGCGAGTCGGCTTCGGCATCTGAGTCGCCTTCGGCGAGCGCAACCCCGTCTACTGTCCGAGGCTATTCGGGTGGTTCGAAGGCGCCTGACGGGGAGTACCGCCCTGCTGATAAGTACGGCATTGCACAGAATGTACCCAAGCCTGCTAAGCCAGAAGATGGGTACCGTGAGAAGTCTGTTGAAGGAATGCGTAAGACCCTTAAAGCGTGGGTTGAATGGGCTAACTATGGCACTGAGACTGGTGATTATTCGATGGCTCGTCAGTTTGTGTCGTCGGAGTTTAAAGATGAGTTGCAGGCATATGCCGATGTTGAGGATCTTTATGCTAGTGGTGGTTGGATTATTGGTGGAGTTGACTATTTTGAGGCTGATGGTGCGCCGTGGTCTGAGGATGGGGAGACGTATTTTTGGAAGGCGTATCGTCACTGGGATCGTGAGATTTATGTTGAATCTGACGGTAGTTCGCGTAGCTGGGTGAATGAGGATAAGACCAATGACACGTTTAAGTTCGCACTCAAACATAATGGTGTTAAGTGGGAAATTATGGGCTACGAAGGTGTGGATAAGTAATTATGAAGAAATTTTTGAAGGATTCTGCTGTTGTGTTGCCGCGCATTCCGAAGCAACCACCAAAGTGAAACCCTCGTAATCTTTCCACAAGATAGACGGCCACACACCCAGAGGGCTGGAGCAATGACAGGTTCCACGTGCGCGCTCGCGCATAATGGAGATAAGCGGGAGACCATGCACTACAACGATGTGGAGGACCAACCATGAACCCCAACATGCTGAACCGCCGCTCAATACTGACCGGAGGCACCCTCATCAGCCTCAGCACCCTACTCGCCGCCTGCGTGCCGCACGACATCACAACTGCAGGAGACGGATCCACCGCCTCCGGCACACCTGCCACCAACAGCAGCCCAAGCAGCAGCGCCGGCAACAATGCCGGCAACGGCGAATACCGCAAAGCAGACGCCAAAGGCCCCGCCCAGAACGTCCCCAAACCCAACGCCCCCGAAAACGGATACCGCGCAAAGACCCCCGACGGCATCCTCAAAACCATGGACGCCTGGAACCAATGGATCAACTACGGCGTCCAAACCGGCGACTACAGCAAAGCCCGCGAATTCCTCTCCTCATCAAACGACGGAGAACTCAAAATCTACCGGGAAATAGAAGCGCTCTACCAGCGCGGCGGATGGGTCATCGACGGCATCGAACACTTCGAACCCGAAGGCATACCCCGGAGCGACGACCATCAAACCTACTACCTGAAAACCAACCACAAATGGGACAAACACACCGAGGTAGAACCCGACGGCCGCCAAGAAACCTGGAGCAGCGACAAGGAAGAAGAAATCTACACCTTCGCCCTTGAACACCGCGACGGCAAATGGCAGATCCTCTACTCCCGAATCGAAGCCTAACCGTACCGGCGTCTAGCCACGGTTATACGCCCAAAAGCCACATGTGTTTCGAAAAGCCACCAAAGAAGTAGCTTCTCGAAACACATGTGGCTTCTCGCGTAAGAGTGTAAAGACCAGCGGGCATAAAAATAGGGGAGAGGCCTGAACCTTCAGGACCTCTCCCCAAGCACCTATAAGGCACTAACGACTTAGTGCGGGTACTCGCCGTACTTCACCATCGGAACCGGGCGGCGCATACGACGAATCATCATCACACGGTTAAACGCATACATGCCAGAACCGCGCTGAACCTCGCCGAACTTCGCAATCAGCTTCTTCTTCAGGCTGCGCCACAAAATGAAGTAGTCAACAACCCACAGAATCATCAGCGCATACATTGCGTAGACGGAACCGTAATAAATCGGCGCCGCCGCAGAAGACGTACCAGACACACCCTGAGCAATCCAGCCACCAATGAGCAGAACCAGCAGCACAGCCAGCATAAAATCGCCAAGGTTACGGCGCGCATCCACATAATCACGGATATAACGACGCTGCGCACCACGGTCCACGGCGGGCAGGTAACGCTGATCGCCACCCATCAACGCATCATTCTGACGCTCACGAGCCTTCGCCATCGCCTCACGTTCACGAGCCTTCGCCTCCTTACGGTCATTAACAACCAGAGGCTGACGACGAGCCGCCTGCTGCTCCTTACGCGAAGGAGTAGGACGGCCCTTCTTCGGGGTGAACTTCGGATTAACCGGAGCCTGAGGCTCCTCTACAACCTGCGGCTGAACAGCTTCCGCTTCAGCCTTCTCTTTCTTACGACCAAACACCCTCCCATCATACCCGAACGGCACACACCAAACCCGCCCCCACAAGCCCACACCAGCAACTGAAACAACCCCAACCACCCGGCGGCGGCGGGTAAGGTGGGGGTAAGGTAGAAACATGACTACTGAATTCACCCACCACAGCGCCCTCAGCGACGCCGTCACCAAAAACTTCGAAGCAACCCTGCAGACCCTCACCGAGCTCGTCGCCATCCCCTCCATCGCCTGGGAATCGCACGACCTCACCCAGGTAGACCGCAGCGCCGAGGCAGTCGCCGCGCTCGCAACCAAGGCAGGCTTCAACAACGTACGCATCGAACGCGCCACCTACACCACCGCAGACGGCACCGAAAAGCAGGGCATGCCCGCCGTCATCGCCTCCCGCCCCGCCGCAGAAGGCTACCCGACCATCCTGCTCTACGCCCACCACGACGTGCAGCCCGCCGGCAACCTCGACCTGTGGGACACCGACCCCTTCGTCGCAACCCGCAAGGGCGACCGCCTCTACGGCCGCGGCGCAGCAGACGACAAGGCAGGCATCCTCGTGCACCTCGCCGCGCTCGCAGCCCTCAACGAAACTCTCGGCGAGGACTTCAAGCTCGGCGTGAAGCTCTTCATCGAAGGCGAAGAAGAAGCAGGCTCGCCCTCCTTCGTCTCCTTCCTCAACACCTACCGTGAGGAACTGTCCGCCGACTACATCGTGGTCGCAGACTCCGCCAACTGGCGCGCCGGCGTACCCGCACTGACCACCAGCCTGCGCGGCGTCGCATCCGGCGACATCGAGGTGCGCGTCGGCAGCCACGCCATCCACTCCGGCATGTTCGGCGGCCCCATGCTCGACGCACACACCCTCATGGCGCAGCTACTCGCCACCCTGCACGACGCCACCGGCGCCGTAGCCGTCGAAGGCCTGCACCGCGCCCCCGAACCCGAACTCGAATACGCCGAAGCAGACTTCCGCAACGACTCCGGCATCCTCGACACCGTACCCCTGGCAGGCACCGGATCCGTCGCCTCCCGCCTGTGGACCCAGCCGGCAATCTCCGTCATCGGCATGGACATCCCCTCCATCGCAACCTCCTCCAACACCCTCGCCGTCGTATCCCGCGCACGCATCAGCACCCGCCTAGCACCCGGCGACAACCCTGAAAACGCACACCGCGCCCTCGCCGAACACATCAAGGCACACGCACCCCACGGCGCCCAGGCGAACTACACCGCCGTCGACTCCGGCATGCCCTTCGCCACCGAAGTCGACGCAGACGGCGCACAGACCGCCCTCGACGCAATGCGCGCCGCCTGGGACGTAGAACCCGTACAGACCGGCATGGGCGGCTCCATCCCGTTCATCTCCGACCTGAAGGACCTCTTCCCGCAGGCACAGATCCTCGTCACCGGCGTAGAAGACCCCGACACCCGCGCACACAGCGCCAACGAGTCCCTCTACATCCCGGACTTCAAGAACGCAATCCTCGCGGAGGCGCTACTGCTCAGCGCACTCGGCGCCCGCTAAACGCGCTCGCTAGGAACATCCACAAAAAGTGGGGGAGAAGGGTCACAAACCCCAACCCCCACTTTTTCGGTATCCTAGAAGCAGAATTACATGTCAAGCCCCCACACCAAGACTCACGCCCCCGGCGAACTATGCACACCCTAGGTTGTACATCAAACACCCAGGCGCGTATCGTGAAGGCTAAAACGCCCACACGCACCCACACGCGGCGCACACGGGCAACCAACAAAACAAAAGGACAACACCAATGAGTGAAACCACCACCGAACTGCCGACCCACGGCGTCAACCTCACCGAAGTAGCACAGACCAAGGTCCGCACCCTCCTCGAACAGGAAGGCCGCACCGACCTGCGCCTGCGCATCGCCGTCCAGCCCGGCGGCTGCTCCGGCCTCATCTACCAGCTCTACTTCGATGAGCGCGTCCTCGACGGCGACGCAGTCCGCGACTTCGACGGCGTAGAAGTCATCGTCGACAAGATGAGCGCACCCTACCTCGACGGCTCCACCATCGACTTCGAAGACACCATCGAAAAGCAGGGCTTCTCCATCGACAACCCCAACGCAGCAGGCTCCTGCGCATGCGGTGACTCCTTCCACTAAACCGAAGACACCCCAGCGCTAAGCACCCCAAGGTGCAACACGCCTAAACAAACCCCCGTCTCGCATACTGCACCCAACCATGCAGATACGCGGCGGGGGTTTTACACTTAACACATGACTACGCACGAAATCACCTGGAAATACATCCTCAACCAGCTCGTCAAACACCAAAACCTCACCGACACCGAAGTCGCCTGGGCAATGGACCACATCATGACCGGCCAAACCGAACAGCCGATCCTCGCATCCTTCCTCACCGCGCTGCACTCCAAAGGCGAAACCCCCGAAGAACTCGGCGCCCTCGCAACTGGCATGATCGCCAAAGCCGAAACCGTCGACATCAACCCCCACGCCGTAGACATCGTCGGCACCGGCGGCGACCAACAAAACACCGTCAACATCTCCACCATGGCAGCCCTCGTCATCGCAGGCACCGGCGCCACCGTCGTCAAACACGGCAACCGCGCCTCCACCTCCAAATCCGGCTCCGCAGACGTCCTCGAAGCCCTCGGAATCCGCCTCGACATGCCCATTCCCGCAGTCGCCGAATGCGCTCGCGAGACCGGTATCACGTTCCTGTTTGCGATGACTTTCCACCCGGCAATGCGTCACGTGGGCCCGACCCGCCGCCTGCTGGGCATTCCGACCGCGTTCAACTACCTGGGTCCCATGACCAACCCGGCGCGCGTGAAGTCCTCGGCTATCGGTGTTGCTAACCCGGTCATGGCTGAGAAGATGGCTCACGTCTTCGCGGAGCGCGGCGACCACGCCCTGATTTTCCGCGGTGATGACGGCCTAGATGAGCTGACCATCGCGACCACGAGCCGCCTGTGGGAGGCTGTTGACGGCGAACTGACCGAGTACCGTTTTGACCCGACCGAGTACGGCCTGCAGAACGCGCCGCTGGAGCAGCTGCGTGGCGGCGACGCCGAGTACAACGCGGGCATTTTCCGTGCAATTTTGGCGGGGGAGGGCGAAGCCCCGAAGAGCCCGCTGCGCGCTATTCACGACGCCGTGGTGATGAACGCTGCAGCTGGCCTGGTGGCATACCGCCCGACCAACGGGGAGAGCTTTGAGACCCGCTTCACTCAGGCTTTGGCTGATGCGCGCGAATCTATTGCATCCGGCGCAGCGGAGCGTGTGCTCAACGCATGGGTAGAGTTCAGCGAAAAGCACGCAGAAGCGTAAAGCTCTAGAAATTGATGGCAGGCACCCGAGACGAACAGAGCGCACCGAAAGGTGTGGAGTCTCGGGTGTCTGTCATTTAACGGGAGGCGCTGAGGAGCCCGAAGATTCGGGGCATGTGAGCACGTGGCTGAGCACCGAGGAAGACGCAAGGCGCACGGAGCACTGAGAAAGAAAGGTGCGAGGCGCACGGAGCGCAGAATAGCGGAGTTCAGAACCGCGGATGGAACAGCGTAGTCGCACTGCGAGGAACGCAGGTTTGACCCGCGCCAGCCTGAGCGTAGAAAGCACCGGTGAGCAGCCGGTGGGGTAGTGAAAAATAGGTCTACTTTACATAATGTATATTATCGGCTTTTTAGGGAGGTTTAGAATGAACCAAAGATTCCCC
This sequence comes from Rothia sp. HMSC069C10, assembly GCF_001812205.1. Classification (NCBI taxonomy): domain Bacteria; kingdom Bacillati; phylum Actinomycetota; class Actinomycetes; order Micrococcales; family Micrococcaceae; genus Rothia; species Rothia sp. HMSC069C10. The sequence continues at coordinate 231,216 of NZ_KV808301.1, forward strand.
GTATCTAAATAAAGTCTTAACAGTTCATGTATTAACCTCACTCGGTCACCAGAACTGTCGCCATCACTCAATCCACCTGAAATAATGGATATACCCCGCATCACGAAGGTGCTGTCGCCTCGTGTGCAGATCCAACGTCAACCACGCCGGTTGATGTACACCAAAGGAGAAAACTCGTGGATTGGCTCTTTGAGACACCCTGGACACTCTGGGTTGCACTCGCCCTCGTTTTCGCCGTCATAGAAATGCTCAGCCTCGACCTGTTCTTTCTCATGTTGGCGATTAGCGCAGGCATCACCGCAGCAATATCGCCCTTCGTGGATAACATGCTGATTCGAACCGTTATTTTCGTGGTGATTTGCCTGATTCTGGTGCTTGGTCTGCGCCCGCCGCTGCTGAAAAAGCTCAATAAATCAGCCACCGGAGCTGTCACTAATGCTGAAGCACTTGTTGGTGCTGAGGTGCGCGTCACTCAAGATGTGACTAGTGAAACCGGTTTGGTGGTACTAGCTGGCGATACCTGGACGGCGCGCACCGCCTCCGGAACGCTCGTAGCAGGATCACACGCGAGGGTACGAGCCATTGAGGGTGCTACCGCAATCGTAGAGCCTCTCCCCCATGACTAAGACCAACAAACTAAGACCCATCTGAATACCGGCTCCAAATGCCAATTCAGATGCCCTAGAACACACCATGTAACTCACCGATAAGGAGAAACAATGCCTATCAGCCTTATTCTGACGGTCCTACTCATCCTCTTCGTGCTGACGATGCTAGCCAAGACCGTGCGCGTCATCCCGCAGGGACGAGCCGGCATCGTCGAACGACTGGGCAAGTTCCACGCCGTTCTCAACCCCGGCCTGCACATCGTCATCCCCGTAGTTGACCGCGTGCTGCCCCTCATCGACCTGCGCGAACAGGTGGTTTCCTTCCCCTCGCAGTCCGTGATTACCGAAGACAACCTCGTGGTTGGTATCGACACCGTCGTGTACTTCCAGGTCACCGACCCCCGCTCGGCAACCTACGAAATCACCAACTACATTCGCGCCGTGGACGAGCTGACCAGCGCAACCCTGCGTAACGTCGTTGGTGGCCTGAACCTGGAGCAGACCCTCACCTCCCGCGACCAGATCAACGCGGAACTGCGAGGTGTACTCGACTCCACCACCGGCCGCTGGGGCCTGCGCGTCTCCCGCGTGGACATCAAGGAAATCCAGCCCCCGGTGTCCATCCAGGACTCCATGGAGAAGCAGATGCGTGCAGAGCGTGACCGCCGCGCCGCAATCCTCACCGCAGAAGGCCAGAAGCAGTCTGACATTCTGACCGCAGAAGGTGAATCCCGCGCCGCTATCCTGCGTGCAGAGGGTGAAAAGCAGGCACAGATCCTTCGCGCAGAAGGTGACGCACAGTCCGCAATCCTGCGCGCAAACGGTGAAGCCGAAGCCGTGCAGAAGGTCTTCGCCGCAATCCACGAATCCAACCCCAGCCAGCAGCTGCTCACCTACCAGTACCTGCAGACCCTGCCCAAGCTCGCCGAAGGCGACGCAAACAAGCTCTGGTTCATCCCGACCGAACTCGGCGATGCACTGCGCGGCCTGGGCAACGCATTCGGCACCCTGCCCGCATCCGACCTCGCGGACGCGCCCAAGAAGCCCGCAGCAGAGGCACCCAAGAGCGCCCCGCAGGCACCCGGAAGCTACGGCATCAACGGCTAAACGCGAAATCTAACGCATAAAAAAGCGTGAATCACCAAAAATCACGCCGAATAAACACCACCACGTTGGGCGGGTGGAGACTATTACCGATATAATGGATGTTTTGTAAACGTTCGAGGGAATAGCTCTCCCCCGCCCAACGTTATGCCTAAAGCGCCAAAGAGCGCACCCGACGACACTGGAGGAAAAATGAGCGATCGTAGCCTGCGCGGTATGCGCCTGGGTTCCCAGTCGATGGAAACCGAATCGAACGTACAGCCCGCGCCCCGCCAGCGCGTCGAATACCGTACCGCTGACGGTGACCGCGTTTTCGTGACCTTCGCGGCAGAAGCAGAAATCCCCTCGGTATGGACCGCAAAGTCCGGCAAGGAAGCATACCTCGTCAACGGCGACTCCACCGCAGAGGCCGAAGAAGAGAAGCCCGCACGTACCCACTGGGATATGCTCATGGAACGCCGCAGCATCGAAGAGCTGGAAAAGACCCTGGAAGACCGCTTGGAATACTACCGCAAGCACTACGCGCTCTAAAAGCACCGTAGACATGCCGTAGAAACGCTTCAGGAGCCCGCTAAGAGCCACTTGCGCTCTGAGCGGGCTTCTCCGCTTTTTCGGCACTGGCTTCCCGTTGGTACGTGAGCCAGGAAAGAGCGCCAGAGAAAACAGAAAAGGACCGGGGCAGATACTTTTATGTATCTGCCCCGGTCCTTCGTATAAGTCTCAGAGCGAGGGACGATTACTTGCCCAGAGCCTTCTTCAGCTTCTGAATGCGGTTAGTCATGCCCCATCGAGTCACCTTAGACATGGAGTCAAAGATAATGTTGCCGTCCATCTTCGAAGCACCAATCTCACGCTCAACGAAGGTAATCGGAACCTCAACAATATTCAGGCCAGCCTGCTCAGAACGCCACGCCAGATCAACCTGGAACACGTAGCCCTTAGAGTCAATACCGTCCAGGTTCAGACGCTGCAGGGCCTCACGACGGTACGCGCGGAAACCAGCGGTAATGTCCTTGATGGAGGTGCCCAGAATCAGGCGGGTGTACAGGTTAGCGCCGCGAGAGAGAACCTGGCGGTGAGCCGGCCAGTTCTTGGTCTTGCCGCCGGGAACGTAACGCGAGCCAATAGCCAGGTCAGCGCCCGCCTCCACAGCACGAACCAGAGAAGGAAGCTGCTCAGGCTGGTGCGAGCAGTCAGCGTCCATCTCAATCAGAACGTCGTAGCCTGCCTCAAGGCCCCAATCGAAGCCAGCGAGGTATGCGCCGCCCAGGCCGTCCTTAACGGTGCGGTGCAGAACGTGAATCTGGGAATCCTTAGCCGACAGCTCATCAGCAATCTGGCCGGTGCCGTCGGGGCTGTTATCATCCACCACGAGAATGTCCACCTCGGGAGCCGCCTTGCGAAGACGCTCCACCACGATGGGCAGGTTCTCCTTCTCGTTATACGTCGGGATGACAGTTAGAACGCGCATATTACTCCCTCACAGGTGCATATAAAACAGGCCGGTAGATGTCCAGTATACCGGGTAAACATTTAAATCAATGAATTATTGAGGGGTTGAAACCCCTTAAAAAGCCTCTGACAAGCTAAAAATTAGTTACTTTCAGTGTAAATAGATTCCAGGATGGGCAGAGGCGAATCTTCATCCAACACCGGAAGCAGCGGAATGCGAGCACGAGGGTCGGTACTCCACGATGCTACGCGGGAGTCGGGTGCCTGGACCATGAGGGCTTCTACGCGCCACTGTGCTACGAATGCGGGGGTGTCGGGTGCGAACTGGCCGGTGAAGGGGTTTTCTTCGTGGGCTAGGCGGTATACGCCGCGGGTGAGGGCGGCGAAAGCGCTGCGTGCGGAGATGCCGTGTTCGTTGTTGACGAGTTCGCGGATGAGGGACCAGGCGCCGGGTGCGTACAGCTGAGCATCAGAGCCCAGCGCGATGGAGGTGCCGGCTGCGTTTGCGCGGCGGGCTACGGATGCCACAGATTCGCGTGCTTCTCCCCCGGCGTGTGCGAGGAGTGCTTGGACGGTGTCGTTGGCGGTTTCGTCTTCTTCGGGTTCGCAAACGCTGAGGCCGAGGTTGATGCGTGCTTCTGCCAGCTGGGTGAGGTATTCGTCGGTGATGGGGTCCTGCGGGGTGCTGATTGCTGCGTCGAGGCGGATGGAGAGCCAGGGGCGGCTCTCGCGTACGGCGAGCGCGGCGTCGGCTGCGTCGGCAAAGCTGGTGGATGCGTCGATGGAGAGCAGGAGTGCGGCGTCTTCGGCGACCTGTGCTGCTGCGGGCGCTTCGGTGGGTGTGACAAAGATGCCGACTAGCTGCAGGCCTTTGATGGCGCGTTCGCCTTCGGTGAGGGGGCGTAGTGCCTTGATGGCGCTGATGAGTTCGTCGGTTTCTACGCCGGTGGCGTTGAGGATGAGGCGGATGTCGGGTACGCCGTGTTCGGCGCTGTAGTAGCTGAGTGCGGAGACGAGGTCGGGGACGTCTTCCATGCCGGCGAGTAGGGTGTGGGTGTGGTAGCCGGCTGCGCGGTATGCCTGCAGGTAGTCGAGGATTTCGGGTGCTTCTTTGCCTGCTACCGGTGCCAGTGCGCGTGCAAAGGCGGGGGTTAGTAGGGCGCCGTCGAGTTCGGTGATGGTGGCTGATTCGTCGGCAATTGAACGCGCCCCGGAGTCGGAACCAACCCAGCGGACGAAGCCGTCTTCGACGAGCATTGCGGTTGCGTACGGGTCGACAGGGCTGTACACGCTACCATCTACGAAAATACGGGTAGACATTAGATTCCTTTCACCTTTGAGGCGCGCCGAAAGCGCACACGGGGGCGGGCACTTCGCTTGTGCTCGCGTAGCTTAGCTGAGCGTCTCATTTGAGTATAGAAGCACCCCCGCTGCCTGTGGTAGTTCGTTCGTCCTTAGATGAGGCGGAACTTAGATGGTGTAGAACAATGCACAGTTGCGGGGGTGGTGGCCCGATCCGGTCGGGCGGAACCGGTCGGGCAGGGTGTAGCACTATGTACGGTGTAGCACTAAGGTGCGGTTAGACGTCGAGTGCGACTACGCCGCGGCGTACCGCCTCGATTGCTTCTTCACAGCGGGCGCGGATGACCGGGTCCAGTGAACGGATGTGCGCAATCTGGTCCAGGGCGTCCAGTACCTGCTTTGCCCAGCGTACGAAGTCGCCGGCGGCAAGGCCGGTGTCCTCGATTGCCTTTGCGAGGTGTGCGCCGTTCGCCCAGGCGTACATGGGTTCGACCAAGCCGAAGTCGCATGCCGGGGTCGGGTTGACCTTGAACTGTTCCTCGGCTGCGTTCAGGTCGGCGAGGCGCTGCGTAATCGTCGCAATGGGTGCGCGCAGGGACGGGTGCGGGTAGTGAGCCAGGTATTCCACGGCGTCGCGCTTACCCTGGTAGGTCAGTGCGGCGACGGTTGCCGCGATGGCGGCGGGCTCCAGTCCGTCGAGGAAGTGCGCGTCCAGGCACAGGGCGGTCAGTAGGTCGCGCTCGCCGTAGATGCGGCGCAGAGCCTGGCCGCCGGTGGTTAGCGACAGTTCGTTATCCTCGGTGCGTTCGACGTAGCCGTAGCTCTCCAGCAGACGCGCAATGCGGTTGAAGACCTGCGCAATCGTGTTGGTGCGGCGGGCAATCTGACGGCGCAACCCTTCCGTCTCAGAGTTGAGCTTCTGCCAGCGCTCAGCCCAACGCATGTGGTTTGCGCGGTCGGAGCAGCCGTGGCACGGGTGGTTACGCAGCTGAGCCTGCAGAGCCTCCAGCTGCGCGTCAATGCTGTTCTGACGAGCCGGGATGTTCTGCTGCGCGAGCGCACGCGGGGCGCGGCCGTCGTAGAGTGCCTGGCGCATGCGGCTTGCGGTGTCGCGGCGTTCCTTGGCGGTTTTGAGGCTTAGGCGCTTGGGGATTTTGATGCGTGAGACCGGTTCGACGGCGCCTTCGAAGTCGCGGGTTGAGGCGGTGCGCTGGTGCGCGTCCTCGGTGACGATGCCGATGCGCGGGTCGGCGTGCGAATCGGAGCGGGTGATGACGACTGCGTAGCCGCGGGAGCGGCCGTGCGGAATGTAGATGATGTCCCCGGGTAGCAGCTGCTGGATGCTGTGGTGTGCCTGGGCGCGGGCGTGACGCTCGTTGCTCTTGGACGCTTTCTTTTCCAGTTCGGCGATGTGGCGGCTGAGCTGGACGTATTCGGTGAAGTCGCCCAGGTGGCATGCCATTGCTTCGCGGTAGCCTTCTAGGGCGCTTTCGTTTTTGCGTACGCGGGAGGCGACGCCCACGACCGACTTGTCTGCCTGGAACTGTGCGAAGGAGGATTCCAGGATTTTGCGGGTGCGCTCAGCACCGTAGGAGGCGATGAGGTTCGCCGCCATGTTGTAGGTGGGGCGGAATGAGGAGTTCAGCGGGTAGGTGCGGGTGGAGGCGAGGGTCGCCACGTGCTCCGGGGATAGGCCGGGGCGCCACATGACGACGGCGTGGCCTTCGATGTCGATGCCGCGGCGGCCTGCGCGTCCGGTCAGCTGGGTGTACTCGCCGGGGGTGATGTCTACGTGGGATTCGCCGTTGTACTTGGTGAGCTTCTCCAGAACCACGGTACGTGCGGGCATGTTGATGCCCAGTGCGAGGGTTTCGGTGGCGAAGACCAGCTTGATCAGGCCCTGGGCGAAGAGGGTTTCGACGACCTCCTTGAACAGGGGCAGCAGACCAGCGTGGTGCGCGGCGATACCGCGAATCAGGCCGTCACGCCATTCGTAGTAGCCGAGGGTGTTCAGGTCGCGGGTATCCAGGTGAGCGGTCGCCTCCGCAATGTAGGCGCGGATGGTCTGCTGCTGTTCGGGGGTGGTCAGCGTAATATCGGCGGATACGCAGTGGCTGACCGCGCCGTCGCAACCGGCTCGGGAGAAGATAAAGCAGATTGCGGGCAGCAGGCCCTGCTTGTCGAGGGCGCGCACCATCTCCGGGCGGGTGATGCGCTGCGGACGCAGAGGCTTCTGCTCACCGCGCGCATCAAAGTCCCGGTCGTTGCTGAAACGATCACGACGGTCCGAGCGGCCGCGCTCGCCGCTGCTGAACGTCTCATTCAGCCAGCCTTCACGGCGGTGACGGAAACGTTCACGCTTGCCGCCGTAGCGTCCGCGGCCCGGTGCGGAACGGAAGCCGGGGCGTAGCGCCTTCAGCTGCGGGTTCAGGCGCAGACCGGCAAGCAGAGGGTTGGCGCCCGCCTCCACGGTTGCGCCGCGCTGCTTAGCTTTCTGTGCCTTCTTCGCCTGCTTGCGGGAGAGCTTCTCCTCCGGCTCCTGGTTCTTACCCTGCGCGGAGTTGTCTTCGGGTACGAACAGGTCCACCACGCGGTGACCGACCATCATGTGCTGCCACAGGGGTACCGGGCGGTGCTCGGAAACGATAATGTCCGTGCCGCCGCGCACCGTATCCAGCCACGCGCCGAACTCCTCAACGTTCGACACCGTAGCCGACAGAGAAATGACGTTCACATGCTCGGGAAGGTGAATAATCGCCTCCTCCCACACCGCGCCACGGAAACGGTCCGCCAGGTAGTGCACCTCATCCATCACCACATAGCCCAGGCCGGTCAGCGTGGTCGAGTTGGCGTAGAGCATGTTGCGCAGCACCTCGGTGGTCATCACGACCACGGGTGCTTCCGTGTTAATGCTCGTATCGCCGGTGAGCAGACCCACGTAATCCTCACCGTACGCGCGCACAAAGTCGTGGTACTTCTGGTTGCTCAGCGCCTTAATAGGGGTTGTGTAGAACGCCTTCATGCCGCGGCGCAACGCCAGGTAGATACCGAACTCACCCACAATGGTCTTACCGGCACCGGTAGGCGCGGCAACGAGGACGGAGCGGTCCGCCTCCACGGCGGCACACGCCTGACGCTGAAAATCATCCAGCGGAAAATCAAGGGACGCCTCAAAAGCCCCGAGGACGGTCTTCGCGTATGCGGCGCGTTCTCGGGATGCGGCGTAGGCGGCAGCGTAGTCGGTGCCGGTCTGCTCCGCCGGGGTCTGTGCGTTAGAAGCGTTAGAAGTGTGTGTGTCAGAAGTGTGCTGTGCGTGGTGCTTGCTCATAGTATGTCCAGTGTAACGGTTCGCCCGCCGCGAGCCTTCAGAAAGCATCCTGCACGGGCACTAATCCGGTATGGGCGAACAGCGAGCGCATCGGCTGCGCGGTTTCGGCGCAGTTTATGCTCAGTTTCTGCCGGGATGTACCGGCGGGCGTTGTAAAAATTCGTCTGTGCGCCTCGAGACGCTTTTGCGGAACATACGAAAGGGGCGGGGTACAGGTTCTCTGTACCCCGCCCCTTTCGGCTAGGTTGATCAAAGCGAGCTATTCAATTTAGGAAGTCTTCTCGTCCTCGAAGTAACCCATCTTCGCCAGGTCTTCACTGCTGGTTGCGGTGTTCAGGCTTGCTTCATCCGAACCCTCCGCCAGCTTGGCAAGCTTGCGGTCGCGGCGCTTGTCGTTGATCATGCAGATGCCGATTGCTGCGAAGAAGAAAATCAGCAGCGGCGCCATGAGCACGAACATCATCATGATGTCGCTACCGGGTGCAGTCAGCGCTGCGATAACCGCAACGAGCACAACAACCCAACGCCAAGACTTCAGGATGGTCTTACCGCGAATCAGGCCCAGCATGTTAATGCCGACCAGAATCACAGGGATGATGAACGCGCAGGAGAACGTCACAACGAACTTCAGGATGAAGGAGATGTACACGCCCGCGTCAATGTAGTTACTTTCGTTGACGGGGGTGAACTTCAGCAGTGCGTAGACCACGCCGGGGAGGGTGAAGTACGAAATGGCGACACCGCAGGCAAACGCGAAAATAGATGCGGTGAGGAAGCCGAAGAGATACCTCTTCTCCTTGGTGTGCAGTGCCGGAAGCAGGAATCGCAGCGCCTGGTAGAGCCAGACGGGAGAGGCGATCACCAGGCCGATGTACATACCGACCTTCAGCAGCTGGTCGAAAGGAGATGCGACGCTACCGTAGTTCAGGTTTGCGTTGCGGCCGGTTTCTGCGTTGATCTGCTGCAGGGGTGCAGAGATCATTTCGATGAAAGGCTGGTAGAGGAAGACCGTACCGATGATGGCTGCGATGATGGTTGCGATAGCCGCTTTGATGAGGCGGTCGCGGAATTCGCGCAGGTGTTCCTTGAGTTCCATGCGTGCTTCAGGATTGATTTTGCGGTTGCGCACGTCCTGGTCGGGTGTTGCCACGTGGTGTCCTCTGGGTGTCGGTGCCGTGTGTGATTCGGCTGAGGGGGTCTGGTGGGGTGTTTATGGGGTGGTGCCGCAAAACCCGTGCCGGCCGGTGGGCTGGCACGGGTTTGGTGCATCGGTGGCGGGACCGTTACTTGGTTTCGGTCTTGCCGTCCTTGCCGTTGTCTACGACCTCAGCGGTGACGACCTCTTCGCCGTCCTTCTCGCGGGGGTCCTTCTTGGAGTCGTTCTTCAGACCCTCAACTTCGGTCTTGAAGATGCGCATGGACTGGCCGAGGCTGCGTGCCATGCCGGGCAGCTTGGGTGCGCCGAAGAGCAGGACGATGAGGAGGATAACGACGATGATGGTCGCGGGGTGGCTGAAAATCTGGCCCATGGTGGTGTGCCTTTCTGTTAGAGCAGGTCTCCGATGTTTTGAGGTTGGCCGAGTCGATCTCGTCGGGAGACCCGTCGCTTGATCCGCTCAGACCTGCGTGTCTGCTTACCTTGTTCGTAGTTATTGTATGCCTCGGTGATGGGTGTGAATACCCCGAGGGTGGTGTCTCGTGGGAGTTTTCGGCTTGCGTTCGCTTGCGCTGCGTCGAATTGTCCCTCGATTGACTCGACCCAGGTTACGGTTTCGTCAAGGAGTGTGAAACCGCGAGTGAGTGCTTTGTAGGTGAACCATGCCAAATAGAGGAGCGAGCAGATGATGAGCGCGCCCCATAGCAAAATCCAGAACCACCAAGACATGAGCACCATTATACAAGTTTTAGGTTAATGTTTTGGCGCCTTAGATGGGTTTTTAGGGTGTTTTTGCTTGTGGGTGAAGTTCTATTTTTCTGCGGGCACACCCCTGCGGCTGCTCGCGTTGAGGGTTTGCAACTGGTCAAGCAACGCCGCGCGCAGGTGCGCAGGACCGACCAGTTCGAGGGCACCTCGGTGCGCGATGACGGTGTCGAGGATGTTCTTATCGCCAGCGCCGTGGGCGTTGTTGTAGTAGTGAATACGCACGTACTGGGTGCGTGAAGCCTTCTTCACGTGGTGGGTGCTTCGACGCATGTACGTTGCGGTGAGAGTATCGAGCGGCTCGCCGCTGGGAATATGCTCGGTCGGGTGAATACGCAACTCAGCAAAGGGGTTGGTCTGAGTACTGTGCTGCTGCGCGTGCCAATGCGGGACGGTGTCACCGGTGACCGGGTGGGCACGACCCGCACCCGCCTCGTGGATGTGGTTGATGCGGGTGAGGCGGAAGTTACGCCAGAAAGTGGGGGTCTTCTCCCCTGCCTCATAATCCGCCACCTCGCTGTTTCCCGCCTGGCTGTCGGCAGTCTCACTGTTTCCTGCCTCGCCGGTGGCTGCGTGAGCAAAAGCCTCGGGTACGTACTCGGGGACTTGCTCACCACGCGCGGCATAGTAGCGTTCCTCAGCGGTACGGCACCACGCATGCAGGTACATGTGGTCGCGGTGCAACACCAACGCATACGGGTCCACCAGGCGGTCCGCGGCACGCTCACCGTAACCAATGGTCACGGCGTTGCCGCTGCTCAGGGCGGCAGTCGCCTCTTGCAACAGAGGCTCCTCGGGGGCGAAGCACAGGTGCTGCGCATAGACGGGCGCGTTCGGGTACGCGGCGGCGAGCGCCGCACGGATACTGCCCAGGCGCGCATCCGCCGGGTGCAGAATATCTGCGGCAGAGAGGGTGAAGACGAGAATGGCGAGCTCAGTGTCGGTGAGGCGCGCGTAGTTCAGTAGCGTGTTCGGGGTGGCGCCGTCAAAGTCCGGCAGTAGGTTAATGTAGGTGGGCTTGAGGGCGTCCGGGTCCTTGGGATCAGACTCGAAGGGTACGGTGTCTGCCTGCGCGAAAATCTCGGCAATAGTTTTGCCGAGGGCACGGTTCTTCTCGGTGTCCACGCTGTAGAGGGCGTTGAGCTGATTCAACGGCATGGGCGCCTCATCGTGGGCGCTCGCCCAGCGGTCGGCACGGTGCAGACCCAGGAGCAGGTCAACAAGGTCGTCGAGGGAGTTGTTGCGGTTGCGCTGGTTGATATCCGCCCAGGTGCCGGGGTCTTCAACTGCGCCGCTGTGCAGGTCGGTGAGGGTGCGCAATAGCTGCTGCTGGGCGGCGTAGCTGTCACGCTGGCGGGTAGAGGCAGCCTCCGATTCCTCGGGCGGCTCGATCACACAGCTGTAGCTGGTCGCCGCCACAGCGCTATCAATCGTGCCGTACGAGGGCACGGTGAAGGGCTCCGACAGCGTAGAATCGGCGCTGACCTCGGCAACAATCAGGCTCTCTTCGTAGCCCTTAATGTCTTCAAGCCAGTTCTTGGCTTTAAACGTCGCATTGATGGGGGTCGAATCGATACGTGAAAGCATCGTGAGCTTCTGAATACGGCTGGCACGGAACGTGTACTCCTTACGCTCCGCGCTCTCGGTGTAGTAGCCGACAAAATACCAGGTGCCGTAACGGTAACCGATACCGGCAACACTGACCTTCTCCTGCGTGCGGGTCGCACCGGCAGCCGTCTGATAGGTGAACGTGACCGTCTTACGCTCCGCATAGGCGGTAAACAGCTCATTCAGGTGCGGGTTATCGCTAAAGTAAATGCGCTGAAGGGGCTCGCGGTAGGTGTACAGGTTCTTCGCGCGCTGACGCTTGCCGGTCTTCGGCTCCAGGATCTTCGCGGCGGCGAGCGCCTCATCGGTGAGGTTCTCGCTGGTCAGCGCAATCTTACGCAGGATGCGGTAGGCGTCATCCTGCAGTTCGGTGCCTTCCCAGCCGCGCAGGATGGTGTTGATGAGGCGGAACTCCTCGGCGGTGGGGTTCCAGGCGGGCAGCTTTGCGGCGTCGCTGGGTTCGAGGCGGTAGCGCTCCCCCAGATCCGTGGTCACGTGGGTGATGCGCGCGCCGGCGTCCCGCAGGGTCTGCTTGGCTCGTTCAAAGGCGCGTTCCTGGGACTCGCTGAGGGAGCCGTTAGCGCGCGTGCTAATGCCGAGCAGGGTCAGTAGCTCGTTGCGGCTGATGCCCTGGGTTCGGGTTGCGGTGTCGCGTGCCTCGGCGGCGGTGGCGAGGCGGTGAAGAGTCATGTAAAGCTGAGCTGCGGTGGACATGATTCCATCATACCGTGTGTGTTCCGCGGCACTTACTTAGCGTATGGGGCGGATCAGTGCAGGGGGTGGCTGCGGGAGGAATACGCGGGTACGCAAAAGCCCGGTGCCCCTCCCACCAGCGGGAGAAAGCACCGGGCTGCGCGTCTCTGCGCGTCTTACGTGAGAAGCGCGAAAAACGCGAGAACCTTGCTAATCCTTAGCGGACGTCCAGCAGGTCCACCACGAAAATCAGGGACTCGCCGGGCTTAATGACCGAACCAGCGCCGCGGTCACCGTACGCCATGTCGGCGGGAATCTCCAGGCGACGACGGCCGCCGACCTTCATGCCGAGCAGACCCTCATCCCAACCGCGGATAACCTGGCCAACGCCCACCTGGAACGGCAGCGGCTCGCCACGGTTCCAGGACGCGTCAAACTCTTCACCGGTGGAGAATGCCACACCAACGTAGTGGGTGAGCACGCGGGAGCCGGGAACAACCTCAGCGCCTGCACCCTCGATCAGGTCGGTGATGACCAGCTCGGTGGGGGCGTCGCCCTCGGGGAAATCGATTTCGGGCTTTTCGCGGTCGAGGTTACGCTGACCGAAAGACATGGGTGTCTCCTTTGATTGGTTCGAAATGAATCGAAATAGTGGGTGCGCTCGCCGCCCATACAGGATAAGCGGCGAGCGCTGTATAAAACACTATATAAAAATGTGGTTGCCGGGCTACTGTGCGGTAGCCGAAGCGGTAGCCGCCGGGGTCGCAGTCGCAGAAGCCTCAGCGGTTGCCGAAGCGGACGCCTCCGCAGCAGCTGCGCTAGAAGCCGCCTGAGCACGCTGCAGGGTCTGCGGGTTCTCCTCCGCGCCCAGAATATCAACAACGAACACCAGAGTGCCCGAAGGCTTGGAACCGCCGGTGTCGTTACCGTACGCCAAATCCGCCGGGATGACTAGCTCAACGCGGGAGCCGACCTTCTTGCCCTTCAGACCCTGAGTCCAGCCCTTGATAACGCCCTGCAGGGAGAGGCCCATCGGGGTGGAAGCGTCATAGTTGCCGTCGAAGACCTTACCGTCGGAGTACTGCACGCCAATGTAACGCACGTACACGGTATCGGTTTCCTTGACCTCGGCGCCCTCGCCCTCAATGAGGTTCTTCGAGACGAGCTCAGTGTATTCCTGCTTGGTGTCGGGCAGCTTAATATCAGCCTTGCCGGTGGACTCATCCAGAGTGAAGGACGGCAGCGACGGGTCAGCCTCAACAGCCTTACCGGTTGCGTACTTGGGCAGCTTCGTCTTCACGGTGTACACCTCAACGTTAGTTGCGGCACCCGGAGATGCGGTCGTAGTGGTCACGCCCGCGGTGCTACGCTGCTGCAGAACGTTGGTGGTGTACGAGAAAGAACCGCCAACCTTAATCTTCTTCAGGGTTTCGTACACCTGCGGTGCAGCCTGCTTCAGCTGATCGTTAATCGGCAGCAGAATCGGCTCGCTGGAGTAAGTGGAACCGTTAAGCTTGCCGTCGGTGCCGTTGAACACGGCAGCCTCAACGAGCACGTAGTCACCATCGTTGATGGAGTCGCCGTTGCCTTCCTCAATCACGTACGCGGAGGGGCTAGAAGCGGCGAAGGGAGTCGCGAAGGACGCCTCAGGCTCAGCGGTCGCGTTCTTCAGGGTGTACTGCACCTTAGACAGGTCGCCGCCGCTGGACTGCGCGCCACATGCGGACAGGGCGAGCGCGAGAGCAGCCGCGCTGGCACCGAAAATAGTGAGCTTAGAGCGTTTGGTCATAGTGTTATCCTCTGGGGTTTTCTGTGAGAGTGGGGCGTGTGAGTGCCCGTGTGCCACAGAACAGTTTACAGGTATAGGTTTAGCTGTTTTATGCTACGGCACGTAGCTGTGTTCAGGCTGTGTCGCGGCCGAGGTGTTCCCGAAGGTTGACAACCCCGACCGCCGGCGGGTTTCCCCTCATCAGAGAGTTTCTAGCAGTGTTGTTTAGCGGGGTGCTATTTAGCAGGGCGGCGGGAATGCCGCCTCCTGATGCTGACGCGCCTTAGACGCCAACAGGCTCAGCACCTCCTCAAGCTCCTCGCTACCGGTAGCAAACGGGTCCTTACACACCAGCGTGTGCTGCGGGTAGGCGTTGAGCTTCAAGTGCACCCAATCCACGGTGAACTGCTCCCCTGCCGCAACCGCCGCATTAATGAAACGCGAACGCTGCAGAGCGCGAGTGTTCGGCGGCTGAGCCTTCGCCGCCTCCGCAGCACCCTCAGGCAGGATGCGCTTGACCGCACCGCGACGAACCAGCGCGTGGAAGACACTACGCTCCGGGTCGATATCGTGGTACGCCAAATCCAGCTGACGGATGCGGGCGCTCGCATAATCGGCAGGCTGACCAGCCGCGCGGGCGCGGGCAATATACGCATCCAGAAGCTTCTTCTTAATCGCCCAGTCAATCTCCGTGTCAATGCTGCTGTAGTCGCCGGACTCGATAGCGTCCAGGGTGCGATGCCACAGGTCCAGGGCGTATTCCACGTGGTGGTGGTGCGCGCCGTACTGCTGCACGTACTGGCGTGCCGCATCCAGGTAGTGACGCTGAACGCTCAACGCCGTGTAGTGCTTACCATCGGTGGTTTCGAAGGTCGCGGTGCCGGTCAGGTCGTGGCTGATAGCGCGCAGAGCCGCCGGAACAGACACAATATCCAGGCTCGTGACCGGGAAGCGGTCCTCCAGCATGCGCAGCACCAGGTCGGTGCTGGCAATCTTCAGCAGGGTCGTCGGCTCCGCCATGTTCGAGTCACCATTAATGACGTGCATGCGGCGGAACTTCGACGCGTCCGCGTGCGGCTCATCGCGGGTGTTAATGAGCGGGCGAGCGCGCGAGGTTGAGGTGGATGCCGCCTCCCAAATATGGTCGGCACGCTGCGAGAACGAATACGAGGGCACACCCGTGCTGGACGCCGGGTCGGTCGAACCGGGCACCGGGCCGCCGTTCGGGTGGGTCTTACCGGCACCGACCAGAATCTGGCGGGTCACCAGGAACGGCACGAGCTGGGCAATCAGGTCGTTGAACTGCAGTTTGCGGCTAATCAGGTAGTTCTCGTGGCTGCCGTAGGAGTTGCCCGCCGAATCCACGTTGTTCTTGAACAGGTACAGTTCACCGTCGAGGGGGCGGCCCTCCGAACCTGCGAGCAGGCGCTTGCGGGCGGTACGCGCCAGATCAGCGAACAGCAGCTCACCGGCGCGTTCCTGCGCGAGTAGTTCGTCAATGCTGCCGCATTCGGCGGAGGCGTACTCGGGGTGCGAACCCACATCAAGGTAGAGCCTACCGCCGTTAGGCAGGAAGACGTTCGTTGAACGCCACTGATCCAGGACGGGCTTGAAAAGGGCGGCGGCGGACTCTTCGATGCTCAGCCGACCGAGCCCGTGCGGGACGTAGCTGAGCCCGAATTCGCTTTCAATGCCGAAAATACGGTGTTCCATGATGTTGACCCGGCGCGGGTGTGCCGGTTACTCGCCGCCCTTCTGGACGAAGCCGGTGACGAAGTCTTCAGCGTTCTCAGCGAGCAGGCCGTCAATTTCGTCGAGCAGGTCGTCGACCTCGCTCACGTCAGAGACAACGTGGGAGGCGGCGAGGGTCAGTTCCTGCTCCTGCTCGGCTGCGGTGGTTTCGGTCTGCTGTGCGCTGATGCGTTCGCGGCTCATGGTTCTCTCCTCAAGGGGTTTTCGGTTGTGGACAAATAAGTTTTTAGTGGGGTCGGGTGCGGGGTGTAAGGGTTTTGGTACCCGGACCTTACTGCACCCTACCTGTGGGTTATGTGGTTTTTACTCTTCCGAATGGGGGTATCCGCCCCGGGGAAGAATATGAGTTTATGTGGGTTTGCGGCTGTGAGGCGCTACTAGCGCAGGCGGTTCAGCAGCTCATCCGAATGGTTCACCTCATCCAGTAGCGGCTCCACCTGGGCGGCACCGTACCGGGTCGGCTCCATCATCGTAAAACGAGTCAGATCCTTCGAATACCTGCCACGGCAGGACACCGTATCCCAGTTAATACCCAGAATCTCCTCCGGCCAACGCGCCATCAACGTGCCACGCAAAAACGCGCGCGTCTCACGCGGCGGCTCGGTCGTCGCACGCTCAATCTGCTCCGCAGAGAACAGCGTGCGCATGCGGCCACGCGACACCAGACGGTGATACAGGCTCTTCGACGGGTCAATATCAGCGTACTGCAAATCCAACGCCTTCAACTTCGGATTCGCATAATCTACGCCCTGAGCGACATAACCGCGCACCAGCGCATACTTCGCCACCCAGTCCAGACGATCCGCCAGCGAGAGCGGGTTGGTTTCCAGGGCGTCCAGAACCTCACCCCACAGATCAAGAATCTGCGCGGTCGCAGCATCCACACCCGCCGGGTTCGACTCCTCGTGCGCACGGGAGGCCTCATAGTAGGCGCGCTGAATCTGCAGGGCACTCGCCGAACCACTCGTGGACACCGGGTTCGGCAGGGTCGCCGAAGACGGCGCCAACGGCAACTGAACTGACAGCGACAAATCGTGGCTGACCGCGTGCATCGCCGCCACCGGATCAGACAGGCGCACACCCGGCAGCACGGGGTGCTGCTCGCTATGCGACTCAATCAGGTTCATCACCAGCGCCGCCGTACCAAACTTCAACAGGTTCGAATAGTGCGACATGTTCGCATCCGCCGGAATCACGTGCAGGCGGCGGTACTTCGACTCATCCGCATGCGGCTCATCGCGCGTATTCACAATCGGGCGGCGAATCGTGGTCTCCAAACCAATCGTGCGCTCAAAGAAATCAGCGCGCGAACTAATCTGAAAACCCGGAACCTCACCGTGCGTACCAATACCCACACGGCCCGCACCCGTAAAAATAGCGCGGGTCGCAAAGAACGGCAGGAGCGCATCCGCAACCTGCTCAAACGGAACATCACGGCTAATCAGGTAGTTTTCGTGGGCGCCGTACGACTGGCCCTTCGAATCGGTGTTGTTCTTGTACAGCTTCACCTGCGGCAAATCCTGCGCGTGATTGCCCAGCTCCACCAGCGACTCATACGCCAGCGCGTCACCGGCAGCGTCATAGAGCACCGCGTCGGCGGGGGTCAGAACCTCCGGCGAGGAATACTCCGGATGCGCATGATCCACATACAGGCGCGCACCATTGGGCAGAATCGCGTTCATGGTCACGCGGTCCCAATCCAGACGCTCCGGGAAACCACCGCGGCCGTGCACACCGGCGAGCGCATCCAGGGCGCTACGCGGCTCGGCGGGCTCGCCCGGTGCCTGAACGCCCGCCTCACGCATAATCTCCAGGGCGATATCTTCGCTGGTCAGCTCGGTGCGGGTGTGCGTCATTTGGCTCGAATGGGCGGTGGAGGCGTCCTGAACCTGACCGAACGCATCACGCAGCGGCGACTCGGACTCACCCAGCCACTGACCCTCGGGGGTTGCGGTCGAGTAGTTCTCTGCCTGGCGTACTTCCTCAGCAGCTAGCTCATCCGCCAGGGCGCGGCGCTGCAACTCCTCACGGAAGGCGGCGCCGCGGCGGAAGGCGAGCTTGGCGTAGGTGTTGACCACCAGTGCGGACAGCACGGTCGGGTTGGTGCCCGGCGCGGAGGGGGCGATGACGCCGTACTCGGTTTCTGCACCCATAATGCGGTGCACGCCGTAGCTGGGTGTGGAGTTCATGGGGTTCTCCTGAAAAAATCTATACCATCTAAAGGCTTTGGACCTGCGGTAATGCTGGGGTTGATGCGGGATAAGCGCGGGGTGTGGGCTGAGCGCACAGCTGAGTGGGCGCGCGGTTTAGCGCGGCGGCTCCACCGACACCAGACGGCCACGCACACCGGCAACGGTGAGCGCATCCTCAATATCGGGCAGCGGCGGCAAGTCCACCTGATCCTCAAACTCGGCGCGCACCGCCTCCAGCAGGTGGCGGGTACCAATACCAACGCTCGAAGCGTCCGCACCGGCGGTCAGCGCCTGCAGCTGCTCCTTAATCGCGGCCTTCTTCGCGCGGTCCACAATATTGCGAATCACCGCACCCGAAGCGAAATCGCCACGATACAGCGTGTGCGTGGACAGATTCGCGCTCGCACCAGAACCAACAACCATGGAAGAATCCACGGTCGCCACAGCGTACGCCGTGGAGGGGGTGCGCGCGTACAGCTGACCTGCCGCCGCCGCAATCATCGCGGTCAGGGCGGCGCGGGTCGAACCGGCGGCTGCCACCTCCGCCGCGTCCAGGGGCAGGTCCTCGGTCAGGTACAGACCGAAAATCTCTGCCGCACCGGGGGCGTCCGGGCGGTTAATGCGAATCTTCAGGTCGAGTCGGCCCGGGCGCATCACCGCGGCATCAATGAGGTCTTCACGGTTGGTCGCGCCAATAACGATGACGTTCTGCAGCGACTCCACACCGTCAATTTCGGCAAGCAGCTGCGGCACGATGGTCGTCTCAATATCGGAGGAACGACCCGAACCGCGCATACGGAACAGCGACTCCATCTCGTCAAAGAACACGACGACCGGGTGTCCCGCCTCCGCCTTCTCACGGGCGGCAACGAAAATATCGCGAATCTGACGCTCCGTCTCACCAACGAACTTATCGAGCAGCTCGGGGCCCTTAATGTTCAAAAAGTAGCCGCGAGTAGCCGAACCCGGGTTCAGCGCAGCCGCACGAGCCGCCAGGGAGTTCGCCACAGCCTTAGCGATCATGGTCTTACCGTTACCGGGAGGACCGTACAGCAGAATGCCCTTGGGCGGTGCCAGGTGGTAGCGCTCAAAAATCTCGGGGTGCAGGTACGGCAGCTCCACCGCGTCGCGGATCTGCTCAATCTGCGCGCCCAGGCCACCAATCTGCTCGTAGGTGACGTCCGGAATCTCTTCCAGAACCAGCTCCTGCGAACGAGAAGCGGGAACCTGCGAGGTCAGCATACGGGTGCGCGTGTCAAGGGTGACCGCATCCCCTGTGCGCAGCTGCTCAATGTCGAGGGAACCCGCCACACGCGCCACCTGCTGAGCACCCGAGGACGTATCAACCAGCACGCGCTGCTCATCCAGCACCTCACGCACGGTCACCACGTCACCGAAGGGCTCGGTGTCCAGGGCGAGCACCGCCTCGGTCTTGTCGTTGAGCAGCACGGTCATGCCGGGGGTCAGCGTGGACAGGTCAATGAGCGGGGACACGGGAATACGCATCATGCGGCCGCTCACCTGAACATCCAGGTAGGTGTCAATCTCGGCGGGAGTCTTATCGTCCGCAACCTGCTCGTAGGTCATGGTTTGACCCTCATGCACCGCCAGCACAATCGCCGAATTCAGCGGCGGCATAACGTTCTGCGACAGGGACGCGCGCAGACGCTCCACCTGGTAGCGCATGCTGGTGATTGCCTCAACGAGCTTGCGGTTCTTCTCCCCCGCACCACGAATCTGTCGGCTCATATTGTCGCGGGTTGCCTCCGCCGCGGAGAGTCGACGCAGCACGGCGTCATACTCCTGCGCGCTGACGGGCTGACTGCCGGGCAGGGAGGTCGACCCGAAAGCAGCCGAGTAGTGCGGTGCCGCGCTGGCTGCACTGTGGGCGGTGCCGTACTGGGGGGTTCCTGCCTGATCTGCAGATTCGTGGGTGGACACGGTAGCTCCTTTAGCTGTTCGTCCTAATCGACGGCTACTCGGTGCGGGTACTGGGTGGGTATCGGGCAAGGCGAGTAGCCTGGTGGGTGCACTGCGGGGGCTCCAGGCAACGCCCGTGCCCCCGCAGGTCAAAGGTGGTTCAAATTATTCGGCGGATTCAGTCGCCTCAGCCGCTGCGCTGTCGTTCTGCACGGTACCGTTTTGTTCCAACGCAATCTCGTTCGCACGTGCGGCGTGAGCGGCAAGGTTCTTCGCATCGCGGGCTGCGCGGCGAATCTTCTTATCGGTCACCTCACGCTCACCCACGTTCATGGGAATCCACGCGTTCATATCCTCTTCAGAGAAGTCAGTCTTGGACGCGCGACGCTTCGGCGCCAGGCGCACCGCACCGTCAGCCAGGCGACGAGCCACGACCAGGAACGCGGTGTGCGCAACCATGCGGTGGTCGGGGCGGACCGCCAGGCCCTCCACGTGCCAGCCACGCACAATGGTTTCGTCACATTCGGGTTCGGTGAAGCGGCCGTCCAGGCGCATGCCCTCAACCAGGCGGGACATCTGGGTCACGGTCGCAACGTAGCAGATGAGCACGCCGCCGGGTGCGAGCGCCTCCGCCACGGCGTCCAGGCACTCCCAGGGCGCGAGCATGTCGAGTACGACGCGGTCGACGCTGCCGGGCTCTTCAACCTGCGGAAGGGTGTCCTGCAGGTCGCCGATGCTCAGCTTCCACGCCGGGTGGGGGCCACCGAACATGGTTTCAATGTTGCCGCGGGCGACGTCTGCGAACTCTTCACGACGTTCGAAGGAGTGCACGCAACCGTAGTCGCCGACTGCACGCAGCAGGGCGATGGACAGTGCACCGGAGCCGACGCCGGCCTCGACGACGCGTGCGCCGGGGAAGATGTCTGCCTTGACGATGATCTGGGCGGCGTCCTTGGGGTAGACGACGGCTGCACCGCGCGGCATGGAGAGCACGAAGTCCTTGTAGAGGGGGCGCAGCGCCTGGTAGAGGATGCCGTGAGTGTTGGGGATGACGGTGCCTTCGGGTGCGCCGATGAGGTCGTCATGCTTGAGGAAGCCCTTGTGGGAGTGGTATTCGCCGCCTTCGGCGAGGGTGATGGTGGTGATGCGGCCGCGTTCGTCAGTGATTTGGACGCGCTCGCCGGGGCGGAAGGGGCCGCGGCGGTTGATTGCGCCGGTGGGGGTGGGGGTGCCGCTGCTCACGGGGTGATTCTCCTCGGGTTTGGGTCAGTCTGTGCTGTTCGCGCTTTGCGGCGAACTGCGGACGGAAAAAGTCCTTTTCTATTTTAGCGGAGTCTGCAAATCGGCTGTGGCGCATTACCCCGCGGGCGTGATAATGCGGGGCACCGATGGAGCGATGACCGTTGAGCAATGAGGGCTACTTATTTTTGGTTAGACTTGAGGGGAGCTCGCAGAAATCCTCTGCGGGCAGAAACACCTTAGTGCCCACGAATTATGGGCAAAGGAAAGAGTATTGTGACTGATTTCAACTCACTGATTGCCGAGTTCGGCAGGCAGGTGCGGGAGAATCTGCGCGTTGGGGAAGGCGAACCGGAGGCTCAGCTGACGAACCCGGTTGCTACCCTTTTGCAGGACTTTGGCGCTTTGCATTCGATGAAGGTTGTGACCGTCCGTGAAACCTCGCTGAAAACAGGGGGGGGGGGGCTAATTTCTGAGGGCCTGGTGCGCCCTGATTACGCCATCACGGTCGATGGTGTTTTAACCGGTTACGTGGAGCTGAAGGCTCCGGGTAAGAACATTGACCCCGCTTCTTTTAGTAAGAAGAGCCACGAGTATAGGCAGTGGCAGCGTCTGCGGAACCTTCCAAACCTTTTGTACACCAATGGCACCGAGTGGCGTCTATACCGTTATGGCGAACCGGTGCTGACGAGCACCGGGTACGACGCAGTGCATATGCATGGTTCTTTCAGCGGCCATGGCACGCTGAGCGCACCGGATGCTCTCGCGACGTTTTTCCTGAACTTTTTGCGTTGGGTTCCCGCTCCGATTAAGAGTGCTGGACAGTTGGTGGAAACTCTCGCTCCCCTTGCTGCTTTGCTACGTGAAGAGATGCTTTTGGGCCTTGCTGCGCAGGAAAAGACCTATAAAGCGGATCAAGCGAAAGCTAAGAAGAAGGGTGAAGAGGATTTTGTGATTCCTCCCCCGCTGGTGGGTCTGCGTAAGGATTGGCGCGATACTCTCGCCCCGAGTACCAGTAATGAAGAGTTTGCCGATAGCTTTGCACAGACGGTTGTGTTTTCGCTGGTGGTTGCCCTCTCAGAGGGTCACGACCTAAGTCTTGAGACATTCTCGACCATGGCGAGTCGTTTGCGTTCCCAACACGGTCTGCTGGGTAATGCGCTGGGTCTGCTGACCGAGCACCTGGATGAGAAGAGCTCCCTGTATAACGCTCTCGCCGTGATTGTGCGTGTCATGGGTGCCGCTTCCTGGGCTGATATTTCTGGCGGCAAGTCGGATGTGTATCTGCACCTCTACGAGCACTTCCTGAAGGTCTATAACCCGGCGCAGCGTAAGAAGACTGGTAGTTACTACACCCCGGTTGAAGTGGTGAATCAGATGGTGCGCCTGGTGGATGACGCTCTGCGCACCTACCTGGGCAAGGAGCACGGTCTGGCGAGTGAGGGTGTGTCCGTGATTGACCCGGCGATGGGTACCGGCACCTATCCGCTGTCGGTTATGCATAAAGTGGCAAGTGCGGAAAGCCTCTCTCCTGCTGCGCGCACTCGTGCTCTGAATCGTCTGGCGAAGAACCTGTACGGCTTTGAGCTGCAGTCGGGTCCTTTCTCCGTGGCTGAGCTTCGCCTGAACCAGACCCTTAAGGAGCTGGGTGCTGACGTTCCGGAGGACGGTCTGAATCTCTATGTGGCGGATACTCTGAGCGACCCCTACGCTAAGCAGAAGCCGGTGAACGGTAATACTCTGCGTCTGCTTTCTCAGTTGTCGAATAAGGCAACTAGGGTAAAGCGTGAGGTGCCTATTCAGGTATGCATTGGTAATCCGCCGTATAAAGTTAAAGCGGAGAAAATGGGCGGTTGGGTCAATTCAGGACCTCGTTCCAAAGACGACTCCTCCTCCATTATGGAAGACTTCCATGCTCCTGGTATGGGTGGATATGAGTATGTGCTGAAGAACCTGTACGTCTACTTTTGGCGTTGGGCTTTCTGGAAGGTCTTCGAAGATTCTTTCCGTGCTTTTGAGAGCCAGTCAGATAGCTCCAAACGTGCAGGTGTTGTCTGTTTTATTACCGCATCTGGATATCTGAAGGGTCCGGGATTCGCGGGGATGCGTGAGTATATTCGTCGTTCGTCCAGCCGTGGATGGATTATTAATGTGACCCCTGAAGGTATGCAACCTCCAGCGAAGAATGCTATTTTCGCTATCGAGACCCCTGTATCTATCGCGATGTTCCTGCGTGAAGAAGATACCGATGAGGAAACCCCCGCGGATATTCGCTACGTTGCCCTGCACGGTACCTTTGCGGAGAAAATGCAGGCTCTTGCCACTCTCGATTTGGGGAGCTCAGAGTTTGAACCGGTACGCTCCGGCTGGGGCGATAAGTTCGCTCCTGAGGCGGATGATGATTGGGATAGTTACCCTGAGCTACCGGATTTCTACGCTAGTTGTTCTCCTGGTGTAAAGCCCAATAGAACTTGGGTTTACGCACCCTCTGAAAGTGTGCTACAGGAACGTTGGGCGGAACTCATCGAAGGTAACGATTTGGAAGTACGTGCTGAGCGGTTCAAAGAAACACGTGATGCAAAGACTACAAAGGCTAAGAAGCCACTTCCGGGTACCGATACGTTCCAGGGGAGCCGTGAAAGCCTGAACGATCAGATTGCTCGCGAAGTCATTCCGGACGCACCGAATATTGTACCGGTGGGATACCGAGCTTTTGACCGGCAGTATGTCTTTGCTGATTCTCGGCTTGCTGATACTCCTAGACCAGCGTTGTGGGGTTATCGTACTGCTAAGCAGATATTTATCGCTGAGCTTCACAATGAATACGTGGGTATGGGGCCGGGACTGTACTTTCACTACTTAATCCCAGATATGCATGGGTTCAAGGGCAGCCAAGGAGGCCGTGTCCACCCCACGTTGACCGAGGCTGGCGCGCCAAACCTTACTGAAGCTGCTGCTCAGATTCTGAGCGAACGCTTCGGAGCTAATGCCCCCGGCGACCTCGTCTACTACCTAGCGGCACTCACCGGACACCCCGGCTACGTGCGCACCTTTGACAAGCCGCTCCAGCATGCGGGTATTCGCGTGCCCCTCACTGCGGACCCGGAGCTCTGGGAACGTGCCGTTCAGCTCGGTAAGCAGGTTGTGTGGCTACACACCTACGGTGAGCGCGGTGAGCCGCTACCGGGTATGAAATACCTGCACCAGCTTCCCGAAGGTGCAGACTACACCCTGCCTACCCCGACGGTAGACATGGGTAGGACGATGCCGGAGAAGAAGCCCAGCTTCTCCCCCGACCCGGTCAATAGCCTCTCTGAGGAAGAGAACAACCCCGTAATGGGCACCGTCTCCTTCGGTGAGGCTCGCTGCGAGAACGTGGAAAAGCGCGTCTTTGATTACACCGTCGGTGGTAATCGGGTACTAGGTATGTGGGCTAAGTACCGCCTCAAGGATCCGGAAACAAAGTGGAGTTCCTCGCTCAACGACATTGTTCAGCGAGAATGGCCGCTTGCCTGGAGCGAAGAGTATGAGCGTCTGCTCTACACTCTTACGCACCTGGTGCATCTGGAACCTGCTCAGGAGAAGCTCCTTGATGAGGTTCTTGCCGGTGAACAGATTTTCCGTGAGGAATTTGTAGACACCGAAGACTAGCCGCTCAGGACTAGTTGCTGAAGAGTAACACCAGTTATTGGGTTCTACAACCGGTTAAACGCAAGGGGGTGGGTGACCCTGGAGTATTCCAGGATCACCCACCCCCTTGTTGGGCTTATATTGCTCTCAGAAGCCCTACGCTTCCTTCTGCGCCTCGTACGTGCGAACCTCAGCTAACATCTCTGCGGCGAGCGCATCAACCGCCTCACGGTCGTACGGGCGAAGAGCATACAGCTCCTCAATGACAGACGCAGCCATCTTAGAGGACCACGCCCAGGCGTGCCGCCAGGATGTCACGCACCAGCGCGCCACCGCCGACGGTAGTGTCCGCCAGAGCCTTCACAGCCCACGCATCCACAGCCGCCAACGCCGCCGGAGCGTTCAGGTCCTCACCGAGCGCCTCACGCACAGCGGCCAGCAGCTCAACAGCCGCCTCATCGGTGACACCTTCGGAACCCTCACGGCCCTCAGCCACCGACACCGCATGACGGTACGTATCCAGGCGAGCCTTCGCGTGCTCCAGGAGCTCATCAGTCCAGAACCAATCCGAACGGTAATGCTGACCCATAATCGCCAGACGCACCGCGTTCGCATCCTCACCGGCCGCACGCAGACGCGAAACCAGCACCAGGTTACCGCGGGACTTGCTCATCTTGTGGCCATCCAAACCGACCATGCCGGTGTGCGCGTAATGCTTAGCGTGCGGGCGTGCAGACACAGCCCACGAATGGCCCGCGCCCAAATCATGGTGCGGGAACGTCAAGTCGTTACCGCCAGCCTGAACGGTCAGCGAACCATCCACAAAACGGCGGGCAATCATCGTGCACTCGATGTGCCAGCCCGGGCGGCCCGCGCCCAGCTCGCCGGCATCCCAGCTCGGCTCGCCCTCACGCTCAACACGCCACAGCAGCGGATCCAGTGCGTCACGCTTACCGGCACGGTTCGGGTCGCCGCCGCGCTCAGCGAAAATCTCCAGCATCTCATCACGGCTCAAGTGGCAGACCTCGCCCGGCGCCCACGAGTAGCCCTCAGCGTTCGCGGGCAGCTCACGCACAGCCTTCAGATCCAGGTACACGTCACCGTCAGGATGCACCACACCCTGCTCGTCGGTGTAGCCGGGCACGCGGTACGCCAGGCCGCGGCGCAGCAAATCCTCAATCAGCGGGAACAGCCACTCAATGGACTCCACCACACCCACATAGTGCGCCGGCGGAATCACGTTCAGCGCCTTCATATCGGTGCGGAACAGCTCCGTCTGATCCTCAGCCAGCTCACGCCAATCAACGTTCGTCGCGGTCGCACGCTCCAGTAGCGGGTCGTCCACATCGGTCACGTTCTGCACGTACGTCACCGGCACGCCCGCATCCAGCCAGGCGCGGTGCAGCAAGTCAAAAGCAACATAGGTGGAGGCGTGACCCATATGCGTCGCGTCGTACGGGGTGATACCGCAAACGTACAGGCTCGCCGCCTTATCCTCCTGAACCTGAACAATCTCACCAGCCGCAGTATCAAAAATACGCGGCAGCGCAGCCTGACCGGGCAGAGTCACAGAGGCCGGGGCATCCCAAGCTCGCATGGGTTTCCTTTCCGTAAAAACGCCCACAACCGGTGGACGCGCCACACCCGCCGCCCAACCTCAAGGCATGCGGGTGCCAAAAAATCTACTCCAATAAGAATACCCGCCCGTGAGAAACTCACGGACGGGTATGTCATATCACGCTGAGGGCTAAAGCCTTAGAACGCCGAAGAAGTAGCGTTCAGAACGCCAGTGCCCAGACCAACGAAAATCAGGATACCGAGCGCAATGCGGTACCAGATGAAAATGCCGTAGGACTTCGAAGACACGTACTTCAAGAACCAGCCAATCATCAGGTAACCCACCACAAACGCAACCAGAGTAGCCACGATAGTCGAGGGAATACCGTAGTAGCCGGTCGCCTCCTCGCCGGTGACCACCTTGAAGGTCTTGTACAGGCCAGACATGAACACGGCAGGCATGGCCAGCAGGAACGAGTAACGTGCCGCAGCCTCACGGGTGTACCCCATGAACAGACCCGCAGTAATCGTACCGCCCGAACGGGAAACACCCGGGATCAGTGCCAGCGCCTGTGCGCAACCGTACAGCAGGCCGTGACGGAAAGTCAGGTCCTTCAGCTCACGCTGCTCACGACCAAAACGGTCCGCAAGGCCCAGGAACACAGCAAACACAATCAGCATGGTCGCCACAATCCACAGGCTACGGAACTGCGTGTCAATGTAGTCTTCCAGCAGCAGGCCCAGAACGCCGATGGGCAGGGAGCCAATAATAATCAGCCAACCCATGCGGGCATCCGGGTCATTGCGCGGTACACGACCGGTAAGAGCGCCAAACCACGCCTTCACAATGCGCACAATATCGCGCCAGAAAAAAATCAAGACCGCGGTCTCAGTACCCAGCTGGGTGATTGCGGTAAACGCGGCGCCCGGGTCAGCCTTCTCCGGCAGAATCTGGCCAACAATGTTCAGATGCGCCGATGACGAAATCGGCAGAAATTCGGTCAGGCCCTGAACAAAGCCCAAAATAATTGCTTGAATCCATTCCACGCATTCAAGGATACAGGAGGCGCACCCGCCCGGGGCGGTTCGCCGAAGGTGATGTGGAACTTCCGCAAACCACCCCGTCCACACTGTGAAACGCTCAGGGTGCCGTTTCAGGAGGTACACCACGGTGCATCCGGGGCTTATCCACGGCTCATCAACGGCTCCTCCACGGTTCAAGGAGGCCGCGCAAACACCTCAAATGCGCGCTCTCCGGCGCAAGCGTACTAGCCGCACGACCAGTCAAAAACACCGGTCTCAAAATCAAAAACAGCGCTACCGCACCCAAAATTCAGCACATCAAACTCATCGAACTCAATATAACGAGCCGTCAGATCATCCGGCAGAGCCTGCGCATAAAAATGAGTGCCACCCAGGTGAGTACCCACCGCAATTAGCGGCTTCGCCCACTCAAACCACGCAGAATCCTCAGCATCCCAATCGAAAGGACTCAGATAACCAGTCTGCGGGTCAACATTCTCAAACACATCACTGGGGACCTTACCGGCATTCGGGTCATCCGTCGGAACCCACCCCACAAGAGCAGGCTTACGAGCCAGCGGCTGCTGACGATCCGCCAAAGCCCAGGCGCTGAAGCTCTCCTCCTCACCGCGATGCTCACCGGGCCGGCGCACATCCTGCGGCGGCTCCGTACGGGACGAGAACTCCTCCTCACTCAGGTACAGCACCGCAAACTCGGCATCCAAAATATCGCGCAACAACAACTGATACGGATGCGCCCGCGCCTGCGCATACTGCACCTCAAACGGGTCATCACTAGCAGCATTAGCAACACCCTCAGTCGCCTCATCCTCAGCGAACTGGCCATCACCAGCGAAGAAAGAGAACGCCACAACGCCCGGATACTTCTGCGTATCCGGCAGGTACTCCCCCGGCAACCTCACCGTAAAAATATGCTGCATCGGCAAACCAGTAAACGTACTGCGCGGCCACTGATCCTGCTCAATACCGGGACCGGTCGAACCCACCCAGCCAGCCTCCCACGCCTCGGTGGAACCTGCAGGCAGAGCAGTATCATCACCACCGCGCAGCTCATAATTCCAGGCACGGACAGAAGAATCGGTGCCCGCCGCATCAACGGGGCTAAACACCATCGCGTAGCTTTTCATGAGAGTTCCTCCCTGCAGACTATTCGCCCCACAGCACGCCGATGCACACAACACCTGCGCACATTAAACGAGTAAGGGCGGGATACATACTCCCAGTATGCATCCCGCCCCCACATCATGCACGGCTAACGGTCACCCACCAGCGGTCACCCGAAAACCTTGCACAAAGCATGTACGGCTATCGCCTACGCCTGACGCTCATCACGCAGCGCACGGTTCACAGCTGAAATCATCGCCTTCAAAGCCGCACGAGTCGTCGAGTTATCCACACCGATACCCCACAGCACGCGAGAACCAACAGCAGCCTCAACATAGCAAGCCGCGTTAGCAGTCGACGAAGACGACATGGTGTGCTCCGAATAATCCATCACGCGAATATCCACGCCCTCGCCCGACAGGATGTTCTGCAGAGCATCCACCGGACCGGTACCCGAAGCAGAACGGGTGTACGTGTGACCATCAATGTTCAGACCAACACGCAGAGTGGTCGCACCGGTATCAGCCGAATCAATGTTAATCGACTCAATACGGTACTTACCCCAACGCTTCTCCGTGTCGGTTGCGGGCAGGTACTCATCCGCGAAGATGTTCCACAGCTTCTCACTGGTCATCTCGCCGCCCTCAGCGTCTGTACGAGCCTGAACAATCTTCGAGAACTCAACCTGAGCACGACGCGGCAGATCCAGGCCGTGATCCTGCTTCAGCAGGTACGCCATGCCGCCCTTACCGGACTGCGAGTTCACACGAATAATCGCCTCATAGGTACGACCCAGATCGCGAGGATCAATCGGCAGGTACGGAACCTCCCAGTACACCTCATCCACGGTCTTACCCGCCTCAGCAGCGGTACGCTCCAGAGCCTCAAAGCCCTTCTTAATAGCGTCCTGGTGAGAACCAGAGAACGCAGTGAACACCAGGTCGCCACCGTACGGCGAACGCTCGTGCACCTTCAACTGGTTGCAGTACTCAACAGTCTTACGGATACCGTCAATATCAGAGAAATCAATCTGCGGATCAATACCCTGGGTGTACATGTTCAGACCCAAAGTGACCAGGTCAACGTTACCGGTGCGCTCGCCATTACCGAAGAGGCAACCCTCAATACGGTCCGCGCCCGCCAGGTAACCCAGCTCAGCAGCAGCCACGCCGGTACCGCGGTCATTGTGCGGGTGCAGCGACAGCACAATGTGGTCGCGGTGGTTCAGGTGGCGGTCCATCCACTCGACCGAGTCGGCGTACACGTTCGGGGTAGCCATCTCAACGGTAGCGGGCAGGTTCACAATCAGCTCGCGGCCGTTCTGGCCAATCTCCAGCTCCTCAGCCACAGCGTTCACCACGCGAGCCGCATACTCCAGCTCAGTGCCGGTGAAGGACTCGGGCGAGTACTCATAGATGACCTTAGTATCAGAAATCATCTGCTCTTCGTACTTGCGGCACAGACGCGCACCCTGCAGGGCGATGTCCAGCACGCCCTCCTGGTCCTGCTGGAACACCACACGGCGCTGCAGCACGGAGGTCGAGTTGTAGAAGTGCACAATCGCCTGCGGTGCGCCCTCAATCGCCTCAAAAGTACGGGCAATCAGGTGCTCACGCGCCTGCACCAGAACCTGAATGGTCACATCCGAAGGAATGTGGCCGTCCTCAATCAGGGTGCGCACAAAATCAAAGTCAGTCTGCGACGCCGAGGGGAAACCAACCTCAATTTCCTTGTAACCCATCTTCACCAGCAGCTTGAACATCGCAAGCTTACGGTCGGTGTCCATGGGGTCAATCAGCGCCTGGTTGCCGTCACGCAGATCCACTGCGCACCAGCGCGGAGCCTTCTCAATGACCTTATCCGGCCAGGTGCGGTCCGGCAGGTCAACAACAATCTGCTCGTGGAAAGGGCGGTACTTGTGTACCGGCATGGGGCTGGGCTTCTGGTGGTTTTTCATGATGAATTTCCTGTTGGTTGGTCCGTCTCGCTCTACCCCAAATGTGGGGCTCGTACCGTGCCGGGTATCGGTCCCCGGCAGCCGTGGTCAAGGCGGTGCATCAGAAAGGATGCGAAGGTGAGATGCCGCGTCAAAAAGCCGGAACGGTCGCGGCAGATTCTAGTGTGCCCCGTTCCGGCGAATAAGCAGCAGGTTCACTGCCTGGCGAGTAACCCCGCGCATGCTCTCACCGTCAATAGTCATGCCTCCACGCTATCACAGGGGTCGGAGGCGGCGGCAGGGCACCCGGGAAGCCGTCCATCATCTGGAAAGAATCAACGACAAAGGGGCGCAGCCACCATTTCTGGCGCTACGCCCCTTCACTCAATATTCACGTATCTGCGCTATGTTCTACTAGCTACAACCTAGTAGGCGAAAGCAGTCTGGCACTTGTGCTGATCAGCAGTCTGACCGGTCGCGTTACCCGCAATCGCAGCCTCCTGCTTCTCCATCGCCTCACCGGACGGGAAGTCAGTACCAATCGTCACCGACACGCCCAGAACCTCTTCAGTAGCCACCACGCGGGTCACGTTCAGCTTCGCGGCGATTTCCTTCGCCTCCGCCTCGTAACCGGTCGAGTAGAACACCGTGGTGAAGTTCGTCGGGTTAGCCGAAGTACCGGGAGTAACATTCGTGTAGCCTAGGCCCTCAATCACCGAAGCGATCGTAGCCGAGCGACCATCCAGACCGGTCGCGTTGTACACGTTCACCGGAACCGTACGA
Source organism: Rothia sp. HMSC069C10 (assembly GCF_001812205.1). Lineage (NCBI taxonomy): Bacteria > Bacillati > Actinomycetota > Actinomycetes > Micrococcales > Micrococcaceae > Rothia > Rothia sp. HMSC069C10. Next base: position 262,157 of record NZ_KV808301.1, read on the forward strand.
TCCAGCTGAACCGGAGCGGCAGAAGTAGCCGGCGCCTCCGGAGCCTTCTCCTCCTTCAGCGACTTATCGTCACGCAGACGCTGGAACACGTTCGCAGCATCCGCAGAAACCTGCAGGCGGTTCTCATCCTGGCTCCACGGCTCAGTCGGCACCGTCGCAAACACAACATTCGACAGGTCCACGCCACCAAGAGCCGCACCAACACCCACCAGAGTGCTGATATTACCCAGGTTCTTATCCACCGTCACGTTCTGAGTAATCGCCTCAGCAATATTAATCAGACGGCCCGGATTCGACAGAGTACCCTCGCTCTTCACCTTACGCAGCAGCGAAGACAAGAAGCCCTGCTGAGCCTGAATACGACCAATATCGGAACCATCCGAGAAGCCGTGGCGGCTACGCAAGAACGCAAGAGCCTGCTCACCCTCAACAGTAGAAGTACCCGCAGGAAGCTTCAGGCCACTGTACTCGTCATCAATCGGAGCGTCCACACACACCTGAACGCCGCCAACAACCTTCGACAGCTCCTTCACAGCGTTAAAGTCCACCAACATGAAGTGGTCAATATTCACACCGGTCAGCTTGCTAATGGTTGCCACAGTACAACCGGGGCCACCGCGAGACAGAGACTCGTTAATCTGAACGTTCTCCTCAGCCGGGTACACGGTGCCGCTCTCAGGATCAGTACACTGCGGCACATCAACCATCAGGTCACGCGGGAACGACAGCACGCTCACGTTCTTACGGTCCTTGCTGATCTGCAGCAGCATCATCACGTCCGCGCGAGCCTCAGAATTGCGGTCATCCTCATCGCCGTACGCGCCGTTATTGCCCTTACGGGTGTCGGAGCCAATCACGAGAATGTCCAAGGCGCCGTTCTCCAGGCCGTTCTTGTAATTGCTGATGTTCAGCTCCTGAGTATGCAGATTATTGCGCATACGCAGAGCCAACACGCCACCAAAGCCAACAACAATGACGAGCATGCAAGCAGTAAGCAGAGCAATCCACTTATTGCGGTTTGAAGTCATCACCGTCGTGCGCATATGACGACCGGTGCTTCGTAAACGAGGTGCCTGGGGCATACCTTTTCTCTTTCTGCCGGTGAGCAAGTGCTTTCTCAGAGTAACACTCTTCCCTATGAGCGCCGAATGAGAGTGAAAAGTTTCACCCGGAGGCATGCACATATTTCTGCAAGCCACCGGGTGAAAACTATGGATGCGCGACCGCCCCCAAGGACAAACCCCTCAGGGCGATGCGCTCAGGAAAGCTACTAGAATCCCAGACGGTTCAACGCACGCGCGTCAGACTGCCACTCCTTCGCAACCTTCACATGAATATTCAGGTAAATGCGGGTACCGAGCATCGCCTCAATCTGCTCACGAGCCTTCGTACCAATCTTGCGCAGATTCGAGCCGCCCTTACCGATAATGATGTACTTCTGCGACTCACGCTCCACAAACAGGTTCACGTGCACATCCAGCAGCGGGTTATCCTCCGGGCGGCCCTCACGGAACTCCATCTCCTCAACCGTCACAGCAATCGAGTGGGGCAGCTCCTCACGCGCACCCTCCAGAGCTGCCTCACGCACCAGCTCCGCAATGAGGGTTGCCTCCGGCTCATCGGTCAGCTCACCCTCGGGGTACAGCGGCGGCGACAGCGGAGTGTACTGCGCCAGCAGGTCAGCGACCGCATCCACCTGGAAATGCTTCACAGCAGACACCGGGATAATCGCAGCCCAGCCGCCCTTACCGTCAACCGGCATCGGCTCAGACACCTCACCCGCACGGCGCTTAGCCGCAGGACCCGAACCCTTCGCGAAAGGCACAGCATCATTCTTGCCGCCCTTACCCTTGGGGCCCTTACCCTTCTGCTTCGCACGATGCGCGGCACGCTTAGCACGGGCCGCACGCTCAGCGCTCATGACCTCCTCGCCGAGTGCCTCAACAGCCAGCAGCTGCTCACGCAACTCCTCAGAGCTCACAGTGTCAGCCTTCGTCACAATCGCGACGACCGGCTTATTGCTCGACGCCACCAGCTGCGACGCAATGTAACGGTCACCCGGACCGATCTTCTCATTCGCCGGAATGCAGAAGCCCAGCACATCCACCTGCGAAAGGGTGCTCGCCACCAGGTCGTTCAGACGCTCACCCAGCAGAGTGCGGGGGCGGTGAATACCCGGGGTGTCCACCAGAATCAGCTGGTACTCGTCCTTGTGCACAATACCGCGAATCGTGTGGCGGGTCGTCTGCGGACGGTTCGAGGTGATAGCCACCTTCTGGCCAACCATAGCGTTCGTCAGAGTGGACTTACCGGCGTTGGGGCGGCCCACCAGCGACGCGAAGCCCGAACGGAAATTCTCCGGGTAGGTCGGTAGCGGGGTGCTCAAGTCCAGCGTGCTCAAATCGAGCGGGGTGTACTCCTGGTCCATTGTGTTTCTCCTTATCAACCCCGTGCGGGGCGTATGGGATGCCAGCCTCATCTGCCTGCGCCTTCCGGGGGCGGGGCGGCCGGCTCAAAGTGTGTATGGGATGATGCGGCGTCTATATTCGATGTCTAGCGGTTGCCGTGCTGATCGGTTGCCGGTTCAGCCTCTGCAATGTCTCCCGGAAGATCCGGATGCGCGTGCGGCTCAGCCACAGCGGGAGGCTCGGTATCCACGGTGAGGATGTCAGCAACCTCCGCGGAATGAGGCTCCGAGGAAGACGTAGCGGAACCTTCAGCGTTCTGCTGCTCATCACGAGGCGGCTCATACCACGCCTGCAACATATCCACCTGGTGGCGGCGGCCCGACGAACCAATCGCACGAATATGAATACCGTCAATCTCAATCTCAGAACCGACAATCGGCACCATGCCCAGATGCTTAGCGAGCAGACCGCCCACCGTATCAACATCTTCATCGTCGAGTTCACGGCCGAAAATCTCGCCCAGCTCATCAATACCCAGGCGGGCAGAGAGACGGAACGTGCCGTCATCGTTCAGCGTGTACTCGGGGCGCTCGTGATCGTACTCGTCAGAGATGTCGCCGACCAGCTCCTCGATCAGGTCCTCAAGCGTGATCAGACCGGCGGTGCCGCCGTACTCATCAACAATGATCGCCACGTGCGTGGACTCGCGCTGCATCTCACGCAGCAGATCCATGGCGCGCTTCGACTCGGGCTCAAAACGAGCCGGGCGCATCAGCTCAACCACGGTCGGCAGGGCGGTACCCTCGGGAGCCTCGCCGTGCAGGATGAAGGCGCGCATCGCGTCCTTCAGGTAGAGCACGCCCAGAATCTCATCGCTCGAATCACCAATCACCGGCATACGCGAATAACCCGAACGCAGGAACAGGCTCAACGCCTCACGCAGAGGGGTGTCACGGCTGGCGGTGAGCATGTCGGTACGCGGAACCATAAGCGAACGGATGCGGGTATCGTCCATCTCAAAGACGGACTGCACCATCTGCGCCTCGTCATCTTCAATGGTTTCAGCGTCGGAGGCGCGGTCCAGGAACTCGCGCAGCTCCTCTTCATCGAACACACCCACCGGGGCCTCAGCCGAACGTTCCGGCGCCAGGCGCACGCTGAGCTTATCGAGCAGACCAGTCGCCGGGCTCAGCAGAACCGACAGGTAGTGCACCGGGCGAGCCAGCACACGAATCGACGCGACCGGGCGGTTACGTCCCAGAGCACGCGCTAGCACATGCAGAATCGGGTAGCCCACCAGCGCAACGATCACGAGGGTCAACACGACGGCGAGCGCGTGCACCTCAACCAGGTTCAGCAGGCAGGTCATGGTGGCGAGCACCGCGGCGGCGGCGGCAATGAGGCGGGTCAGGCGCAGCGGGTGCGTGTACGCCTCGGAGTCACCGTCGAGGGTGCGCTGCAGGACGCGCGCACCGAGGGTGTCCGGGTGTGCCTCCACGGCTTCTTCCGCCTCGTTGTGCGGCAAGTAGGTGAACGCGGTTTCGGCGATTGCCGCGACCACGGTCAGGCAGAGCGCGAGAACGGCGAGGAGGGCTGTGAGTAGAATATCCACGCCGCTCCCCTAGTGTCGGGTTTCGACCGGTGCCGGGCGGCCCAGGAACTCTTCGAGGATGGAACGCTGAATGCCGAACATTTCAGCTTCCTCTTCGGCGGTGCCGTGGTCGTAGCCGAGGCAGTGCAGAATGCCGTGGGTGGTGAGCAGGCACAGCTCATCGAGGGTGCTGTGACCTGCATCTGCGCCCTGACGTGCGGCGACGGGCGGGCAGAGGATGATGTCGCCGAGCATGCCGCTGGAGGGGTTTTCAGGGGTTCCCGGTTCCAGCTCGTCCATGGGGAAGCTCATCACGTCGGTTGCGCCGGGCAGGTCCATCCATTCGATGTGCACGCGTTCCATTTCGTCTTCGTTCACGATGGCGATGGACAGGTAGGTGTCATCGGCAAGGTGCATGCGCTTGAAGGCGTGCTCGACGAGGCGGGTGAGCACCTCGGTGTCTACCGCTTCGAAAGATTCGCGGATGAAGGCGTCGGTTGCCGGGTCGGCACCGGTTGCGGGTTCTTCACAGTCGAATTCGATCTCTGCCACCGTTTAGCGTCCTTCCGGGGTGGTCTGTGCATTGTCGGGGTTCTGCGCGGGGTTCTGCTCGGCGTTCTTTTCGGAGCCGCCGTTGATGCCGGCGCGGTCCAGCAGCTTCTCGGCTGCGGCCTCGATGGTGGCGCGCTTGACCTTGCGGTTGCGCTTGCGTTCCATTGCCTTCTGGTCTTCGCCCCACTGATCGTAGGCGGACACAATATTCGAGACCAGGGTGTGGCGCACCACGTCGGAGGATTCCAGGATGCTGAAGTGAATGTCCTCCACGCCCTGCAGAATGTTGCGCACCTGCTTCAGGCCGGATGCGGCGCCACCGGGCAGGTCAACCTGGGTGATATCGCCGGTGATGACCATCTTCGAACCGAAGCCTAGGCGGGTCAGGAACATCTTCATCTGCTCGGCGGTGGTGTTCTGCGCCTCGTCGAGGATGATGAACGCGTCGTTGAGGGTGCGGCCGCGCATGTACGCCAGCGGTGCGACCTCAATGGTGCCCGCCTCCATGAGCTTGGGGATGGTTTCGGGCTCGAGCATGTCGTGCAGCGCGTCGTAGAGCGGGCGCAGGTACGGGTCAATCTTCTCGTTGAGGGTGCCGGGCAGGAAGCCCAGACGCTCGCCAGCCTCCACGGCGGGGCGGGTGAGGATAATGCGGTTCACTTCGTGGCTCTGCAGCGCCTGCACAGCCTTCGCCATGGCGAGGTAGGTCTTACCGGTACCCGCCGGGCCGATGCCGAAGATGACGGTGTTCGCGTCGATAGCGTCCACGTACTTCTTCTGGTTAATGGTCTTGGGGCGAATCGTGGTGCCGCGGGTGGAGAGGATGCTGGTGGACAGCGAGTGCGCCGGGTTGCTCAGTTCGTCGCCGAGCATGCCCATGAGGCGGTGAATGACCTGCACGGTAATCTGCGTGTCGTGGCTGGAGAGTACGCGCAGCTCGTTCAGCAGCTTTGCGGCGGTGTTGACGGCCTCGGAGGGGCCGGTGATGAGCACGTCCAGGTCCTTGGGACGCAGGCTAATCTGCTCGAAGTAGTCCTCGATAATCGCCAGGTGCGCGTCCTGCGGGCCGAGCACGGCGATCATTTCTGCGGCGCTCTTGAAGGATACGGTGCGTGCGGTCGATAGAGGTCGGGAGGTAGTCATATGGGCTCCTTGGCTAGTGATGTATTTACAAGTATAGATGCGCGTGATGCACCACGCCCTGATGGATGCCTGTCAGCTGGGTTCTAGCAGATGGGTGCTACCGGAGGGAATCCAGTAGCGGGCGCTCTACCAGCGGCCCAGCACCACGTTCAGGGTGCACATGGCGGCAGAACCGGCGGTGGAGGAACGCAGCACCTCATCACCGAGCAGTGCCAGCTGCGCGCCGGCGTCGGTGAAAAGCTGCACTTCGCGGTCGCTGATGCCGCCTTCGGGGCCAACGAGCAGGTAGATTTCGTCGGGCAGGTTCTCCGCCTCTACAAGCTTGCGTGCCAGGGCACTGAGGCGTTCGGTCGCCTGCTCATGCAGGATGAACACGGCGGCGGACTGCTCAGAGCCGGCTACTTCTTCAATGAGCTCCACCAGGTCGGCGGTGTTGTACAGGTCGTACACCTCGGGAATGAGTGCGCGGCGCGACTGCTTCGCGGCGGCGGTGACGGTGTTCTGCCACTTGGTGTGTGCCTTGGAGGCGCGCTCCCCCTTCCAGCGCACGATGGAGCGGTCCGCACTCCACGGAAGCACACCGTACACGCCCAGCTCGGTCGCAGTTTCGATGGCGAGCAGGTCGCGGCCGTCCTTCGCGAGCGCCTGCACCAGGTAGATGGAGGGCACGCTGCGTTCCTCGCACAGCTCCTGCACCTGCACGCTCACGCCGTCCGCGTTGATGGAGGCGACCGTACCGAGTGCGCGGCGGCCGGTGCCGTCACCCAGGTCGATGCGTTCGCCGAGCTCAAGGCGCTTGACGAGGGCGTGCTTGCCTTCGGAGCCGCCGAGCGCGCAGGTGGCGCCGGGGGTGAGTGCGTCGTATTCTTCCGTGCTGATGTAGAAGATGGGGGCGCTCATGGTTCTCCTTGAGGGTGCGGTTTGAAAGCGTGGGTAGTGTGCGGGTGGCGTGTGAAATAGGTGCGCAGCTTAGCGCGGGCGCGTACAGCGCAGTGCTGACAGGAATGCGGCGGGTGCGGGACTCAACCCGCACCCGCCGCATCCTCAGCTTGGTGTAGGGATCCTACTTGAACTGGTCCTTCAAGCGGGAGAAGAGACCACCGCGGTGCTTGACCTGCGAACCTTCGGTGAGGGACTCACCGCGCAGGGCTGCGAACTGGCGCAGCAGTTCACGCTGCTCTTCGGTCATGTCGGTGGGGGTGACCACCTGAATACGCACCAGCAGGTCGCCACGACGCTCGGTGCCGAGCACGGTTGCGCCCAGGCCGTTGAGGGTGATCACGTCACCGCTCTGAGTGCCTGCGGGGATAGCAACTTCTTGGTCGCCGTCGAAGGTCTTCAGCGGGATGGTGGTGCCCAGCGCCGCCGCGACCATGGGGATGTTCACGGTGGTGACCAGGTTGTCACCCTCGCGGCTAAAGTACTTGTCACGCTTAACGTTCAGGTCAACGTACAGGTCGCCGTTGGGGCCACCGTACAGGCCTGCCTCGCCCTTGCCGCGCAGGCGGATACGCGCCTGGTCGTGCACGCCGGCGGGAACATTGAAGGTCAGCGGCACGTCTTCACGTACGCGGCCCTGACCGTGACATTCAGGGCAGGGGGTCTTGATGACGGTGCCGTAGCCGTGGCAGTCGGGGCATTCAACCTGCTGCATGACGGTACCGAGGATGGACTGCACGCGGCGCTGCATGAAACCGTGACCAGAGCAGGTGGTGCAGGTTTCGGGCTGGGTACCCTCTGCGGTGCCTTCACCGTTACAGGATTTACAGGTCACAGCGGAGCGACGCTCAATGGTCTTCTCAACACCGAACACGGCATCCTGCAGGCTGATGGAGACGGTAATCAGGTCGTCCTGGCCCTGACGCATACGGGATGCGGGGCCGCGGGCACCTGCCGCGCCGCCGGTGAACATGTTCAGCAGATCCTCGAAACCGCCGAAGCCGCTGAATCCGCCACCCGGGTAGCCGCCTCCGGGGTAGCCTGCGCGGCCCTGTTCGTCGCCGGTGGTGTCGTAGTTGCGGCGCTTTTCAGGGTCGGAGAGCACCTCGTAGGCGAGGGTGACGCGCTTGAATTCTTCGGCTGCGTCCTCGGAGGGGTTCACGTCGGGGTGCAGCTGGCGTGCCTTCTTTCGGTACGCCTTCTTGATCTCTTCAGCGTTGGCGTCGTTCGATACGCCGAGAGTATCGTAGTGGCTCATGCGTTTCCTTCCTCTCGAGACGATGGCGGTGCTCGATGAGTGCACCGCCAACAATGGTCGTATCAATTCTAGGGGATACTACCCCCGACCCGATACAATGGCTAGGCTGAAAGGGGGTCGCTCCCGCTATCCGCTTAATCTGCGGTGCGCCCCGAACCCCGTTTTAGTTCCCCGCCGGTTCTGTCTCACGGTTCCGTCTGATTGTTCTGTCTTATAGTTCCGGCGCTGTCACCGCCCCTACTGGCTCTGCTGCCCCTACCGCCCCAAAGGAGAATACGTTGAGTACCCACCACTCCCCCTACGGTTGGGGTGCCCAGGACCTAAACGCCGCCCGCATGAGCCGCCAGGCGCCGCCCCCGCGTAAGGTGCCGCTGCGCCGCGGCCTGCTGATTGAGGATATTAACGGCTGGGTGGGTGAGGTCGTGAAGGCTGAACGCATCGGCGGTGCTCTCTTCTTCGGACTCGAGGACGCGAAGGGCCGCGTGAAGAATTTCCCGTTGGGTCCGGGCTACCTGATTGAGGGTGAGCCCGTTGAGATTGTCGCCCCGGTGGCGGCGAAGGAGCCGAAGCGCACGATTTCTCGTTCCGGTTCTATTGCGGTGAAGAACGCCCCGGCTCGGGTGGCGCGCGCCTCCCGCATCTGGGTTGAGGGTCTGCACGACGCCGAGCTCGTGGAGAAGGTCTGGGGCCACGATCTGCGCGTTGAGGGCATTGTTGTGGAGCCGCTGCACGGCGTGGATGATCTCGCCGGTGCTATTCGTGAGTTCGCGCCGGGCACGGGCCGCCGCCTGGGTATTCTGGTCGACCACCTGATTGAGGGCACGAAGGAGCAGCGCATTGTTGCCGAGGCGATGGCTGTTCCGGGTGCCGCCGGGCATGTGAAGATCGTGGGCCACCCGTTCATCGATATTTGGCAGGCGGTCAAGCCGTCGGTGCTGGGTTTGAAGGTGTGGCCGCAGGTGCCGCGCGGTGAGGATTTCAAGAAGGGCACACTGCGTCGTCTGGGTCAGCCGCACGAAACGCAGGCGGATGTGGCGCAGGCATGGAAGCACATTCTCTCCCGCGTTGACTCATACGCTGACCTGGATCCGACGCTGCTCGGTCCGGTTGAATCGCTCATCGATTTTCTCACCGAACCGGGTGCCTAACCACACGGAAACCCGCTATTGCGCCCCCGTCTGCGGGCGCAGGTGTGAATTTGCTCAGAACCTTTCCCTCGAGGGCATTATCCTGTGGGTTTTGTTCCCTAAAGCGGTACAATAGTTGAGCGTGTGGCATTGCCCCTGTGGGTTTATGTTGCACCCTCACTACACTCTGGGTCACCACCGCTCAAACAATTTGCCTCTTCGGAGGGTATTTCCACCGGCTTAGGTGATCACCACAAGAAACTTCTATCGAACCAGGATTTTCGTGACTAACGATGTTCGCCCGGCAACCGGGCCTCAGAAAACCCGTAAGATTAGCGTGATTCAGGACCGCAACCGTGCGACTTTCGCGCATTTCGGCGGCATTCTCGGCATCATCCCTTCCGCTGCGGTTTTCTACGTCAGCCGCAATAACGCGCCCTTCGCTGAGCAGGAGGCTCGCGAGGCAATGAACTTCACCCTCCTGCCCTCCATTGCTCTGGTGGCGCTGTGGGTCGTGTCGTTCCTGCCCGGCATGGGCAACATTGCCATGGTTCTAGGTGCGCTCGTGTGGCTGTTCATGGCTATTGCGTCGCTGCGTGCCGGTATTGAGGTGAATCGCGGTGAGCCGTACAGCTACCGTATGAACCCGCGCCTGCTGGACCGCTTCTACTCCACCGAGAACGCAGAATCCGCAGAGTCCTAAGAACTGCCGGTCCTAAACCGCGCTGATAGCTTTTACATTTGAACGCCCCGCACGTTGTGTGTGGGGCGTTCTACGTTTAAGTACTGCTGTTCTAAAGCCTACTGGCGGAGGCGCTGGCACGTTGGGTTGTGCCTGCTGCTGTATTCGTAGGTTTATGTTGCCGGTTGGGGCTGCAGCTGCCCTGCTGGGGATTTTCTTCCGGGGCTTCTTTGCCTAGTGCGCGTGAATTACTGCAAACTCTACCGAATGGTGCTATAGATAATCATTGTTAAACGATCGTGGGCCCCTGTTACCAGGAGCCCACAACCGTATTCACTCAACTTCAGCAAAGACGAGAACACGCTGTTAGACATATACCGTCCTGCCATGACCTATTATGGCACAGCGTAACCTTCAACCACAACTTGAAATTGGGTGTTTTGGAAAATTTTTTCTCGGGAAAGTAATCGAAAAATACGCACCCTAAAAGCGGCATGAAGGAGTGGAAAATTCTTTCGGCTAGTCCAGCACAAATGCAAACAATTAGCACGCCAATGTAAGGTTTGGCGCTCCCCTAAAGTACCCCCAAACAGCCCCGAAAAATTTTTTAAAAGTTTTTTAAGACCCGCAAAAACACCCCGAAATCACCGAAATATTACGGCAATACCGGGGTGCACGCCATTCGCAGGCAGCGTCAGAGAAAAGCATCAAGTGGAGCTGCGACAGACCAGAACCGGAACGCCGCCCCGATTGAAAAGCCCCTTGTCAGACCAATGCTTCTTAGTGTTCCTCGTGCTCGTCAGAGACCTCCGGGAGCAGCTCACGGGTCACAGCGTCGCCCAGAAGTCGCCCCTTGAGGGTCAGTCGCACGTGAGCTTTAGGGTCAGGTTCAGCTTGAGAATTCAAAGCATCAGGCTCAATCAGAGCTTGAGAAACTAGCCAGCGCAACGAGGCGCCCAGCTGCGCCTCATCGTGCACCGCGAGCAGCTCGCGCATCGCCAAGCCCTCACGCACACGGATCATGAGCATAACCGTCTCAAAAGCACGAGTGGCGGTGTCCAGCACCTCACGTGCCGCCGCCGGGGACTCCCCCGCACGCACCTTCTGCGCATACGGCACCGGGTGCTTCACGTTCCACCAGCGGGTACCGTTCACGTGCGAGTGCGCGCCGGGGCCGATGCCCCACCAGTCCTGGTTGCGCCAGTAGGCGAGGTTGTGGTCGCTGCGGGTGTCCTCGCTGCGCGAGTAGTTGGAGACCTCGTACCAGTTGTAGCCGGCTTCGGTGAGTAGCTCCTCGGCGAGCAGGTACATGTCCGCCATGAGGTCCTCATCGGGTATGGTGTATTCGCCGCGGCGGATCTGCGCGGCAAGCTTGGTGCCGTCCTCCACGATGAGCGAGTACGCCGAAATGTGGTCCGGCTCGTAGGAGATTGCGGCGCGAACGCTGCGCTCCCACTGGTGCAGGCTCTCCCCCGGCGAACCGTAAATCAGGTCCACGGACACCTGCAGGCCGACCTCCTTAGCCCAGGCGACGACCTTCGGCACGTTCGACGGCGTGTGGGTGCGGTCGAGTACCTGTAGCACCTCGGGGACGACGGACTGCATGCCGAAGGAGACGCGGGTGAAACCGCCGTCCTTGAGGGTCTGCAGGTCTTCGCGGGTTACGGAGTCGGGGTTCGCTTCGGTGGTGACTTCTGCGCCTTCGACGAGGCCGAATACGTCGATGGCTGCCTGCAGGATGCGCACGAGGTCGCGGGCGGGCAGTTTGGTGGGGGTGCCGCCTCCGAAGAAGACGGTGTGCATGGGGCGTTTTGCGACGCCGGATGCCTCGAGGGTGCGGGCGGCGAAGAGGATTTCTGCGATGGCGTCGTCGGCGTAGGTGCCGAGGCCGATGCCGTCGCCGAAGTCTTCGGTGGCGTAGGTGTTGAAGTCGCAGTAGCCGCAGCGCACGGAGCAGAAGGGGATGTGTACGTAGAGGCTGAAGTCGCGGGTTTCGCATCCTGCCGCGCTGATGGCGGGGATGCGCCCGTCGCGGGGTGCGGGGGCGCCGGTGGGCTGGGCGGGCATTCTGCCTCCTGGAACTAGGTGTGGCGGTTGGGGGAATCAAATATGGGCACCGCGCATGCGGCTACGCGGTTAGCATCAACGGGCGGTATATCAACAGACAGCGTGCAGAGAACCCGGCGGTACACGAGGCACCAGCCGGGTTCTCCACAATCAACAGGTCAGCACACAGCCGGAAAAGCTACAAAGCAGCGAAAGGCTACTTCTTCTTTTCCTTCTCCTCGCTCGAAGACAGTGCCGCAATGAAGGCTTCCTGAGGAACCTCCACACGACCGACCATCTTCATGCGCTTCTTGCCTTCCTTCTGCTTCTCCAGCAGCTTACGCTTACGCGAAATATCGCCACCGTAACACTTCGAAAGAACGTCCTTACGCATCGCACGAATATTCTCGCGGGCAATAATACGCGAACCGATAGCCGCCTGAATCGGCACCTCAAACTGCTGACGAGGAATCAGCTCACGCAGCTTAGAAGTCATCATCAGGCCGTACGAGTACGCCTTATCGCGGTGCGTAATGGCGCTGAACGCATCCACCTTCTCACCCTGCAGCAGGATGTCGACCTTCACCAGGTCGGCCTCTTCCTCACCGTCGAACTTCCAGTCCAGCGACGCATAACCGCGGGTACGGGACTTCAACTGATCGAAGAAGTCGAACACAATCTCTGCCAGGGGCAGGCGGTAACGCATCTCCACACGATCCTCGGACAGGTAATCCATGCCGCCAATCTGGCCGCGGCGAGCCTGGCACAGCTCCATAATCGCGCCAATGTACTCGCTCGGGGCAATAATCGTACACGCCACCATGGGCTCGCGAATCGTCGCAACCTTACCCTCGGGGAATTCGCTCGGGTTGGTCACGCGCTTAGCGTTGCCGGCCTCATCCACCACGTCGTAAATAACGTTCGGCGCGGTCGAAATCAGGTCCAGGTTGAACTCGCGTTCCAGGCGCTCACGCACAATCTCCAGGTGCAGCAGACCCAGGAAGCCACAGCGGAAACCGAAGCCCAGAGCGGCAGAAGTTTCCGGCTCGTAAATCAGCGCGGCGTCGTTAAGCTTCAGCTTATCCAGCGCGTCACGCAGCGCCGGGTAGTCCGAACCATCAATCGGGAACAGGCCAGAGAACACCATCGGCTTGGGGTCCTCGTAACCGCCCAGGGACTCCTGCGCAGGCTTCGCGGCGGAAGTGACAGTATCACCCACACGGGACTGACGGACGTCCTTCACACCGGTAATGAGGTAACCTACCTCGCCCACGCCCAGGCCCTTCGACGGGACAGGCTCAGGGGAAATCACGCCGATTTCAAGCAGGTCATGCTCAGCGCCGGTGGACATCATCTTAATCTTCTGACGCGGCTGCAGGCTACCGTCCACAACACGCACATAGGTGACCACGCCGCGGTACGAGTCGTACACAGAGTCAAAAATCATGGCACGCGCCGGGGCGGATGCGTCACCCTGCGGGGCGGGAATCGCCTCCACAATACGGTCCAGCAGAGCCTCAACACCCTCACCGGTCTTACCCGATACGCGCAGAACCTCGTCCGGCTCGCAACCAATCAGGTTCGCCAGCTCCTCAGCGTACTTGTCGGGCTGAGCCGCGGGAAGGTCAATCTTGTTCAGCACCGGGATGATGGTTAGGTCGTTCTCCATTGCCAGGTACAGGTTTGCCAGGGTCTGAGCCTCAATACCCTGGGCGGCGTCCACGAGCAGAAGCGCACCCTCACACGCAGCCAGGGAGCGGGACACCTCATAGGTGAAGTCCACGTGGCCGGGGGTGTCAATCATGTTCAGCGCGTAGGAGGTACCGTCAACGTCCCAGGGCATGCGCACAGCCTGAGACTTAATGGTGATGCCGCGTTCACGCTCAATGTCCATGCGGTCCAGGTACTGCGCCTTCATATCGCGCGGGGCAACCACGCCGGTGGCCTGCAGCATACGGTCTGCGAGGGTGGACTTACCGTGGTCAATGTGGGCGATAATGCAGAAGTTGCGAATAATCGCGGGGTCGGTCGCCGCCGGAACGGGAGGGTTCTTCGACATGGGTGCCAATCACATCATCCTTTCGAGATGCTGGCTGCGGGTATGGGCATAGTTACCTATCATTTTCCCATACCCGCGCCATATGTGCGAACGGACCTAGCGTTCCGAAGAATCCTCCGCGGAATCCGCACCATCATCGCCAGGATTTACACCCTCGGAGGCGCCGCTGAGGGAATCCAGGTAGCCCTCAATATCCTCGGCAATCACCTCGCCGGAGACAGTGCGCAGAGTCGAATCCATCTTCTGCTCAATCTCACGCACCAGCTCAACCTTCTCGTAGTCCTTCGCCATTTCTTCGGCGAGCTCCGCCTCCCACTCATCAGCGTGGGCACGCAGGCGGTCGTACTCCTCAGACTCAACCTTAATGCCGAGGATGACTTCCAGCGCCTCAATCAGGCTCACGACCGCACGCGGGTTCTGCTGGTCAAAGCTCAGGTACCCCGGGATGCTCATACGCAGCATGACCGAGGAACGCAGGCCGTGCTCGGCGGCGAGCGCAGACATTGCCATCGTCACCGAGGTAGAACCGGTGAAATACTCGTGCAGAATACCGGGAATAGCCGCCAGCTTCTCGTCGTGAGTGGTCAGCGTGTACGGGTACGGGCGGGTGTGCGCCACCTGATCCTCAAAGGTCTCAACGAAGATCGCGTGGTCCACGTGGAGCTTCTTCACGTACTTGAAGAAGCGGGTCATGAACCGCTGCATGCACAGGCTCGGGGCGGGGCCGGTCACCACGAGCAGGCGCAGGCGGCGCTCCGGGATGGTGACCATGTTGTAGAAAATTTTGGGCCACACCAGAACCGTGGATTCGGAGTCGTCATTGTTCAGCAGCTGCGGGGCGACGGAAGCATAGTCGTAGAAGTCGTCCATGTCGAAGCCGGGGCTCTCATCGCAGGGGTCGAACGCGCGGTGAATCACGTCGAGGGCGTCTTCACCGTTGCCCGGGGGTTCCTTCGCGGAGTTGAAACCGACCAGCATGACGGTGGTGTAGTTGTCCTCCTCGGAGGATTCGCCCAGGCCCAGCTTGCCAAGCAGGCCCTTCTTCGCGGGCTGTTCTGTGGAGGCGGGCTTGGCGAAAGCGTCAAAGAGTCGGGCGGGCGGGAAGTTCGGCTGGCTCATCGTTGTCCTTAGCTCGTGGTCGGTTCACCGGGTACATGGGGGTGTATGGAAAGTTGCCGGTGAACCATCGGTGGTTGTGTGGTGTGTATCGGCGATGCTCACTCCCCCGGTACCGTCTATACGGCACTATTGCTAGGGCGCGGGCGGTGTGCGGTACCGCCGATAGTTCCCACTATACGGGCTCTTCCGCAACCCGCAAGCGGTTTCGTCACCGGGCGGGCACCTCCCCGAAATCTGTGCCATAAAACCACAGCGTGCGGGTATAGCAAAAGGCATCCCGCCACTTAGCAGGATGCCTTTCACACAAGTTATGAGGAGTTAGCCGGTGACGCCCCCGACGGTCTTCTAGACCGAAGCATAAAGCCGCGGCCGCCCAAGCATTATTGCCACACCAATAGGCGAGGCTCAGGGTTACAGAGGAATCGTCTAACTCCTTGAGCCCAAGTATACACGAAAATCTATCTTCCTATTTCGTCATTTGTCTTTGTATTACTGGCTTGCTACTACTCAATTGGGTCGCAGGCTGCGGGCTCCACTTCCCAGTCATCAGCATGAGCAGCAAATAGTCACAATTTACCCACTATTTTGAAAAAGGTTTTGCTAGATGCCACCTTTTCTCTTTACGACAGGAACGGCGTTTCACTTAGTTTTAGGTTCCTTACGGGCATAGCAAAAGGCATCCCGCCACTTAGCAGGATGCCCTTCACACAAGTTATAAGGAGTTAACCGGTGGTGCCCCCGATGTCTTCTAGACCGAAGCATAAAGCCGCGGCCGCCCGAGCGTTATTGCCACACCGATAGGTGAGGCTCAGGGTTTCAGAGGGGTCGTTTAACTCCTTAACCCCAACTATACACGAAAAAGAAACCCCCTGCGTTCCCCTTAGAGGAGGGGGAACACAGGGGGTCTCTGCCCTTAAACCAGAGAAGTACTTAGGTACCCCGCAAGTTTTAGAAAGCCTTGTTTACCAGCGCAGCAAGACCGGACTTCTTGTTTGCAGCGGTCTTCTTGTGCAGAACACCCTTGGAAACAGCCTTGTCCAGCTTACGGTTCACAAAACGCAGAGCCTCAACAGCAGCTTCCTGGTTCTGTGCCTCAACAGCAGCCTTGACCTTGCGGGTCGCGGTCTTCAGCTCGGACTTTACAATGTTGTTGCGCAGGCGAGCCTTCTCGTTGGTGAGGATACGCTTCTTCTGAGACTTAATGTTAGCCACAATTAAACTTTCTGTTTTGTCTTATTGGTCGGTGAGGGCGACGCTGGCCGATCATCGACTGAGCGGCGTGGGGATGCCTATGGCAACCGGCCAGCAGTGCCCGATGACCATCGGACACTCAACCACACATAATACCAGATGAACAGCCTCCACGACAGACCCCCGCGGAGAGAAAAATACTGTGAAAACCACTACACGCAGCCTCCACATCCGGCGCAGATAATCGGCACCAGTCGCCGGTGAAACTACCGGCACAGGGTGTTAGCCGTTATGGCGAGTCCACGCACGCTCAATCAGGCGGAACGTATCCTCCGGCATAATCGCACCCTCACGGCGCATCGCATCCGGGCGAACACGAATCACACGGTTCAGCTTCACCTCAGAAGCGCGGCCCTGCGGATCCCACGGACCCGAACCAATATCGAGGTAGTTCGAATCAGCGTGCTCACGGTTATTGTGGTCCTTGCTGGTCATCATCAGCGCCAGCAGGTACTCACCGTCACGACCCACCAGAAGCACCGGGCGGTCCTTACCCTGCGAGTGGTCCTCCTCAAAGGGAACCCACGTCCACACGATTTCACCCGGGTCAGCGTCGCCGTCCAGGGAGGGCGAGTACTCAAAGTTGATCATGTCGCGGTAATCGCCGGGGTAATCCGAACCGTCGGATGCGACGGTCGAAGCCGGTGCGGAAGGCTTAGGTGCCGAGGAAGACTTCGGGGCGCTCGGCTTAGGTGCCGAAGAGCCGGAGGTACGAGCCTCACCCTGACGAGATTCATCCTTGCGGGATTCACTCTTCTGGGAGGACTCGGAGCCGCCCTTAGACGCAGTAGCGTCGTTGAGGGCATCCTCTGCCGCCTTCTGCAGGAAGGGTAGCAGGGCAAAGAAAATTTTCTTCAGAATTTCGAGCATGGGCTCTATTATGCACTACAGTCGCGGAGGTAGAGCAATCGCCAAAACAGCCTGCTCCACCGCATACACCGCGTCCTGCGACTCGCCCTTCAGCTGCGCGTCCGCATCAGCCAGAAGCTGCACAATATGCGCCAACTGGGCGCCGGTAAAACGGCGGCCGTCACGCTGAGCCTGCTCAACCTGCCACGGTGACATACCCACCTCACGCGCCAGCTCGTTAGCGCTCATACGCACGTGGTGCACGCGCGCAATATTGCGGATGCGCATGGCGAGCGCACCCAGCATCGGAATCGGCTCCGTACCGGTGGCAAGGGAGTGGCGGAGCAGACGCAGAGCCTCCGGGGCGTTACCGGAAATCGCGGCGTCACTCACGCGGAACGCGGTGACTTCGGTGCGGCCGCCGTAGTAGCGGTTCACCGCCTCCTCGGTGATTTCGCCGGGTACGTCTGAGAGCAGCTGCTGGCATGCGGCGGCAAGCTCCGCAGTGTCGGAGGCGGAGGCAGTCAGCAACGCCAGAGCGCCACCGGTAATGGGGCGCTGAGCGGCGGCAAATTCTCCCGCCAAGAACTCGCTCTTCTCACGGTCGGTCTTGAGCGCCTTGCAGTTAATGAGCACGAACTGGGAGCGCACCAGGTCGATGAGCTTCTTGCCGCGGTTACCGCCCGAGTGGTTCAGAATGAGCATGATGTCCGGCTCGGGGGCGTTCAGGTAGGCGAGCGTATCGGTCAAAAACTCGTCGCTCATGGAGGCTACGTTCTCAACCTCAATGATCTTCGCCGAACCGAACAGGGAGGGCGAAGCGTGCAGGATCAGCTCCCCCGCCGTGTAGGTGGCGGCGTTAATCTGCACGCGGTCCGCCTCCGGGTGGATGTTGCGGAACAGCTCACGCAGGCGTGCCGCAGCGCGGGAGGCGAAGTACTCCTCCGGGCCGTAGAGCATGACGGCGGGTGCCGGGGTGACGGTACGCCACGCGGTGTCGAGGGCGGGGCCGCCTCGGCGGGCGGAGCCTCGGGAACCACCACGCTGGGTTGAACGCTTACGCTCGGACACGCTTATCACTCGCCTTTATCTGCAGGGTACGGGCTGAACTCGAACCCGCTGCGTGCGGGGGTGCCGCGCGGGTAGAGTCTCGAGTATCCATCATAGCGTTTTCTTCTCAGATGCCTCCTAGCGGTGGTTAGGGGTAGTCGGTCAGGGTTAGATGCCCGCAGTGAGTCGGTTAGGAACGGGCGGGCTGATCGGGGCGCTGATAGGAGGGCGCGGTGCGCGGTACCACCCGCAAATACTGCCGGTGCGTGACCGCGCGGTAGCGGCGCGCATCCACCCACCACAGGGCTATGCTCAACGCCAGCACGCAGAGGGCGCTCCACACCACCGCCGGGACGCTCGAACCGGGCTCCCACGGGTTACCCGGCGCATGCGCGGCAGTGTGTGCCGCCCACTCGATGCCCTGCGCGGCAAGACCACCGGCGCGAAGACACAGATCCGCCGCAGTGGGCAAACCCAGGAGCATGAATCCGAGCGCAACCAGCCCGGCGAGCATACTCAGCGGCGCCAAAGGAGCGGCAACCAGATTCGCCGGAACCGAGTAGAGCGGCACTTTACCGCTCATCGCCAAAATCAGCGGGGTGCACCACAGGGATGCCACGATGGGCGCGGCGAGCATTTCCGCGCAGAACACCGGCATGATGCGCATGAGCAGGCGAATCAGCGGCGGGCCCAGCAGGATCAGCGCGGAGGTTGCCGTCACCGACAGGGCGAACCCCATATCCACGGCGAGGTGCGGGGCGGCAAGCAGACACATCAGCACCGTTGTTTGCAGCGCCGCCAAAGACTGGCGACCCGAACCGCGCAGCATCGCGTAAGCACCGAGCAGGCCCATGGCGAGGGAACGAATCACGGAACCCTCAGAGTCCAGCAGCATGGCGTAGGCGAGCACCGCCGCAACCCCGCACAGCACCATGACGCGGTGCGGAATGGCGAAGGTGCTCAGCCGGTACACGAGCGGCGGCAGGGCGTGGGCATTTGGCGGGGTAGGTTGTTGGGGCTGGGCGGGATTCCGGGGGTACGCGGGGCGGCGAGAACGAGCCGCGCCTCTCCCCCGCAACCGTGCCTTCCAGGACCGAAGCAACAGGTATGCGCTGGCGAAACGGTACGGACGAATCACCAGCACCAGCCGGTACGCACCCAAAAACACAATGGCAATATTCGCCCCGGACACCGCCGTAATATGGCTGAGCCCGCTGAGCTTATACTCCTCCCGCGCGGTGGAACTCATCAGCGAATCATCCCCGTAGGCGGTGCCCAAAACCAGCGCCGCCGACTCCGTGCCGAGGGTGTCCAGGGCGCGGGTACGCAACTGCTCCTTGAGCGTGGACAGGTACGGCTCCTCCGCCGTCTGGTCGGTAGCGTTCGATCCGGCACCGGAGGCGGGCGCGGGAAAAATAGTTGCGCCGCTCAGCTTCGCCGTGGAACCGTTGAACTCCACCGTGCCGAGGGCGGTCACCTTCATGCCCGGATAAATCGCCTGCGAGCGCGCGGTACCGCTCCCCTGGTGCTGAGCTACCGAGCTCGCCGCTGAACTTGCCTCTAGACGCTGCGCGGCGCTCTTTGCCGAACCGTCACGCCGATACACGCGCACCCGCTCATTAACCAGCGCACGCACGCTCCGCCCCTGAATTTCCTCCAGCTTAATAACCACCAGAGTAGTGCGCGGATCCACGCGGCGAACCTGCTCCACCGTGCCATTCAGACGAAGCGAGGCACCCTGCGCCTGCTGTAGGGTGGCGCGGGATGCATCCACCCCCGTAGCGCACAAAAGCACCGCCTGAACCGTGACAATACACGCCAGAAAAACCAGCTGACCGGTCGTGCGAAAGAGTAAGCTGTAGGGCATCACCGCACGCGGCGGAAAGAACAACAGAATCGCCAGGCACCCCAGCAGGGCAATGAGCACGCACGCCAGCGGATGCACCACCCGCCACGTGCCCACAGTCAGCGCCGCCGCGGTAAAAGCCCACAGCGCCAGCACCGTGAAACTCAGGCGAAGGTCCAGGTGAATGAGGCTTCCCTGGGCGCGCAGCTCCTGCTCATCGCGGCGGGTACGCCACCGTTCAGCGCCGATGCTCCAGCGGTAGCGGGCACGGTCATATGCCGTAGCCGCAGACCGGGTGAGGCGCAAGGAACCGGGAAAGAGTTCCCGCTCCCCTGCGTGCTGGCGGTTCTGCAAACGGCTCGGCCTGCGGTTCTGCCGGGGCATTAGACCGTCACCAGCGGGCGCAAATTCTCCAGCATCGACGGACCAATGCCGGGCACCGCATCCAACTCATCCACGCTATGGAAACCGCCGTGCGCCTCACGCCAGGCAATAATGCGCTGAGCCATTGCCGGACCAATACGCGGCAGGGTCTGTAGCTCCTCAGCGGTGGCGGTGTTAATGTTCACCGGGGTTGAGCCCTTCTGCGCGCTGCCTGCAGGAGTTAGCGTGCGTGCAGGATGAGGCTGAGTGCCACCCTGCGAAGCGCCGTTCTGCGATGCACCATTCGCCGCGTTACCCTGACCCGCATTCGCCGTGCCACCGTTGGGCTGAATCTGCGCCGGAGCAGCCGTCTCACCACGATGCGGCACATAAATCTGCACCCCGTCACTGAGCGCACCGGCAAGGTTCACGCGGTCCAGGTCAGCATCCGCTGCGGCACCGGAGGCGGCGGCAATCGCATCCACGGCACGACCCTGCGCGGGCAGCGTGTACACGCCGGGGTTGTTCACGGCACCCGCCACGTGTACCCGCACGGTAGCCTCACCGGAGGCGCCACCACCCTGCGCGGATTCACTCGGATGAGCGCCCGGCTGGGCAGTAGATTGAGTAGCGGACTGGGTGCCGGGTTGAGTTCCGGGGCTCTGCTGGGCACCCACCGCCTGCACCGACTCGGCAGAAGCGCCCGGGGAGGCGACCTGCTCGGCACGCGGCGCCGCCGAAAACTGGGTCACACCCCACACCACGGCAACCAACGCCAACACCGCCACCAGAAGCAGCACGCGCGGCGACAAGCCCCAACGGGCACTGCGGGTGGTGCCGGGCTGATCGGCCTGCTCCCACTCCGCCCAGTCGTCCACCTCGTTCCAATCGGGCTGCTGATCCCAGTCAGCCCAACCATTCGACTCCGGCTGGGATGCCGTGGGCTTGCTGGTAGGTACAGGGTCGCCGGTAGGTACGGGCTGGCTCGCCCTGGGTTGTGCGGTGCCGGGCTGAGAAGAATTAGGCAGCGAAAATTCAGGCTGCGGTGCCTCAGCTTCTTCGGCAGCTACCTCCGCGGGCGTTACCTCAGCGGCAATAGCCAGCGGCACGGTGTCCTCGGCATCCGGCGCACCGTTCTTGCGGGCGCGGGGGCTGCGGTAGAGGCTGTTCATCAGGGAGCGGGCGCTACGCTGCGCGCCGCCCTGCTGGGTTGTGTTGCCAGGCTGGGCTGCGCTGTCCTGCGCAGGGCTCTGTACAGCGTTCTGGTCGGGGTTGGGGGTCATGCTCGTCATACCCCTACCCTAGGCTCACGCGCGCGAACGCACGAGCGCGAACAAAGAACCTGTGGATAACTCCCCTCGAACAACGAGAAAGAAGCTATCCACAGGCTCATTTTTGAAAAATATGCGGTTTTTGTTCAAAAACGGCGGGTTTCGGTTTGTCATAAAACCGTCACAAACACCTCAGCCACATGCCCAGACACAAGCACCGCCACACGCGCAGACCGCGCCGCACAGACCAGAATCTAGCCCTCGCTTAGTCCTCACGCGGCAACTCAGTACCCGGAACGCCCAGCTCCGAAGCACGCTTATCAGCCATCACCAGCAGGCGACGAATACGGCCCGCAATCGCGTCCTTCGTCATCGGCGGATCAGCCAGACGACCCAGCTCATCCAACGACGCATGCTTATGCAACACACGTAGCTCACCGGCATAGCGCAGATGATCCGGCGCCTCATGACCCAGAATCTGCAGGGCACGCTCCACGCGAGCGCTCGCCGCAACAGCCGCCTGAGCGCTACGGCGCAGGTTCGCATCATCAAAATTCGCCAGACGGTTCGCGGTCGCACGAACCTCCTTGCGGGTACGCGCCTCACGCCACGTGGTCAGGGTGCCGGTCGCGCCCATACGCTCCAACAGCTGCGAAATCGTCTCGCCGTCACGCACCACCACACGGTCCGTGCCGCGCACCTCGCGTGCCTTCGCAATAATGTCCAGGCGACGAGCCGCACCCACCAGCGCGAGCGCCGCCTCCGGACCGGGGCAGGTAATTTCCAGGGAGGAGGAGCGACCCGGCTCAGTCAGCGAACCGTGCGCCAAGAACGCACCGCGCATGACCGCCTCGGCGTCCTGCAGGGAGCCGTTCACCACAGCCGGCGGCAGACCACGCACCGGGCGGCCACGCAAATCCAGCAGACCGGTCTGGCGAGCCAGCGCCTCACCGCCGTGATCCACACGCACAATGTAGCGGCCGCCTCGACGCAGGCCACCACCGCTGACGCTGGTCAGCTCAGAGTCGTGGCCGTAAATCTCCGCGATGGTGCGGCGCATGCGGTGGGCGGTTGCTTCGTGGTCGACCTCAGACTCCACCACGATTCGCCCCGAGACAATGTGCAGGCCTCCGGTAAAACGCAGAATCGTAGAGATTTCTGCCTTACGAGCAGAGACTTTCGTTGCCTCGTAGTTGGCGAGTTCGTCCTTGACGAGCGTGGTTAATGCCATGAACAGGTCCTTCTGGGCGTAGTGTCTAAGAGTCTATAACTTCGGGAAATGGGCACACCAAAATAGCAGCCGCAACGGTGATTCTAGGAGCTCAGCTCAAACGCTTCGTTATACGCAGCCGCAAGCTTCAGCGGGTCGTGCACATTCGGCTGGGAGCTCGAACGCAGATGCGCCCACACAACCTTCGCACCCATCGCAGAAGCCTCACGCTCCAGCTCGGAACGGTGATCAGCCTGCATGTCAGCGTCAGCAATCACCGCGTCAAGGTGAAGCTTCGGGGCGTACTGGCGCAACAAATCCAGGTGCGTTGCCGGGGTGAAGCCGACCGTCTCCTTATCGTCGGAGAGGTTCATGACCACGCAGCGGCGCGCCTCCGTGCGGATAATCGCCTCACGCTGAGCGTCCAACAGCAGATGCGGCAGAACCGACGTACGCCACGAACCCGGACCCAAAACAATCCAGTCGGACTCCTCAATAGCGGAGAGCGCCTCCGGGCAAGGACGCGCATTTGCGGGAGATAGACCAATATCGTGAACCCGCTCCTCCTTCGAGAGGTTCACCTGGCCGACCACCTTCACACGCTCAATACCGCCGCCGTTATGCTCACGCAACACGGTGCCGTAAATGACCATCGGATCCAGCGCCATCGGCAGCACGCGGCCGCGCGCATTCAGCAGCGCACCCGCCCAGTCCAGACCCGCAACCGGGTCATCCAGCAGCTGCCAGAGAGTAGCAATCAGCAGGTTACCGAGCGCGTGATAATCCAGCGGGAACTCACCCTCATAACCCTCGGGTGCGCTAAAACGATGCTGCATCACATCACGCCACGTGCGACCCCAATCGGTGTCATCACACAGCGCAGAAAGCGCCATACGCAAATCACCCGGAGGGAGAATACCCATCTCCTCACGCAAACGACCCGACGAACCGCCATCGTCAGCAACCGTCACAACAGCCGTCAAATCAGGCGTGACGTGGCGCAACGCAGACAGGGAACCGTACAGCCCGTGGCCGCCGCCCATCGCCGTAACCTTCGGCGAACGGTGCGTGGTCTTCAACAAGCGCAAAGCCTGAGTCGGCAGAGCCGGCAGGCGCGGAATACCCTGAGTGTCATAACTGGTCGAATGGGTAGACATAGTAATACCTCACATACCCGGAAGGAATGGTATGCCGGCCCCACGGTGTGCGGGGCCGGACGGCGGCTAATGAAACACGACGCGGTGGTTGGGACGCGCCGGGAAAAACTTACTCGCGGCCCTTGTCGCGGTGCTGAACATTCACGTTCAGCTCACCGAAAGCAGAGAGACGACGAGCCAGTTCCTCCGTCACAGCCACGGAACGATGCTTACCACCGGTGCAGCCAATTGCGATGGTGGCGTAGTACTTACCCTCACGGCGGTAGCCCTCAAGCACGGGGCGAAGAGCCGCAAGATAGTTGCTGATGAACTCCTCGGTGCCTGCGTGCTCCAGCACGTAGTCGCGCACCGGGGCGTCCTGACCGGTCAGGGGGCGCAACTCCGGAACCCAGTGCGGGTTCGGGATGAAACGCATATCAGCCATGTAGTTAGCGTCCGAAGGCGCACCGTACTTGAAGCCGAAGCTCATCACGGTCAGGTTCAGCTTCTTATCCGCACCCTCAGCAAACATTTCACGCACGGTACGAGCCAGCTCGTGAACGTTCATGCCGGTGGTGTCAATGGTGCGGTCAGAAGCGAGGCGCAGACCTT
Source organism: Rothia sp. HMSC069C10 (assembly GCF_001812205.1). NCBI lineage: Bacteria > Bacillati > Actinomycetota > Actinomycetes > Micrococcales > Micrococcaceae > Rothia > Rothia sp. HMSC069C10. The sequence goes on from NZ_KV808301.1 coordinate 286,669, forward strand.
CAAAGAGAGTGCGTTCAGCGCGAATACCGTCGAGGACGCGGCCCTCACCCTGCAGCGGGTGCGGGCGGCGCTGAGCCTCGTAGCGAGCAATAATGGTCTCGTCCTTGGCGTCAAGGAAGAGCATGGAGAAGTCAATATCGGACTTGCGCAGAGTCTCAATCGCAGCGGGAAGATCGGAGAACAGTGCGCGGGCGCGAACGTCAATACCGAGCGCCACCTTCGGAACTCGTGCACCGTCGCGGGTCACCAGCTCAGCCAGGGAACCGAGCATCTGCGGCGGGATGTTATCGATAACGTACCAGCCCTCATCCTCCAGTACATTTGCGACGGTGCTGCGGCCTGCACCGGAAATACCGGTGATCACCAGAATCTGAGGACGCTCCTCACTCTGGGCGGGCTGTACCGTGGCGGGCTTGCTCTGATTCTCGGGCATGGTGCTTCTTCCCCTTCAACGCGAAATACTCTCTATGCCATGATACTAGACCTTTATCTGACGGTTCAGGGGTACGGTCAGAAATTTCACCACTATGACAGAAATATGAGATGCTCCCCCGGCGGAAGCCGAAAGGAAAGAAATCCCGGTCACAAATCCCTGCGCATAATGCTCTCCAAGGGGGTCCACAGAAGGGGGTCGCGGCTGAGCTACGGAGGGTACAGCAAAGCCCGCACGATACCTCCTCGCAGGAAATACCGCACGGGCTCCACACTATGAACGTTCCGAAATTTTACGCGGAAACGCAGGTTACATTAGGCAGAAAGCTCCGGCAAGAAAGCCGCCACATGCTCCAACAGACGCACCGACAACTCCTTCTTCGAACCGGAGAACACCGGCGCCTCATCATTCAGAGTCGACAGCAGCGTAATCGTGTTATCGTCCGTGCCGAAACCACGATTCACACCCACCGTATTGACCGCCAAGAAGTCCGTGCCCTTACGCTGCAGCTTCTCACGACCCAGCTCCAACGGAGTCTTCTCCGCCGAACCGGTCTCCGCCGCAAAACCAACAATGAGCTTCGGACCGAGGGTGCTCTCCCCCGCCTCACGAGCCTGCTGGCGGCGCACCACGACCTCACGCAGAATATCCGGGTTACGCACCAGCTGAATCACCGGCGCATCCTCAGAATCAGCGCTCTTCTTAATCTTGAACTTGGCAAACTCGGCGGGCCTAAAATCAGCCACCGCAGCGGACATAATCAGCACATCCACCGCCGCGCTCGCCTCAAGGGTCGCCTCACGCAGCTCCAGAGCGCTGACCACGCGGGTCACCTGCACGCCCTCCGGCGCGGGAACCTCAAGGTTCGCACCAATTAGGTGCACGGTCGCACCCAAGTCGCGTGCCGCCTCCGCGAGCGCCACACCCTGCTTACCGGTCGAACGGTTGCCGAGGAAGCGTACCGGGTCCAGCGCCTCACGGGTACCGCCAGCGGTAATGACTACGAGGCGACCGGACAGCGGGCCAGAGTCATCTGCCGAAGCGTCAGCCACCTGACCAGATTCACCCTGACCCAGCAGTGCCGAGGTCAGCGTCGCCTGACGCGCCGCCGCCATACGCTCCTGCTCCGTGCCCGTGTACAGGGGCTCAGTCGGCGCGTAACCGGGCGTGTACACCGGGTGCACCTGCCCCTTCGGGAAGCGCTCAATCACATCCAGCGCGACCGCGAAAATATCCTCCGGCTCAGGCATGCGACCCGGACCAGAATCCGGGCCCGTCAAACGCCCAATCGCAGGCTCAATCACGTGATAACCCCACGAACGCAGCGTCTGCACATTCGCCTGAGTCGCCGGATGCTCCCACATCTGGGTGTGCATCGCCGGCGCCAAAATCACCGGGGCGTGCGTCGTCAACACCGTAGAAGACAGCAGATCATCCGCACGACCAGCCGCCAAACGAGCCAGCAAATCAGCGGTCGCCGGGGCAATCACCACAGCGTCAGCCTGCTCGGCCTGACGCACGTGGTTCACCTCCGGCACGCGGTCAAACACGTCCGTCGAGACGGGGTTGCCGCTCAGCGCCTCCAGGGTGGGAACACCCACGAACTTCGTCGCGTTCGGGGTGGGCATGGCGATTACCTCGTCGCCATTCTTCGCAAAAAGACGAAGGAGCATCGCCGCCTTATACGCAGCAATGCCCCCTCCAATACCAACGATAATGCGCATGGTACGTTAAAGAATCCTTAAACCTGAAAGAACGCAGATTACTCAGCGGACTCGTCGAGGATAACCTCTTCGATAGCAATAACCTCTTCGCTACCTGCGGGGATGTACTCCTCCTCGATAGCGCCAGAGAACTCAGCCGCGCTGAAATCAATCACAGCGGACAGATCCTCGGGAACGGGGTAGCCGTCCTCATCGAACTTAGCGTCCGGGTGGTGCTCCGCCACAACACGGTCAGCAATGATTTCACGCATTGCCACCGACAGAGACTTCTCGTTCGACTCAGCGTCAACCAGCGGGCCAACGTGCGCAGCAGTATTGTCCTGCAGGTTAGCGTAGTACGCGTTAATCTGGCGTGCACGGCGGGCACCGAAAATCACCAGGCCGTACTTGGACTCCGCCTTCTCAATCAGCGCGTCAGCGCTGGGGCTCACGATGCCCTCGGGAGCGACACCGTCAACGAAGTTGTAGTCCTCGTGTTCCTTGATTTCGTTTGCCACTAAAAACTCCAAATAGCTTGATGGAATGTACGTACCGAACGCCCCCGCACACCGTTCGCGCTATGGCGCAAACCGGGCACACTGAGGGCACGGTCAAAACTAAAGAACTATTCTACCCTCTCAACGGCTAAAACGCACGTACCAGCCCGGATAAAAGGCAGACCGGCAGGCACAGAGTAGCGGGCACAGGGCAAACAAAAGGCGGGGGCTCCGAAGAAAACTCTTCGAAACCCCCACCTTTCACAACGCCTCACGGCAGAACTACAGGTCGGAAGAAACTCTAGCCCCACCGCAAACGCAAAGCATGCAGATTAGGCAGCGCCAATCAGCTCAGCAATCTCCTTCGCTGCACGCTCAACAGAGTCGTTGACGACCGTGACGTCAAATTCCTTCTCAGCAGCCAACTCAACCTTCGCGGTTTCAAGGCGACGAGCTTGCTCCTGCTCACTCTCGGTACCTCGACCCACCAGACGCGACACCAGCTCATCCCAGCTCGGAGGAGCCAAGAAAATCAGGCGAGCATCCGGCATGGTCTCGCGAATCTGGCGAGCACCCTGCAAGTCAATCTCAAGAATCACCGGGCGGCCAGCATCCAGGGCCTCCTGGACCTTAGCGCGCGGAGTACCGTACTTGTTCTTACCGTGTACCACAGCGTACTCAAGCATCTGACCGTCAGCAATCATCTGGTCAAACTCTTCCATCGAAACGAAATAGTAGTGAGTACCGTCAACCTCACCGGGGCGAGGATCACGAGTAGTAGCGGAAACAGAGAACCACACGTTCGGGTAGTTCTCACGAATGTACTGGCACACCGTACCCTTGCCAACAGCAGTGGGGCCAGCCAGTACGGTGAGAGTCGGCTGAGACATAGCTTCCTTACTGCGCCTTCATCGACTGAAGGCACGATGTGTTAGGACTGAGAAGATTCAGGAGGCAGAGTATTAGTCCTGCGACGTGCACGGTTCAAATACCGCGAATTACGGTTGAAGTACTCCACCATCTTGCGACGCTGGTGTACACCAAGGCCGCCAAGGCGGCGAGTCGGTGCAATATGAAGTTCTTCAATGATGCGTTCAGCTCGAACGGCACCAATGCCCGGAAGTGCGCGCAGCATCTGCCCCACCGGCATTTTAGCCAGTGCAGGGTCGGAATCGACCATATCAAGCACCTGACGCACGGAAAGTTCACGGTCACTCAGTGCACGCTTAATTTCCTGGCGGTGTGCTCGGGCAAGTACTGCCTTCTCGCGGGCGGAGGCGCGCGCATCCTCAGTTAGCGGAGTCAGCGGCATGGTTGGGTCCCCCATTTCTGCGAGTTATAGAATTTTACTTATCAACTAATGTAACACGGATAGCACGAGAACCCTCGTTCCACCCGCGGCACTCACCCTCGCACCAACAATGCGTCTACGCACGTCAGCACGTAAATATCAGGGAGTACCCCTATAGCATAGCGGAGTATTCGCACTATCAAAAGTGGAGCCACGCACGCACCTCAAAGAGCAGGCACACTCCCCCACTACAGAGGTGAGCAAACTCGCATCGGCGCGAGTGCACGGCGGCAAAATTATGCATGCGGATGTACCGAAAAAATGCAATAAAACAGGCACAAGGGGTACGCAAAAGGGGCGCGCACCCCGAGCAGACCCTCAACAGAATCCACCCGGAGCACACACCCCTCTCACACAACACGCGAACTACGCGCCGCGAGCCGCCAACAGGTCATCACGAGCCGCCTGCGCAGCCTGCGCCAAACCCTCAACCGACGGGCCAGCGGCCAGCACGCCGCGGCTGGAATTCACCAGCACCTGCGACTCAACGCCCGCAAACACGCGGTACAGATCAGCCGCCGAAGCGCCCTGCGCACCGTAACCCGGCGACAGAATCGGGCCGTTGAACACGCTCAGGTCAATACCCAAATCAACCAGCGCCTGACCAACAGTCGCGCCAACCACCAGACCGCACGGGCCCATCTGCTCCCACTGGCGGGAAGCATTCTCAGCGGTAGCCGCAGCGATAATACGCTTAGCCACAGCGCCCCCAGACTCACCCGAATGACCAGACTCCGACGCGCCCACGTACTGAACGCTCTTACCCTCAGGGTTCGAGGTCAGCGCCAGCACGAACGTGCCGCGGTCATTCTCATCAGCCAAATCCAGCGCCGGACGCAGCGACTCAAAACCCAGATACGGGCTCAAAGTCACCGAATCGGTACCCAGCGGCGAAGACGAGCCAAGCCACGCATCCGCGTACGCCTTCATGGTCGAACCGATATCGCCGCGCTTAGCATCAGCAACAATCAGCACACCATCAGCGGCAGCGCGGGCAAACAGCGCCTCCAGCACAGCAAGACCAGCCGAACCGTGACGCTCAAACAGCGCCACCTGAGGCTTCAACGCCGCCGCAAACGGGGCGCAACCCTCATAGACCGCTTCAGTAAAAGCAGCCAGACCGGCAGCAGAATCCTCAAGACCCCACTGCTCCAGCAGGTTCGGATGCGGGTCAATACCCACACACAGCGGGCCGCGCTCCGCCATCGCCTTCGCCAGACGATCACCAAAAGTAGCGGACATTACGCCTCGCCACCCTCGGAACGAGCATCCACAGCGGCAGCCAGCTGAACGCCGTGCTCCTGCAGGCTCATGATGTCCCAGCTGTGCTCACGCAGAGCATTGATCGCCTGAACAGCCGCAGCGAACTCAGAAATGGTGGTCATGACCGGGCAGCCCACCGAAACCGCAGCGGCACGAATCTCGTAACCATCGCTACGGGCAGCACCACCGGCAGGGGTGTTCAGAATCAGGTCAATATCACCGTTGCGGACCATGTCCACAATCGAGTGGTCGCCATTCGCCTCAGCGAACTTCGAAGCCACAATCACCGAGTTCAAGCCGTTACGGCGCAGAATCTCAGCGGTACCACCGGTCGAAACGATCTCAAAGCCCAGCGACTCCAGCATCTTCGCGTAAATAATGACGTTACGCTTATCGTGGTTAGCCACCGAAATGAACACCTTACCGGAGGTCGGCAGCGGCGAACCAGCACCAGCCTGAGCCTTCGCGAACGCGGTGTCATAGTGCTTATCCAGACCCATGACCTCACCGGTCGAACGCATCTCCGGGCTCAGCAGCGAATCCACCACAACACCCTCGGGGGTGCGGAAACGAGCGAACGGCAGAACCGCAGCCTTCACAGCAATCGCAGTTTCCTCAGGCAGGGACGCGCCATCCATGTTCGACGGCAGGTAACCCTCAGCCTTCAGCTCAGCAATGCTCTTACCCAGACCAATCAGCACAGCAGCCTTAGCCATCTGCACGCCGGTAGCCTTCGACACGAACGGAACAGTACGGGATGCACGCGGGTTCGCCTCAATCACGTACAGGTTCTCAGACACGTACGCGAACTGAATGTTAATCAGGCCGCGCACACCGGTGCCGCGAGCAATCTTCTCGGTAGCGTCCTTCACCTTCGCGATGATGTCCGGGCCGAGAGTAATCGGAGGCAGAGTACAGGAAGAGTCACCCGAGTGAATACCGGCTTCCTCAATGTGCTCCATAACGCCGCCCAGGTACAGCTCCTCGCCGTCAAACAGTGCGTCAACGTCAATCTCGATAGCGTCCTCAAGGAACTTATCAATCAGAGCAGGCTGCGAAGGCGAAACCTCGGTAGCGTTCTCCAGGTAGCGTGCCAGGTTCGCCTCATCGTAGACGATCTCCATGCCACGGCCGCCCAGCACGTACGAAGGACGAACCAGAACCGGGTAACCAATCTCGTCAGCGATGCGCTTAGCACCCTCGAAAGTGAACGCGGTACCGTTCTTGGGCGAAATCAGGCCGCCCTCCTCCAGCACGCGAGAGAACTCGCCGCGGTCCTCAGCCAGGTCAATAGCCTCGGGGGTGGTGCCCAGAATCGGCACGCCCGCATCCTTCAGAGCGCGAGCCAGCTTCAGCGGAGTCTGACCGCCCAGCTGAACAAACACGCCCATCAGACCGCCGGTACGACGCTCCGACTCAACAATCTCAAGCACATCCTCAAGGGTGAGCGGCTCAAAGTACAGGCGAGTCGAAATATCGTAGTCAGTCGAAACAGTCTCAGGGTTGCAGTTGACCATGACAGTCTCGTAACCGAGCGAACGCAGCACCAGCGAAGCGTGCACACAGGAGTAGTCGAACTCGATACCCTGACCGATACGGTTCGGGCCCGAACCCAGAATCATAATCGAGGGCTTCTCGTGGTGCGCAACCTCATCCTCCAGGTCGTAGGAGGAGTAGTGGTACGGAGTGAACGCCTCAAACTCGGCTGCACAGGTGTCAACAGTCTTGAAGACCGGGCGGATACCCAGAGCGTGGCGAACACCGCGCACAACATCCTCAGAAGAGCCGATAATCTCAGCAATCTGAGCGTCCGAGAAACCGTGACGCTTAGCCAGCTTCAGGGTCTCCGGGTCAAGGTTGTCACGCTTAGCGTGAACCACACCGGCAACCTCATTCAGCAGCACCAGCTGATCCAGGAACCACGGGTCAATCTTGGTCGCCTCGTGCAGCTGCTCCACGGTAGCGCCAGCCAGCAGAGCCTGCTGAACCTGGTAGATACGCTGAGTGGTCGCAACCTTAGTCTTCTCAACCAGCTCAGCCAGCTCAGCCTCAGACAGGGACAGCGGCTTGAACGAGAAGGACGCACCCTTCTGCTCCAGCGAACGCATCGCCTTCTGCAGAGCCTCAGTGAAGTTACGGCCCAGAGCCATAGCCTCACCAACACTCTTCATGGTGGTGGTCAGGGTCGGGTCAGCAGCCGGGAACTTCTCAAACGCGAAGCGCGGAACCTTCACGACCACGTAGTCGAGGGTCGGCTCGAAGGACGCCGGGGTCTTCTGGGTGATATCGTTCGGAATCTCATCCAGGGTGTAACCCAGGGACAGCTTGGTCGCAATCTTCGCAATCGGGAAGCCGGTAGCCTTCGACGCGAGCGCCGAGGAACGAGACACGCGCGGGTTCATCTCAATGACGATGATGCGGCCGGTCTTCGGGTCAATCGCGAACTGGATGTTACAACCACCGGTGTCCACGCCAACCTCACGAATCACGTTAATCGCGATGTCGCGCAGCTTCTGGAACTCACGGTCGGTCAGGGTCAGTGCGGGTGCCACGGTGATGGAGTCACCGGTGTGCACGCCCACGGGGTCGAAGTTCTCGATGGAGCAGACGACCACGACGTTGTCGTTGGTGTCACGCATCATCTCCAGCTCGTATTCCTTCCAGCCGAGGATGGACTCCTCCAGCAGGACCTCGCTGGTCGGCGAGTACTGAATACCGGCGCCAGCAATACGGTAGAGGTCTTCCTCGTTGTACGCCATACCTGAGCCGAGACCACCCATGGTGAAGGAGGGGCGGACCACCATCGGGTAGCCCAGCTCCTTAGCGGCTTCCAGCGCCTCCGGCATGGAGTGAACAATCACCGAGCGTGCAGACTCGCCGCCGGCGCGATCCACCACGCCCTTGAATGCTTCACGGTCCTCACCGAGGTTAATCGCCTCAATGTTCGCGCCGATCAGCTCAACATTGTACTTGGCGAGCACGCCGCGCTCATCCAGGGAGATAGCCGCGTTCAGCGCGGTCTGACCACCCAGGGTCGGCAGGATTGCGTCCGGCTTTTCCTTCTCGATGATCTTCTCAATCACCTCGGGGGTGATGGGTTCAATGTAGGTGGCGTCCGCGAACTCGGGGTCGGTCATGATGGTTGCCGGGTTCGAGTTCACGAGGATGACGCGCACGCCCTCCTCCTTCAGCACGCGCAGTGCCTGAGTGCCGGAGTAGTCAAATTCCGCTGCCTGACCGATGACGATGGGGCCGGAACCGATGACGAGGACGCTATTAAGGTCAGTACGACGAGGCATTTATGCTTCCTTTGCAGTCTTGGTTGCGACCATCAGGTCGATGAAACGGTCAAAGAGGTAGGCGGAATCGTGCGGGCCCGCGGCAGCCTCGGGGTGGTACTGCACGGAGAACGCGGGGATGTCCTTACAGGTCAGGCCCTCAACCACGTTGTCGTTCAGACCCACGTGGGAGACCATGACCTGACCGAACTCAGCGTTCGGTGCGGTCACGTAGTCGCCAATCGGCGCGTCCACAGCGAAGCCGTGGTTCTGCGCGGTGATTTCAACCTTGCCGGTGGTCTTGTCCATGACCGGCTGGTTGATGCCGCGGTGGCCGAAGGGCAGCTTGTAGGTGCCGAAGCCCAGGGCGCGGCCGAGCAGCTGGTTACCGAAGCAGATGCCGAAGAACGGGGTGCCCTTACGCAGCACGCCCTGCAGCAGCTCAACCTGCTCGTCAGCGGTTGCCGGGTCACCGGGGCCGTTGGAGAAGAACACGCCGTCGGGGTTGTGGGAGTAGATGTCCTCGAGGGTTGCGCTTGCGGGCAGCACGTGCACGCGCACGCCACGCTCAGCGAAACGCTGCGGGGTCATCGACTTAATGCCCAGGTCCAGGGCGACGATGGTTGCGACCGGGGGTGCGAACCAGTTGAACTGGTGCGGCTCAACGGTGTAGGCGGTGTCAACCGAAACGGAGTCAGCGAGCTTACGGCCAGCCATCGGCTCGGAGGCGCGCACCTCCTCCAGCAGTTCAGCTTCGGGGCGTTCTGCGTGCTCACCGGAGAACACGCCCGCACGCATCGAACCGCTCGAACGCAGGCGGCGGGTCAGGGCGCGAGTGTCAATGCCCTGAATACCGACGATGCCCTGCTCGATGAGCTCTTCGTCGAGGGTGCGCTCAGAACGCCAGTTGGATGCCACACGTGCTGCGTCGCGAACCACGTAGCCGGCAACCCAAATCTTGCGGGACTCAGCGTCGGTGGTGTTCACGCCGGTGTTGCCGATATGGGGAGCGGTCTGAACCACAATCTGACCCGCGTAGGAGGGGTCGGTCAGGGTTTCCTGGTAGCCGGTCATACCGGTCGAGAAAACCGCCTCGCCCAGGGACGCGCCGGTTGCGCCGTAGCCGTAGCCGCGGTAGACGGTGCCGTCCTCCAGGACGAGCAGCGCGCGGTCCGTACGCAGGGCGCCGGATCGTGTCATGTCAGTCATGCTCTTCTTCCTTTTCTCTGGTGTTCTCCCCCGCTTCCTGTACGGCCTCTACCGTGCAGGTTCCGGGGTAGTCTATGGTGCCTTCGGCGGGGTTTTCGCCTGCCGTGGGGCAAAATCTATGGGTGTGGGTGCGCAGGGATATTGCGCCGGGATATTACACCGGGATTTAGGCTTCCGGTTCTGCCGTCCACTTCTCGGGCGCATCCACCGCGTTCGGGGCGATGCGGCGCAGCTCCTGCAGTACCGCCTGCTTGTCCTCGGCGTAGCGGGTGCGGAAGCCGGTCTGCACGCGGTGACCGTCCAGGGTCCAACCAATCACGACCAGGCCGTTCTTCTCCACAACCTTGCCCGCCATACCGCGGTCGGTGGTGATGACGGCGAGCTTCTTCGCCGGAATCCACAGGTCCTTCGCTCCGTTACGGGTGAAGATGATGCTGTCCGGGTAAATCAGCAGGGTGGACTTGCTCTTGAAGCCGAGCGAATCGAAACCCACGCGGTCCAGCCAGTTACCGAAGATCGTGGTGCTGACGTACTCGCCCTCAAAAGCGGCGTCAGCGGTCATGCCCTCGTAGCGTTCGGGAACTTCCTTGAGGGAGCCGAACATGTTCGCCTGGCGTGCCAGGCGCGAGCGCCATCCGTGCCACATGCCGTAGATGCACAGGGCGACCAGGGCGATGCAGATGATGGCGGTCAGGAACTTTCCCACGAAGGTTCTCTCTTTCGGTTGGGGTCTCGGTCGATGATCTCGGCCTGGGTTGGTGAGGTTGGGGGCGGTGCTCCCGGCGAGGCGGTGGCAGGCGTGAACCTACCACCGCCAGGCACGGTCACCACGTGCGTTCGCCTCGCGGGTTTAGCGGCGCGGGGTTGCCAGCTCGCCGTTCAGCACGGTCGGGTGGCCAGCGTAGAAGGTTGCACGGATCGAGCCGGGCACCTCCATGTCGCGGTAGGGGTTGTTCTTACCCTTGGTAGCCTGCTCCTCCGGCTTAATCACGCGGGTTGCCTTCGGGTCGACCAGCACAATGTTTGCCGGTTCGCCTTCGGCAAGCGGGCGGCCCTGCTCGTGGTCCAGGCGACCAATCTTCGCGGGCTCCTCGGAGAGGATGCGTGCCACATCGCGCCAGGTAATCATGCCGGTGTCAACCAGGGTCATCTGGATGATGGACAGTGCCTGCTCCAGACCGGTCATACCGTTCGCGGCGCACGCCCACTCGCATTCCTTGGTCTCTGCCGGGTGCGGTGCGTGGTCGGTACCAATCACGTCGATGATGCCGTCAGCAACAGCCTGACGCAGCGCCATGACGTCCTCTTCGGTGCGCAGCGGCGGGTTCACCTTGAAAATCGGGTCGTAGGTGCGTGCAGTCTCGTCGGTGAGCAGCAGGTGGTGCGGGGTTGCCTCCGCGGTCACCTTCACGCCGCGGGACTTAGCCCAGCGCACAACCTCAATGGAGCCCTTGGTGGACAGGTGGCAGATGTGCAGCTTAGAGTCCAGGTGCTCAGCCAGCAGCACGTCGCGGGCAATGATTGCCTCTTCAGCGACAGCGGGCCAACCGGTCAGACCCAGATCAGCGGACACCTTACCTTCGTTCATCTGGGCGCCTTCGGTCAGGCGCGGCTCCTGCGCGTGCTGCGCAATAACGCCGTCGAAGGTCTTGACGTATTCGAGGGCGCGGCGCATCACGGCGGGGTCGTACACGCACATGCCGTCGTCAGAGAACACGCGCACGTTCGCGGTGGAGTTCGCCATGCCGCCAATGTCGGAGAGGCGCTCGCCCTTCAGGCCCACGGTTACTGCGCCGATGGGCTGCACGCGGCACCATGCGGATTCCTTGCCGAGGCGGTCAACCTGCTCAACGACTGCGGCGGTGTCTGCCACGGGCATGGAGTTTGCCATGGCGAACACTGCGGTGTAGCCGCCCAGGGCTGCTGCACGGGTGCCGGTCTCAACGGTTTCGGATGCCTCGTAGCCGGGCTGACGCAGGTGGGTGTGGATGTCGACCAGACCGGGCAGTGCCACCTGGCCTGCCGCCTCGACGACCTGTGCGTCTGCGGCGTCGATGTTCTCTGCGATGCGGCTAATCACGCCGTCCTCGATGAGGATGTCGGCGACCTTTTCGCCGTAGAGGCTTGCGCCCTTAATCAGGTACTTGCTCATGGTGTTGGTTCCTCTCGTTAGGAAGGTCGTTTAGGATTCGTCGCCGGCGTAGAGCTTGGCGCTGGAGCCGTCGGTCAGAAGCAGGTAGAGCACCGCCATGCGCAGCGCCACGCCGTTGCTGACCTGGCGCAGGACCCAGGAGTTGGTGGCGTCGGCGGCTTCGGTGCAGATTTCCAGGCCGCGGTTCATGGGGCCCGGGTGCAGGATTGCGACCGGCTGCGGCTGCGCCTGCAGGGTTGCGAAGCGTTCGGCGGTCAGGCCCCACAGGTCGGTGTACTCCTCTGCGGAGGGGAAGTACGCGGCGTTCATGCGTTCCTTCTGGATGCGCAGCAGCATGACGGCGTCGGGGTTGGTGGCGATGGCTTCGTCGAAGTCGTGGAAGATTTCCAGGCCGGCTTCTTCAACCCAGGAGGCTGTGTTCAGCGGCAGCAGGGTCGGCGGCGCGACGAAGACGACCTGCGCGCCGAGGGTGTGCAACAGCCAGAGGTTGGAGCGTGCCACACGCGAGTGCAGGATGTCGCCAACGATGAGCACACGCATGCCGGACAGGTCGGTGCCGCGGGGGCTGTCGAGGCCGTCGCGTTCTGCCTTGTACTGGCGCAGGGATACGGCGTCGAGCAGTGCCTGGGTGGGGTGTGCGTGGGTGCCGTCGCCCGCGTTGAGCACGGGAATGTCGGTCCAACCTGCCTCGGCGAGGCGCTGCGGTGCGCCGGATGCCGAGTGGCGGATCACGAACGCATCCGCGGCAATCGCCTTGAGGGTCTGCGCGGTGTCCTTGAGCGACTCGCCCTTAGACAGGGAGGAGCCAGATGCGGAGAAGTTGGTGACGGCGGCGCCCAGGCGCTTCTCTGCGGCTTCGAAGGAGAGGCGGGTTCGGGTGGAGTCCTCGAAGAAGAGGTTGACGACGGTCTTGCCGTTGAGCACGTTGAGGGTGCGGTTTTCGGCTTTGACCTGCGCCATGTAGTCGGCGACGTCAAGGATTTCGATGGCTTCTTCGCGGGTTAGTTCGCGGGTGTCGAGCAGATGCTTCATGAGAGCCCTCCCAGCTGGATAATGTCAACTCGGTCTGTTGCGTTGTCGGTTTCAGTCAGTACGACGCGCACGGTTTCGCTGGCGCTGGTGGGCAGGTTTTTGCCCACGTGGTCGGCGCGGATGGGTAGTTGCCGGTGTCCGCGGTCTACAAGGACTGCCAGGCGTACGAGGGCGGGTCGTCCGTGGGCGTTGAGTGCGTCGAGGGCGGCGCGTACGGTGCGGCCGGAGTAGAGGACGTCGTCAACGAGGACTACGGTTTTACCTTCAATGCCGATGGTGGGCATGATGCTTTCCCCTGCGGTGTCTGGGGAGGTGGTGCCGCCGGTTCGCTGGTCGTCGCGGTAGGCGGTGATGTCCAGGGCGCCGAGTCGGGTTTCTGCGTTGAAGTTCGGCTCGATGGCTTGGATGCGGGCTGCGAGTCGTACGGCGAGGGGCACGCCGCGGGAGCGGATGCCGATGAGTACGAGGTTTTCTACGCCTTTATTGGTTTCGATGATTTCGTAGGCGATGCGGGTGAGGGCGCGGCGGATTTCGTCCTCGCTGAGGATGGTGCGGCCGACGGTGGTCGCGTCCTCTGAGGTGCTTTGAGGGGTTGCCGAATGGGGGGCTGCGGTTACATTTCGCCCCTGATTCGCGCCGGATGTGGGTACAGTTGACCCAGGCATAGCCGTCTCCTTCCCCGCCTCACGGGACGGATTTAAAGGTTTTGTGCTTCTAGTAGGGTACCACAGTTCACAGGCTACGTTCAGGTTCGGCGAGAGACCGCTCACGGTGAGGGGGCTGCGGGGATATCAGAAGCACCTATTGAAGAAGCACGTCTATAGCATGAGGCCAAAAATAGAAGTGGGAAGGTAGTTGAAGCACACTCAGATGTACTTCAAGTACCTTCCCATTTCTGAAAGCGTTAGTGCTGCGAGGGCTTGCAGTCACCCTGAACTTTGCGGCCACTCTGAATCACAAACACACCGTCAGGTCGACGAATCATAATGTTCTCGCGCATTTCCTCTGTTGCGAGAGAATCATCAAGAACAATAGGTTCGCCGGTTGGCCAGCGAAGGCTTCCCCAGTCTTCGCAATACTGCACACGAACAACGGCGTTAGGGGTGCTCTGCCCGTTTTGGTCCGTTGAGGCAGATACTTCGACTACTTCTACATCGCGGATTTCAATCTGCCCACTGAACGGCCCTTCCTGAAGTGTTTCACGTAAGTCCGCAAAACCATCCAGGGTGCTTTTAACGCCCTTCGGTTCCATATACTTAGCGAGATCCTTTTCACTGGTATGTTCCAGGTTCCCCTGCATCCAGGCATTCCGAAGGCGCACGTCCTGTTCCAGCACTTGCTTAGCAGCTTCTCCTGCAGCTTTTCGTGCTTCTTCTGAGTCAACGGTGGTGTCAACGGCGGCACGGATTTCGACAACCTCAGAACCGGTCGGGGTAGGCGAAGGAGTGGGAGTTGCGGAAGCTTCGGCGCTTGCCGATTCAGTGCTCGCGGAAGTGGAAGCGCTCGATTCTGCGTTGACCTGCGAGCCGCCAGAACATGCGGACAGGGTGAGCATCATTGCCGCCGAGAGCGCGGCAATAGAACTACGGTTAAACATCATTGTTGGTTCTTTTCTGGTGTGTGGTTGTGCCGCCAAAAGACGGCTATGAAACGGTGACTGCTGGAGGCGCATATCGAGCAACACAGGCGGGGGTAGCCTCCCCGTGTGCCCGATATGCGTCCCATTAGATTAAGGGCGGAGGTTAGACAACCTCGTCTACCTCATAGTCACAACCTTCATGCTCAATATCGGTACTGCCGAGAACATATGCCCCGTCATCACGTCGAACGATAAAAATCCTCCGTGTTTGGCTGGCGTTCAGCCTACGCCCGTCAGACATACGAATATTGCTGGTATCTTCACAGTAGGTGATGGCTATACCAGCGTTAGGCTGCGACGGCTTAGAACCGTCAGAGTGCTCCAAACTGTAGATAGAGGGAAAGCGAACATCACGGAAAACAATATCGCCTTCCACAGGAGCGGATACAGCGAGCTTACGCATAGACTCTACCTGCTTTTTAACGCTTTCAAGAATGCGCTTATCTACATACTGCAATAGTTCCTCATCGCTGGTATGCTCCAGATCTCCATGCACCCATGCGTTCTTAACACGTAGATGCTGGTCCAATACGGCGTACGCTGCGACAAGCGCCGCGTTTTCAGCTTCCTTCGAATCATTATTGGTGTCCACGCTCGGGCGAACCAGTACAATCTCGGAGCCAGACGGGCCGGTCGGGGTAGGTGAAGGAGTGGGGGTTGCGGAAGCTTCGGCGCTTGCGGATTCAGTGCTCGCGGAAGTGGAAGCGCTCGATTCTGCGTTGACCTGCGCGCCGCCGGAACAAGCGGACAGGGTGAGCATCATCGCCGCAGAGAGCGCGGCAATAGAAGTACGGTTGAACATCATTGTTGGTTCTTTTCTGGTGTGTGGTTGTGTAAACCGCAGAATTATCCACGCAACAACGTGTGGAATTCAGCGGAATGTTATCGGTTGATGCCATTACCCTAACATATATCCACAGAGCACACACCCCGGCTCACTATTTGTCCACTTTGGCAATGTTCCGTTCATATCGGTGCAGACAAGGGCATATCTGAGGTATGCATAGAGGCGCATACCGGGCACGCGGGGCGACCGCATCCGCTCAAAGCGAGTAGTGATACTAAACGAGGCGCATACCGGACACGCAGGGCGGGGGCTCCGTCCTCAAGGCGCTCAGCGCCGCAGAGGGGGCACTCCCCCGCCTGCGTTGTCCGGTGAAGCCTCGACTGTTGCCGCCTACCCTACCCACGGGCTCCGATGAAACCTCGACTATTGCTAACAAACCCAGCGAGCGCATCCGCACCCAATACGGAACCCCACGCAGAACTGCACCAACCAAGCGCAACCTAGACACAGAAAACCCCCGCCGTCCTGTAGCGAACTACAGCACGGCGGGGGTTTCACGTACGCTCCCCTGCGGACGCATCCTCAACGGCAGAAACCAACCAGCCATAAAAGCTGGCGGGCAGGCCGCGGCGGGACGTCTTACGCGAGCAGGGTCGGCTTCACCTGACGGAGCTTATCCAGCAGACCGTTCACGAACTTCGGAGATTCATTCGTGGACAGCACACGCGCCAGACCGACAGCCTCAGAAATTGCGACAGCGTCCGGAACTTCGTCATTGTACAGAAGCTCCCAAGTGCCAATACGCAGCACGGCACGGTCCACGGCGGGCATACGCTCGAAGGACCAGTCACGGGCGTAAGTCTCCACAAACTCGCGGATCTCTTCGTCGTGGTCGCGAACGCCACGAATGATTTCCTCAGAGTAAGCAGAAATCTGCGCTACCGTGTACAGTCGGCGGCGGCGGAGTACCTCAATATAATCTTCGTTGCGCTGATCCGCCTCGAAGAGCACTTCGAGGGCGCGCAATCGGGCTTTCGTACGCGAATTCATTAGTCGTTCACACGACCGAGGTACTCACCGGTGCGGGTGTCAACCTTGACCTTGGTGCCGGTCTCCAGGAACAGGGGAACCTGGATCTCGTAGCCGGTCTCAACGGTTGCGGGCTTGGTGCCGCCGGTGGAGCGGTCGCCCTGCAGGCCGGGCTCGGTGTAGGTGATTTCGAGGACCACGGATGCGGGCAGCTCGATGTACAGGGGGCTACCCTCGTGCATTGCGATGGTTGCGGTCTGGGACTCGAGCATGTAGTTTGCTGCGTCGCCAACAACGGTTGCGGGAACGTTGATCTGGTCGTAGGTCTTCATGTCCATGAAGACGTAGTCGTCGCCGTCCTGGTACAGGTACTGGTAGTCGGAGCGGTCAACGGTTGCGGTTTCGATCTTAGCGCCAGCGTTGAAGGTGCGGTCGACGACCTTGCCGGAGGTAACGTTGCGCAGCTTGGTGCGGACGAATGCGCCACCCTTACCGGGCTTAACGTGCTGGAACTCTACGACGGACCAGAGGTTGCCGTCAATCTTCAGGACGGCGCCGTTCTTAATATCGGTAGTGGATGCCATGGGGCTCTCCTTCGTGTCATCGACGCTCACGCCGTAGTGATACACCGGCGAGGCGCTAAGTTTTCAATGAGCAAAAATATGTCCCGTACATTCTACAGGATGCGCACGAATTTGCCTAGCAGGGGCGCCACAGTTTCTGTGGCACCCCGCCCGGCTGGCGCGTATTAGCAAACACGCGCCGGGTGCATCCGGTAAATGTACGGGACCCGTCACCTACTCGGTAATCTCCTGGTAGGTCATGTACAGGATCGAGTCGTCCGGCACCTCGTAGACGCGCGGGCGAGCCAAACCGTCAAGAATGATGAAGCGCAGCAGGTTGCCGCGTGCCTTCTTATCGCGGCGCATTGCTTCGAGCAGCTGGGGCCATGCGTCTGCCTTGTAGGAGGTGGGCAGGCCCAGGGATTCGAGGATGCGGCGGGTGCGTGCCACGAGTTCTTCGTCGGCGTGGCCGGTTGCCAGCGCCAGTTCGGCGGCGTAGACCATGCCGACGGATACTGCCGCGCCGTGACGCCACTGGTAGCGTTCGTTACGTTCAATGGCGTGGGCGAGGGTGTGGCCGTAGTTCAGGATTTCGCGGCGGCCGGATTCGCGCAGGTCCTCGGAGACGACCTCCGCCTTTACGCGCACGCTGCGTTCAATGAGCTCACGCATCACGGCGGACTGAGAGTCGCGTACGGCGTTCGGGTTCGCCTCGATCAGGTCGAGAATTTCGGGGTCTGCGATGAAGCCGCACTTGACGACCTCACCCATGCCGGTCAGCAGCTCATGCTCGGGCAGGGTGCGCAGGGTGCCGATTTCGCAGAGCACCGCGGCGGGCGGCCAGAACGCGCCGACCAGGTTCTTACCCTCGGCGGTGTTGATGCCGGTCTTACCGCCCACGGCAGCGTCTACCATGCCGAGCAGGGTGGTCGGAATGTGAATAACGCGCACGCCGCGCAGCCAGGTTGCCGCGACAAATCCGGCAACGTCGGTAATGGCGCCGCCGCCCACGGAGATGATCGCGTCGGTGCGGGTGAAGTCGTTCTGACCGAGCACCTGCCAGCAGAACGCCGCCACCTGGTAGTGCTTCGCCTCTTCAGCGTCCGGGATTTCGGCGCTGAACGATTCGTAGCCCATGGCGCGCAGGTCTTCCATGACCAGCTCACCGGTGGAACGCAGGGCACGCGGGTGAATCACGAGCACCTTCTTGGTGCGGTTGCCCAGAATTTCGGGGATTTTACCGAGCAGGTTGTGGCCGATGAGAACCTCATAGTTCTCACGCGGGGAGCTGCCGGTCACCGGGATGCGGATGATATCTTCCGCGCCGGAGGCACCGAAAGTGGGGGTGGGCTGAGTGCTCATCATGTGTCCTTTCACAGGTGAGGGGTTATGCTTGGGGGCGCTGCGCGCGGGAGGCGCGGGTTGCGGTCACGTACGCCTGGATTTCGGCGGTCATCTCGGTGATGGGGCGGCCGCCTCGTGCGTCCAGGGTGAAGTGCGCCAGCTCTTCGTATCGGCTGCGGCGGCGCTCAAAAATTTCGGTCCACCGCTCGACCGGGTTCGGCTGCAGCAGCGGGCGGGTCTTATTGCCGGTAATGCGCGGGGTGACGGTGTCAGCATCAACGAGGATGTACACCACGCATTCGTCCTTGAGCAGCTCCGCGACCGAGTCGGTCATGGGCGCGCCGCCACCCAGAGAGAACACCGTGTTGCGGTACACGGGCGAGGTGAGGACCTCTTCGATGGTTTTGCGTTCGAGCT
Organism: Rothia sp. HMSC069C10; assembly: GCF_001812205.1. Lineage (NCBI taxonomy): Bacteria > Bacillati > Actinomycetota > Actinomycetes > Micrococcales > Micrococcaceae > Rothia > Rothia sp. HMSC069C10. The sequence goes on from NZ_KV808301.1 coordinate 305,366, forward strand.
CGCGGAAATACGCCTCACCAAAAATCTCGAAAATTTCGGAGACTTCGCCGTAGCGTTCGACGATGAGCTGGTCGGCGTCGAGGAACTCGTAGCCGTAGAAACGCGCCAGGTGCGTACCAATGTAGGTCTTACCTGCCGCCATGGGGCCGATGAGCACGATGGGTCGGGAGCGTTCCGCGAAGTTCTCGTGCATTTCACGCACCTGCTGCGGGTGGATGCGAGCACCGGCGGACTCGTCTTCTGCGAGCGCCTCTGCGGGGACGGTGAGCTCTGCGGGTGCCACAGATTCAGCCGGGGTTGCGGGCAGCTCGGAAGCATCGAGGGGCGTCTCCCCCGCCAGGCTCTCTTCTTCCGCGGCGGGTGCAACGGGTGTTGCAGATACTGCGGGTGCGGCAACCTGAACCTTGCCGAACAGCGCCGGGGTCGGACGGACCGGCTTGGCGGGTTCAGCCGCGGGCACAGCTACGGAAGTTTCGGGCACACCTACGGGGGCTGCGGGCGTGACCTGTACAGTCTTGGGTTCAGCCTTCTGCACGGGAGCAGAAACGCTCTCCCCCACCGCTTCTGCAGGCTGAGCCTGCTTCGGAGGTGCAGGCTTGGGCGCGGCAGGCTTAGGAGCAGTCGGTTTCGGTGCGGCTGGCTTCGGCGCAGCAACTACTGACGGCGCGGCAGGCTTCGGCGCAGTCGGCTTGGGTGCTTCCGCCTTCGCTGGTTCCTTGCGGGATTCCTCTTCAGCGGTGCCCATGCCCTGCAGGGCGCTGAGCAGCTTCAGGCGCAGGTCCTCGTCCAGGCCGAGCGCCGGGTCGGCGTCCTCAGATACCGAGGAGGCGTACAGGCGCACACCCTGCGTGCTCGCCGTAGCGGCGGCGGGCAGGGGGCGGGTGCCAGAACGCATCAGGTCAGCGGGGGTGGGCACGCGAGAAGCCGGGCGCACAGAAGAAACTGACGCAGAAGAAACCGAGGCGGCAGCCTCACGCGCAACAGTCTCACGAACCCCAGCGCCCGCAGCCTCAACACTCTGCTCAGCCGCAACAGATACACCGGGTTCTGTGCCGGTTTCCGGGCGCGGCGAAGCGCCCCCTCGCGCACGCTGCGTTGCCGCAGCAATACGCGCAAGGGGGCTCGAAGCGACCGGGCGAACACCCTGCTCCACAGAAACCTCCCCGGAACCGCGACCCTTCGCGCCGCGGCCCTCAGACTCCGCCGGAAGGGGCACTACGCGTCCCAACCAGCCACGTTAGACTCCCACGCCAGAGACGCCGGAATAGCGTCCAGGTAGGAATCCATGTTGCGGCGAGTCTCACCAATCGAGTCGCCACCAAACTTCTCCAGCGCAGCCTCAGCGAGCACCAGGGCGACCATAGCCTCCGCTACCACGCCTGCGGCGGGAACAGCACACACGTCCGAACGCTGGTGGTGGGCGCGAGCCTCTTCACCGGTGGAAGTGTCAATGGTCTTCAGGGCCTTCGGCACGGTCGCAATGGGCTTCATTGCCGCGCGCACACGCAGCAGGTCACCAATGCTCATGCCGCCCTCAATACCACCTGCACGGTTGGTATCGCGCGTTACGCCGTGCTCACCAATGGAAATCTCGTCATGAGCGGCAGTGCCCGGGCGGTCAGCGGTCGCAAAACCGTCGCCAACCTCAACGCCCTTAATCGCCTGAATACCCATCAGCGCTGCGGCAAGGCGCGCGTCCAGGCGGCGGTCCCAGTGCACGTACGAACCCAGTCCGGGAGGCATACCGTATGCGAGCACCTCAACCACACCGCCGAGAGTCTCGCCGTCCTTGTGCGCCTCGTCCACGCGCTGAACCATCGCGTCGGAGGTCGCCTTGTCGAAGCAGCGCAGCGGGTCAGCGTCCAGCTGGTCAACGTTGCGGGGCGAAGGCACCGGGGCGCCCTCGGGAGCGTGCACGCCACCCACAGCAACGGTGTGAGAAACCAGCTCAACACCCAGAGCCTTCAAAATCTGGGCGGCAACCACGCCAAGAGCCACGCGGGTCGCAGTCTCACGCGCGGAGGCGCGCTCCAGCACCGGGCGAGCCTCCGAGAAGTTGTACTTCTGCATACCCGCAAAATCGGCGTGACCGGGGCGCGGACGGGTCAGCGCAGCATTACGCGCACGACCCTCAATCAGCTTCGGATCCACCGGGTCGGAGCTCATCACGTCAGTCCACTTGGGCCACTCGGTGTTCGCAATCTCAATCGCGACCGGGCCGCCCTGAGTCAGTCCGTGACGCACACCGCCCAGGATGCGCACGCGGTCCTCCTCGAACTTCATGCGGGCACCGCGGCCGTAGCCAAGGCGGCGACGAGCCAGGGCGTCACGCACCATGTCGCTAGTGAGTTCCACACCGGCGGGTACGCCCTCAATAATGCCGACGAGCGCCTCGCCGTGGGATTCTCCGGCAGTGAGCCAACGCAGGGCCATAGGTTAACCTCTTTTCATCGCACCCGCACCGCAGCGCAGGAGGAAGGAATAATAATTCTTCACGCGTATAAATAGTGTATAAAATGCCTGTTTACTGAGCGAGTGAAAGCACGCTTTTTTCACGAAACGGAAGCACGAGGCGCAAGATTAACCGCCGCGCACATCGCATTGATTAGACCCAGCAGTTCGGCGGGCTGCAGTTCACGGCCGGTAAACAGCAGCACCTGCTCCACCGCCTGATACAGCAGCATCTCCAGTCCAGAAACCACGGTGCCGCCGTTAGCCTCCCAGGCGCTCGCCAGCACCGAAGGCCACGGGTTATACGCAACATCGAGCAGTACCGGCCGGTGCGTTGCGGAGGCGCCCTTCAGCCCGCTCAGCTGGCTCGCCCACTCATCCGCCGCATGGGCAGGAAGCGTAGACACCACCGGGTGATGACCGCGCTCCGCAAGGTTCTGCGGCAAATCAGCCAGGGAAACCTGCTCCAGCTGAACGCCCAGGCGGTCCGCCGCCTCCTGCACGCTACCGAGCTTATGCAGGGAACGGGCGTACACGCTCACGCGGCGGTACCCCAACGCGTGCAACGCCGCCAAAGCAGAAATAGCGGTCGCTCCCCCGCCCACAATCGCGGCAGAATCCTTGAGTGGCTGCGGCTCCAAACCGGCGTGGCGCAGCGCGTTCACAATGCCGATCACGTCCGTGTTATCGCCCAGCACCTTCTCACCGCGCGGATACACCGTGTTCACCGCACCGGTCACGCGGGCAGTCTCACTCAGCTCATCGCAATACTGAATGACCGCGGTCTTCAACGGCATCGTCACCGACAGACCCGCAATATACGGGGCGTCCTCCGTACCGTCCGGGTGGCGCACACCGTGCATAATCGCCGGCAAATCATCAGGCAGAGTATCGCGGCGATCATAACCCAAATTCTGCTCACCCAAAAAGTCATACGCGGCACGATGCAGCGCAGGCGACAGCGAATGCGCAATAGGGTGCCCCAGCACGTAGGCGCGGCGAAGATACGGGGCTTCGCGGTACGGTTCAGTCTTCATCGATAGATACTCTCTCGCTCTCAACGCTGGGGAACGCTCTCAACACTCAACGCTCGGGGCTTGCGGGCTTGCGGGCTTGCGGACACGCACGCCACGAACCCGCGTTCATGGGCGCACTCTACCCATTTTAAGGGACAAACCAATATTCGGGTATAGCCCAACAACCGAGCACCCCCAACATCCGGGTACAGCAAAGGCGGGTACCTCCCCCACTCTCGTGGAGGCGGTACCCGCCTCAGCAAGGAACCTTCAGTCCAAAGCTACCGAATCATAGCTACCGGCTAAAACCGATTAGCTACAGCGGTTCGGGTGCTTAGAACACCACTGGTTGTACTCTTCAACGTAACGCTGGTGCTCAGCGTAAGTACGGGAGTACTTAGTCTCACCGGAATCCAGGTCCACAGTCACCCAGTAGTAGTACGGGTTCTTCTCAGGAGCCGCAGCAGCCTTAATCGAAGCCAGCTGTGGGGAACCAATCGGACCCTTCGGAAGACCCTTATTCGCATAAGTGTTGTACTTATTGCTCTTATCGGCCTTCTGCTCTTCAGTCAGGTGGTACGAGCGGACACCCAGACCGTAGGTCACGGTCGCATCCGACTGAATCAGACCCGAGGTCTCACCATCGGGGTTGTTCAGGCGGTTCTCAATGATGCCTGCAACCGCCACGTAGTCCTTCGGCTGAGCCTCAAGCTCCACGATGGAGGCAATGGTCAGAACCTCAAAGGTCTTCTGGTCGCCGCTCACGCCGGCTTCCTTCAGGTCAGCCTTGGTCTTATCAACCATGGTCTGAATGACCTTCTTGATGTCGGTGTCCTTCGGGAAGCGGTACTCACCCGGGTGCAACCAACCCTCAATCGAGGGGAAGTTGCTCGGCACACCGTACTGGGTGTAGTTGCTGACCGCGTCCTCAACCTGCTTGCGGGTGAACGCACCATCGGAGCCAGAAACAATCAGATCGATGGTCTCGCTCACGCGCTTACCCTGCGGAATCGCCAGGTACAGTACGTTGCTGTTCGCATCAATAATGGTCGTAATCGCGCTCGAGCTGCTCATGTGCTGCTGCAGTTCATAGGTGCCAGGCTGCAAGTACTTACCCTTGCTCTCTTTGGTGTACACCTCAACGAACTTATCAGCATCAGCAATAACGCCCGCCGCCTCAAGCTCCTGCGCCACCTGCGCGGTGGACTGGCCGGAACGAATCGTGAAGGTCACGGTCGTACCATTGCCGCCACCCGAGTAGTCACGAGTCTTGAACGGGTCGTAGCGAGTAATCAGGGCACCAGAGATGATGACCAGAGCCACGACAAACAGGGAAATTGCGCTCAGCAAAACGGCGCGGCGGCGGCGCTTACGCGCACGCAACGTAGCCACCGACACGATTTCCTGTTCCATCGTAATGCCGGTAATGCCCTTACGTTCATCCTCGGCTGTCGGCCTAAAGAGGTCGAGCCCGCTCTCTTCGGGATGTTTATTCTGTTCGGTCACTGAAGGTTCTCCGTTTCGTTGACGGCACCGACCGTGGTCCCTTCTGACTCGGACGGTCGGTTTTCTTCGTGGGCCGGATCGCTCACCTTGTACCCGGCTACGGACTGCCCTGCCTTGAGGGCATCCAGGCTGTACTGCAAAATATTCACAGCTGCCACCTGGTCAACCATAGTCTTGAAATCTCGGCTGGAAACCCCAGCCTCGTGCAGTGCACGGTGAGCGCTCACGGTGGTGAGTCGCTCATCCACCAGCCAAATGTTAATGTGTGTTTTGTCTTCGGCATCCAGCTCGGAGCGCAGAGCCTGAGCGTACTCCCGAGCCATTTCCGTGGAAGGAGAATCCCCACCACGCATGGTCTTCGGAAGCCCGACGAAAACCTCCACCACCTCGTTCACCTCAATCAGCTTGCGCAGAACGCGGCGGTCAGAGTTCTTCTTCTCGTCGCGGCGCAACGTCTTGAGCGGGGTGGCGAGAATACCGTCGGGGTCGCTGAGGGCGGTGCCGACGCGGGCATTACCCACATCGACACCCATCCGCACTCCGCGCTGGAATTCTGCCATGTTTAGGCCTGAGCCTGTGCGATAGCGTCGCGGACAGCGTCCAGTGCAGCACCAATCTTGGATGCGTCCTGGCCACCACCCTGAGCGACGTCGTCCTTACCGCCGCCACCGCCGCCGAGAACACCGGCAGCGACGCGGACCAGAGCGCCAGCCTTTACGCCAGCCTCGCGAGCACCCTCGTTGGTTGCCACCAGGACGACGGGGCGGCCATTAGCCACACCCACCACGGCGACAACAGCGGCCTCGGAGCCGAAGCGCGAACGCAGATCCAGAGCCAGCTCACGAACGCCGTTAGCGTCCAGTTCGCCAGCGTCATGCGCCAGAACGCGCACGGAACCGATGGTCTGTGCGTTCTCCAGCAGCTTGCCAGCCTCAGCCTGCAGCTTCTCGCGGCGCAGCTGAGCCAGTTCCTTCTCAGCGGCCTTCAGCTTAGACAGAGTCTGGTTAATCTTCTCGGGCAGATCAGCGGAGGACTGAACCTTCATCAGGCCGGTCAGCTGGTTCACCAGGGTACGCTCAGCAGCCAGGTGGTTGAAGGAGTCCAGACCCACCAGAGCCTCAACACGGCGGTTACCGGAGCCAACAGAGCCCTCGGTCAGCAGGGTCAGGGAGCCAATCTCAGCGGACGAACCAACGTGGGTACCACCGCACAGCTCGCGGGAGAACTCGCCGCCGATCTCAACAACACGCACCACGTCGCCGTACTTCTCGCCGAAGAGGCTCATCGCGCCCAGAGCCTTAGCCTCAGCCAGCGGCATCTCACGAGTAATTACCTCGTGGTTATCGCGGATAGCGAGGTTAGCGACCTCTTCCACCTCACGCTTAGCGGACTCGGACAGGCCCTCGCTCCACGCGAAGTCGAAGCGCAGGTAGCCTTCCTTGTTGAAAGAGCCGCGCTGAGTAGCCTCGTTGCCGAGCACCTGGTGCAGGGCAGCGTGAATGATGTGGGTACCGGAGTGTGCCTTCTCACCGTCGCGGCGGCGCTGAACGTCAACCTGTGCCACAACATCGGCACCGGTGTGAACCTCACCCTCACGCACAACGGCGCGGTGGACACTCAGGCCCTTCACGGGCTGCTGAACGTCCTGAACGTCAATGACGAAGCCGTTGCCGGTAATGACACCGGTATCAGCTGCCTGGCCACCAGCCTCCGCGTAGAACGGAGTCTCATCCAGGACAACCTCAATCTTGTCGCCAGCCTTAGCGGCGGGAACCGACACGCCGTCCACCAGGATTGCGCGCAGCTTAGTCTCAGTACGCAACTCGGTGTAACCGGTGAAGATGGAGCCGCGCTCGTCCACGAGCTTACGCAGCTCAGACAGGTCAGCAAACGCGCCCTTCTTCGCCTTAGCGTCAGCCTGCGCACGGTGACGCTGCTCAGCCATCAGCTCGCGGAAGGACTTCTCATCCACCTTCACGCCAGCCTCAGCAGCCATCTCCAGGGTAAGGTCAATCGGGAAGCCGTAGGTGTCGTGCAGAGCAAACGCCTCAGCACCAGAAACAGCGTTAGAGCCGTCCTTCTTAGCGGCAGCAACAGCCTCTTCCAGACGCTCAGTACCGGTCTCAATGGTGTGCAGGAACGCCTTCTCCTCAGCGTACGCAATGCGGGAAATACGCTCGAAGTCGTCAGCAACGTACGGGAACGCGCCCTTCATCGCATCACGCGAAGCCGGGAACAGCACGGGCAGGCAGGGCTCAGTCACGCCCAGCAGACGCATCGCGCGAATCGCACGGCGCATCAGACGGCGCAGAATGTAGCCGCGACCCTCGTTGGAGGGGGTCACGCCGTCAGCAATCAGCATCAGCGAGGAACGGATGTGGTCAGCCACCACGCGCATACGCACGTCGTCCTCGTAGCCCTCGTCCTCAGCGGACTCAGAGCCGTGGTACTTCTTACCGGACAGCTTAGAAGCAGCGTCCAGAACGGGGCGAACCTGGTCGGTCTCGTAGAAGTTCTCAACACCCTGCAGCAGCATGGCAAGACGCTCAACGCCCAGACCGGTATCGATGTTCTTCTTCGGCAAATCACCCAGAATCTCGAAGTCATCCTTACCGATGCCCTCGCCACGCTGGTACTGCATGAACACAAGGTTCCAAATCTCAATGTAACGGTCGTCGTCAGCCGCCGGGCCGCCTTCCTTACCGTACGCGGGGCCACGGTCGTAGAAGATCTCCGAGTCGGGGCCTGCGGGGCCGGGCTGACCGGTGGACCAGTAGTTTTCCTTCATGCCCATACGCTGAATACGCTCAGCCGGGAAGCCCACCTTGTTGTGCCAAATGTCGAAAGCCTCATCGTCACCCTCATAAATGGTGACCCACAGGCGCTCCGGATCCAGGCCGAAACCGCCCTTATCCTGAGGGGTGGTCAGCAGCTCGTAAGCAAACGGAATCGCCTGCTCCTTGAAGTAATCACCGAAGGAGAAGTTACCAGCCATCTGGAAGAAGGTACCGTGACGCGCAGTCTTACCGACCTCTTCGATGTCCAGGGTGCGGATGCACTTCTGCACGCTGGTCGCGCGGGAGAACGGAGGGGTCTCACGGCCCAGGAAGTAGGGAATGAACGGCACCATACCGGCAATGGTGAACATAGCGCCGGGCTCGTTCGAAATCAGCGATGCCGAAGGCACCACAGTATGGCCGCGGGAAGCGAAGAAATCGATCCAGCGCTTAGAAATCTCCTGTGAGAGCATCTCGTTCCTTAGAGTAATCTGTGCGAAATTCTAAATTAGTCTACTGACCTATGGTGCCTGCCCGAGAGCAAAATGGCTAATCGAGCCAGTCTCGTACCGTGGTTTACGGGCGAAAACACCATCTTTTAAAACCTAGTTGAAGAAGCCGTCACCGAGCTGACGGTCACGCGCAATACGCTGCTCACGCGCTCGCTTCTGGGCCTCTTCCAAGGAGGCAATCCCAGCCTCCACCTCAATGAGTTCACGCTCAGCCAAGCGGCGGTTCGTGGACTCAATCTCAGCCGAGCTCATCTGGCGGTCCCATGTATCCAGGGAGCCAGGACGTAGATCCTGCTTCTGGCGCTCCACCTTAGCGTTGAGCTCCATCTCCTTCTCCTGCATGCCCTCACGCACGCGGGCGGCGAACTCAACAGCACGCAACGCATACGGCTGCAGGGGCTTGCCAATCGGCGAATCGAAGAACTTTCCCATCTGAGACTCCGGGTTGAGGGCAAGCTCACCGTGCTCACGCATGAGCAGGGCGCTGCCGGGGGTACGCTGAGCAGGTTCGGAGGCGGCACGCCTGGAAGCGAAGTAACCAACCGCCGCGCCGGCGCCGAGCAGAAGAGCTGAACGAAGCAGACCCATTAGTTCTCACCGCCTGCAGAGTAAGAGGACTGAGCCGAACCGTACTGGCCGCCAGTGTGGGTGTTGCCGGTGTTGCCAGCGGTGCCGTGCGCGTCGCCGGACTTACCGCCGCGGAACGCCTGACGCACACCGTACGAGAAGGACGCAACCTTAATCAGCGGCTGACCCACAGTCGAGGTCACCAGCGAGGACAGCGCAGAAACGTTCGCGGACGCATCCGAAACATTCGAAGTGATGTCGTCAACCTTCTCCAGCTGCTCATTGGTGGTCACCACAGTGCGGGTCACCTCTTCAATGAGAGGGCCGGTGCTCTGGTTCAGCGAACGAATCGTCACGATAAGCTCATCAAACACCTTAGTCAGGCGAATAATGGGTAGCGCAAGCAGAGCCACCAGAATCGCAAAAACTCCTGCTGCAATCAGGCCCGCAATATCTCCGCCGGTCATCTATAACCCCATTCCGCTCAATGCATGATGCTTATCAATAGTCGTACAAAGCTGGACGCCACCGTGGCGTACAGCCGGATTGTGCGTACAGTTCAGGACTGTATACACAGTTCAATCCCCTATTTTAGTCGAAAAATCCTTCAAGCGCCCCCTAAACTCTCATGAAACTCCCAGCGACGGAAGATTCACAGGTTCAGCGGCATCACTGCCCTGTAGTGTATATACCCCAAAAACCCGCGCGTTAAACGGGAACAACCCGCCCCCACCGAACGGTGCAGGACGGGTTGCTTCTCGAAAAATCGAGATTATGCCAGACGCGAGTAGTACTCAACGACCAGCTGCTCGTCGCAGATCACGGGGATCTCTTCGCGCTTGGGCTTACGCTCAAGCTTTGCGTGCAGCTTCTCGATCTCAACGTTCAGGTATGCGGGAACCTCGGGCAGAACTGCCTGGTTCTCACCTGCAGCCGCAGCCTGGAAGGGGGTGGTCTTCTCAGCCTTGGGGTGAACGTGGATCAGCTGGCCGGGCTTGACGTGGAACGAGGGGCGGTCCACGCGAACGCCGTCAACCATGATGTGACGGTGAACAACCATCTGACGTGCCTGTGCAATGGTGCGGGCGAAACCTGCACGCAGAACCAGAGCGTCGAGGCGGGTCTCGAGCAGCTCGACCATGTTCTTACCGGTCTGGCCCTCGGTACGCTTTGCCTCGAGGTATGCGCGGCGCATCTGTGCCTCGCGGATGTTGTACTGAGCGCGCAGACGCTGCTTTTCCTTCAGCTGGGTAGCGTAGTTGGAGTCAGCCTTCTTGCGGGCACGGCCGTGCTGGCCGGGGCCGTAAGGACGACGCTCGAGGTACTTTTCTGCCTTCGGGGTCAGTGCAATGCCCAGGGCACGGGACTGACGCACGGTACGGCGGGTGCGGTTGTGCTTAGCCACAATCTACCTTTCATATGTGAGGCTCCTGCACCCTTGCGGGTGGGGCCTCGGTCTGTTGAATACTGGCCTCCTCGGTTGACCCCGCCGGGATCCGTACGCGACCGGTTCGGTCGTTGCTGTACGGCGGTGGGGCGGAGAGCTCGGGGCAGAGTACCCCGCAGCTACATTACTGACACCCGCACGGATGCGGGCATAGTAATTGCCAGACCCGTCAAGCTTACCGGATGCACCCGGGCTTTACCAGCCTTTTGGGAAATCTTTGGTTCAAATCACTGTGCGTGTGGGTTTTTAATACTTACCCACACGACCCCACAGGAATTATTTATGCCCGTCAGAGCTATTTAGGTGCGACTTCCCCGAAAAATTGCGGCGCTAAGATGTTGGATTGTAATCATTTCGTTATTTTTAACCTGTGTCTTTATGGGAATAGCTTGAATCAGACCCCCATATCGCCTAGACTAGAAACCATAACAAGCTTGGCGTCCGCCCTTCCGGGAAGGCCGACAGCCAAGACGTCTATCACAACTCAAAACTCTGACGCGGTGCGCAGTACTACCGAGGTACTACGCACCGCTTTCTGTTTGCACTCAGTCCTATACGGCTGCCTTCCTGCCGAGGCGCGCCACTCCCCCGGTGGTCAGCACTCAAAGTAGTAGACGGCTCGATGGGAACCACGTAAGCTAACGGGTCGTATCCTGCACCGGAGCCGCATCCAAAATACGGCGAATACGCTCACGACGCTCCGTCAACGTACGCTCAAAACCGTGCTGAGTCGGCTCGTAGTAGACCGTGCCGCGCAGGGTATCCGGCAGGTACTGCTGCGCCGCCACATGACCGGGCGCATCATGGGCATAAATGTACCCCTCACCGTGGCCAAACTGCTTAGCCCCCGCATAATGACCATCACGCAGATGCACCGGAACCTGGCCCGAAGCACCCGCACGCACATCCGCAATCGCACGGTTAATCGCGTTATACGCGGCGTTCGACTTCGGCGCGAGCGCACAATAAATCACCGCCTGCGAGAGGATAATGCGAGCCTCCGGCATGCCCACCAGCGCCACCGACTGCGCCGCAGCCGTCGCCACCTGCAGCGCCTGCGGATCAGCCAGGCCAATATCCTCACTCGCTAAAATCATGATGCGACGAGCCACAAAACGCGGATCCTCGCCGCCCTCTAGCATGCGCGCCAAATAGTGCACCGCGGCGTCCGCATCAGAGCCACGCATGGATTTAATGAACGCACTCACCACGTCATAATGCTGATCACCCGAACGGTCGTAGCGGATCGCGGCGCGGTCCACCGCCTCCGTAGCATGCGCCAGGGTGATGCGCACGGGCGCGGCAGGTTCCGGGTCCTTCTCCCCCGCTTCCCCCGCCGGGTCTTCTGAACCCTCGGCGGAAACGGCAGGTTCTACCGAAACCTGTTCAGCCTCGCTAAACGCAATCGCAGCCGCCGCCTCCAGGGAAGTCAGGGAGCGGCGAGCGTCGCCTCCAGAAACCGCCGCGAGGTGGGCGCGCGCATCCTCATCAATCACCGCCGCACCGTCAAAACCGCGCGGGTCAGCCAACGCACGGTCAATCAGACGCTCAATATCGGACTGCTCCAGCGAATGAACCCGCAACAGTAGCGAGCGTGAGAGCAGCGGCGAAATAATGCTGAACGACGGGTTCTCCGTCGTAGCCGCCACCAGAATCACCCAGCGGTTCTCCACGCCGGGCAGGAGCGCATCCTGCTGAGCCTTCGTAAAACGGTGAATCTCATCGAGGAAGAGCACTGTGGTCGTGCCGTACATGTCGCGGTCGAGTAGCGCCTGATCCATGACCGCGCGCACATCCTTCACACCCGCAGTAATCGCCGAAAGCTCCACGAACTTACGACCCGGCGCACGCGCAATCACATGCGCCAGGGTGGTCTTACCCGTACCCGGCGGGCCGTACAAAATCACCGAGGACGGGCCAGCCGGGCCGGCGTTCTCCCCCGCCAACACGCGCAGAGGCGCACCCGGAGTCAGCAGATGCTCCTGGCCGAGAACCTCATCAATAGTGCGCGGACGCATACGCACCGCCAACGGCGCACGAGACGCCGAACGGGCAGAATACGCACGCGACGCAGAGGCACGCGAGGAGGGCTCCTCAGCGGGCGCACCAATCAGGCTCACGCGGTCCCCGTCATCGGGCAACTCAAGATCAAAGAGGGAATCAGCCATAGTCTTACTCTATCGTTTCACAATCTGGAGGCGGGTACGGGGTGTGGGTATACAGCTGCGGATTTAGCTCGCGGCGTGACACCACACGGGTTTTCGATAGGTTAGTGTCTTCGCCGTGGGTTTTAAACCCCGGGGCAAGGCTTTAAACCCCGGGGCAATCCACTAACCTATCGAAAGCGCCGGCCTAGAGGGTCTCACTATCGAGAATCAGGGTCACCGGGCCGTCATTGACCAGCTCCACCTGCATGTCCGCACCGAACACGCCGGTCTCCACGTGCAGGCCACGCTCACGCAGCGCCTGAACATAGTCGTTGAACAGCGGCTCACTCACCGCGCCGGGCGCAGCGGCAGACCAGGAGGGGCGGCGGCCCTTCTTCGCATCCCCATACAGGGTGAACTGGCTGACCGCCAGCACGGGTGCGCCCTCATCGAGCAGGGACTTCTCCCCCTCCATCAGGCGCAGGTTCGCGGTCTTGTCGGCAAGCTTCGCAATCTGCGCCGCACCGTCACCGTGCGTGATACCGACCAGCACCAGGTAGCCGGGCTGCTCAATCGCGCCGACCGTCTCACCCGCCACGCGCACCGCCGCGCGGGTCACACGCTGAATAACTACTCGCATCGTTCACCTTTCATCATGGAACCGGCATTCGCCGGGCTCATACATCTCTTTCGACACCACTCTCAGCGGCTGGTTTAGGGGAGCCGCAGTTCTAGAGGCAGCCGCCTCAGAGCACGCCGCGCAGCTGCACGGCACGCAAAAACTGGTTCGCCGCCCGCGGGGTACGAAACTCAATAAAACGCTTCTGCAGATGCTGCCCGCGAGCCTCCGCCAGCAACTCCCCGACGTGCGGGTAGCTCCTCCACGTGTACCGAATCATGTTGTCCGGGTCGCGCAGAATATTCTTCAGCGGCGGCTCCACATTATCAGCCCACAGCCTCTGACCCGTCACCGCGCGCCGCACCGTCCGGCGAACCACACGCCACATGACCACCGCACGGCTATAGCGTAGGTAAATCACCACATCCGCACGCTCCAGCAGGCGGCCGCGCACCTGCGGATACTGCCACTCCGTAATCCACGCAGGCCGCTCAATGAGCGTCTGAACATCCGCTTCAAAACTAGGGCGCGGAGTCCAGTTCGGACCCCAATGCAACGAGTCCATCTCCGTATGCGGAATGTCCAGGAGGCGCCCCAACCGCGCCGCGAACGTCGTCTTACCGCTACCGCTCGGGCCGGCAATCAGAATACGCATGCTCCCCTCCCCCTTTGGTTAGTACACAAATCGGCACGCACGCCAGTTGATACAAAAGGTGGGCTGCGACCCTGCACCAGCAGAATACACAGCCCACCCTCAACGGCGACCCCGGCACAACTCAACGCCCGCCGGGTTCACGCCGCACAGGCCCACACCCCTACGGGGCGCACGACCAAAGACTAGAGAAGATTACTCCTCGTCCTTCTTCTTCGGCTTGAAATCAACGCCAGCTTCCTTACGCTGCTCCGGGGTAATCGGTGCAGGAGCCGCAGTCAGCGGATCAAAACCATTACCGGTCTTCGGGAACGCAATAACCTCGCGGATCGAATCAACGCCAGCCAGCAGAGACACAATACGGTCCCAACCGAATGCAATACCACCCATGGGCGGTGCGCCGTACTTGAACGCATCCAGCAGGAAGCCGAACTTCTCCTGAGCCTCTTCCTCACCAATGCCCATCACAGCGAACACGCGTTCCTGCACGTCACGGCGGTGAATACGAATCGAACCGCCGCCAATCTCGTTACCGTTGCAGACAATGTCGTAAGCGTACGCCAGAGCCGAACCCGGGTCGGTGTCGAAAGTATCCATGAACTCGGGCTTCGGGGAGGTGAACGCGTGGTGCACGGCAGTCCATGCGGAGTGACCCAGAGCCACGTCACCGGACTCAGTAGCCTCAGCAGAAGACTCAAACATGGGAGCGTCAACAACCCACACGAAAGACCACTCGCCGTCCTTAATCAGGCCGGTACGGTGACCAATCTCAACACGAGCAGCACCCAGCAGTGCACGGGAAGCCTTAGCCTCGCCAGCAGCGAAGAAGATGCAGTCGCCGGGCTTCGCGCCGGTAGCCTCAGCCAGGCCAGCACGCTCAGCGTCAGTGATGTTCTTAGCAACCGGACCGGTCAGCTCGCCATCCTCCTGAATGAGGACGTAAGCCAGGCCCTTAGCGCCACGCTGCTTAGCCCACTCCTGCCAAGCGTCCAGAGTACGGCGAGGCTGAGAAGCACCACCGGGCATCACAACAGCACCCACGTAAGGAGCCTTGAACACGCGGAAAGTGGTGTCCTTGAAGTACTCGGTCAGCTCAGTCAGCTCCAGACCAAAACGCAGGTCGGGCTTATCCGTACCGTACTTCTCCATCGCATCCTTGTAGGTCATGCGCTGAATCGGGCGGGGAACCTTCACATCAATCAGGTTCCACACAGCCTCAACGATGCGCTCACCCAGCTCAATGATGTCTTCCTGATCAACGAACGACGCCTCAATGTCCAGCTGAGTGAACTCAGGCTGACGGTCCGCACGGAAATCCTCATCACGGTAGCAGCGAGCAATCTGGTAGTACTTCTCAATACCGCCCACCTGCAGCAGCTGCTTGAACAGCTGCGGGGACTGCGGCAGAGCATACCAAGAACCCGGAGCCAGACGAGCCGGCACCAGGAAGTCACGCGCACCCTCAGGGGTGGAACGGGTCAGGGTCGGGGTCTCAACCTCAATGTAGCCGTCTTCGGCCAGCAGGTTGCGTGCCGCACGGTTCGCGTCCGAACGCAGGCGCATGATGCGAGCCGGCTCCGGGCGGCGAAGATCCAGGTAGCGGTAGCGCAGGCGCGCCTCCTCACCCACCTCAACGTGCTCGTCAATCTGGAAAGGCAGCGGAGCGGCAGTGTTCAGCACCTCAACGGCGGACACCTCAACCTCAATCTCGCCGGTCGCCAGGTTCGGGTTCTCATTACCCTCCGGGCGCTTAGTCACCAGACCGGTCACGCGCAGCACGTACTCGTTGCGCAGGTGCTCAAAATCAGCCTCATTGTGGAAAACACACTGGGTGACACCCTCACGGTCACGCAGGTCAACGAAAGCGACACCACCGTGGTCGCGGCGGCGAGCCACCCAACCGGTCAGGGTAACAGTCTCTCCAATATTTGCGGCGGTCAGCTCGCCGTTGGTGTGAGTGCGAAGCACAGACATTCCTTTCATAGCGGGCACCTCACGACTATAGACAGTAGCCGGGTACACGCGGTTGATGATATGCGCACACTGCGTGCGCCTCATATATTGTATCCCCTCCGGGCAGGTCGATGGCAGGTCGGGGCAAGTCAGACGCCAGAAAATGGGGTGCGGAGGCGGGATGCGGGTAGGGCGGCAGGTTCGTGGGTGTCTGCGGTCGATAGGTTAGTGTCTTCGCCGTGGGTCTTTAACCCGGGGTGAAGGCATTACCCTATCGAAAAGCCGCTAACCTATCGAAGTATTACCGGGGAATCCACTCCGCATGCCTGTGGACAAACGCTCATTCTGCAGAACCGACCAAGTTATCCACAGATTTTTGATTCGTCCTGTAACTCCGGCTCAAAACTGGCAGGCTTATGCCATGAACGCAGTAACCCCTCTGACATCAAATGCATCAGTCTCAAATGCTCCTACTAAGTTGCCCGGGATTCCACGTATCGCGGAGCTATACCCTCTCGTGCACACCCCCGCCACCCTTCGTATGCAGGGAATAGGCCCACGCCGCCTCCGTAATCTCATAGCCGGAAAAACCCTGCAACGTATTCGACGAGGAGCCTACATTTACAACCACAACGCAGATCAGCTCAACCCCGACGACCGGCTCCGCGTACGATGCATCGCCGCCCACACCGTAGGGTTTCAGGGAGTATTTTCACACGAGTCAGCAGCGGTGCTGTGGGGCCTTGACCTACTGACCGTTCCGCAGATGCTAGACGCGTACAGCCGCAGTCACTGCGCAACGGACCGGGAACGGATTCACCGGCATAAAACCGCTATTAGCCCTGATGAGGTCACCAGGTTGCCGGGCACATCCATCATGGTTACGACGGTGGCTCGAACGTTGCAGGATTGTGCGCGCAGCATGCCCTTTCGGGAGGCGGTGGTCCTTGCTGACTCCATCATGCGGCGGGGACTGATGGAGCCCCACGAAGTTATCGAGACTCTACTAAACCTCACCGGGTACGGCGGTTCTGCAGGGCCTTTCCTGGCGCAGGCGGTGGATGCATCCAGCGAGTCGGCTGGTGAAAGCCTCACCCGGTGCCTACTCATGGAGCACAGGCTACCCTCCCCCGTATCGCAGTACCCGATTTCGTGCGAGGGTCGTAACTACCGGGTAGACTTCGCCTGGCCCGAGGCGCGGGTCATTCTCGAGTTCGACGGCGAACAGAAATACGTGGACCACCCCGGCAGGGACCGCTACGAAGCCACCCGCGACCGCGCACTGACCCGCGCCGGGTGGACGGTCGTACACCTCACGTGGGCTGACATCTTTAACAAGGAGCTAGAGGTCGTGACCCATTTACGGAATCTACTTCTGAAATAAGCCGGGGTTGGCAGCCGAAGACCAAGGAGCCGGGCGGAGGTGTTCCGTGCGAGGTTGCAGTTTTTCGGTCATGAGTTACGGATTTCAGTCATGACTTAGTGACTCTGGTACGGGTTAAAGACCCTCTCCAAAGTCACTAAGTCATTACCCAAATCAAGAACCCACGGCTGAAGACACTAACCCATGGCGCAAATCAACACAGCACAAATCCGCGCGACCAAAAAGCGCAACAAAAACCCGCCCGGCAGGGAGGTCAGTCCTCCCCACCAGGCGGGTACACATCCATATGCAGGCTTACAAGTAGCCAAATACTACAGCAACCAGATACTACCGCAGGCATTACAGGCCCTCAGATGACAGGCCCCTAAAGATTACAGGCCCTCAGCACGCACAATCTGAACGTGCAGGTCCTCAGCCGGCGGCATCCACGAAGCCGGATCAGCAGCAACCTGCTCACCCGAACGGATATCCTTCACCTCGTGAACCGGGGCACCCGACTCATCCGAGGAAATGAACCACACGAACGGAATGCCGCGCTTCTCAGCGTACTTAATCTGCTTACCGAACTTCGCCGCATTCGCAGACACCTCGCAGGCAATACCGCGGGCACGCAGCGCATCCGCAACATCATTCGCAGCCGACCAGCCCTCATCATTCGTCAGCGCAACAAACACAGCCGAAGGCACCTTACGGCTCGCCTGCGCAAAACCCTGCGACAGAATACGAGCCACCACACGAGTCACACCAATCGACAGGCCAACACCCGGGTACGTCTTCTTACCGTTCGACGCCAGCGACTCATAACGGCCACCCGAGCAGATCGAACCCAGCGACTCGTGACCAACCAGAACAGTCTCATACACGGTGCCGGTGTAGTAGTCCAGGCCGCGAGCAATCGACAGGTCAGCCAGCACCTTACCCGGCGCACGGCGGGACGCCTCCTCAATGACCTCAGCCAGCTCAGCAAGACCCTGATCCAGCAGCTCATGCTCCACTGAATACTTAGCCGCAAGCGCACGCACCTGCTCCACGAAAGAAGCATCCTCAGTGCGGATCTGTGCCAGCTCCAGGGCGGCAGCGGCAGCATCCGCGCTCGCGCCAGCCTCAGCCTGCAGCTCCTCAGCCACACGCTCAGCACCAATCTTCTCCAGCTTGTCAATAGAACGCAGAACAGCCGCAGT
Source organism: Rothia sp. HMSC069C10 (assembly GCF_001812205.1). Taxonomy (NCBI): domain Bacteria; kingdom Bacillati; phylum Actinomycetota; class Actinomycetes; order Micrococcales; family Micrococcaceae; genus Rothia; species Rothia sp. HMSC069C10. The sequence continues at coordinate 323,578 of NZ_KV808301.1, forward strand.
ATCAGTCAAACCCAAGCCCAGGTAGAAACCCTCAGCCAGCTTGCGGTTATTCACACGCAGCTTGAACTCAGGAATCGGCAGCTTCGACAGCGCATCAACAACGACCAGCGCGAGGGTCACGTCGTAACGGAACGGCAGCTCGCCGTCGCCAACCACGTCAATATCAGCCTGAGTGAACTCGCGGGCACGACCCTCCTGCGGACGCTCACCACGCCACACCTTCTGAATCTGGTAACGCGAGAACGGGAAATTCAGGTAACCGGCGTTCTCCACCACGTAACGGGCAAACGGCACGGTCAGGTCAAAGTGCAGAGCCAGCTTTTCCTTAGCCTTCGCAGCCTCGTCCTCCTGCAGGCGAGAAATTGCGTAAACTTCCTTGTCAATCTCACCCTTGCGCAGCAGCTGCTCAATAGTCTCTACCGAACGAGTCTCAATCGGGGAGAAACCGTGCAACTCAAAAGTCTCACGCAAAGTGTCCAGAACATGATTCTCAACCAACCGCTCAGCCGGAAGATACTCGGGAAAACCAGACAGCGAAGCCTTGCGAGCCATACGCGATACTCCTTGACAAAGAACTCGACAACAAAACCCCGGAACACCTCCGGGCATATCTACCCATCATACCAACACCCACCCCAGCACAGCACCCACTCCCCCAGCTCACCCGACACAAACCCACGCAAACCCGCAGCCGGCAGGTTCGCCCACAACACAACACGACCAGACACTACTCACACACAGCCCACAGAGGCTATGCTTAGGAGGTGCACACGCACACCCAAACGGGTGCCCACCACGGGGAACAGCGCAAAGGCGCCCCACCCCCAGCACCCCCGAGTGAAAGAGTTATAGCGGTGACTACCAAACCCGACGACACTGTAAACCTCGAAAAGGCACGCCAGTACGGCCGCGTCTCCGAGGACGGCCACGTCTTCGTCATTGTCGACGGCGAAGAATACGCCGTAGGCCAGCTGCCCGGCGCCTCCGAAGAAGAAGCGCTCAGCTACTTCGCCCGCAAGTTTGAAAACGTCGAGGCGCAGGTTGCCCTGCTCGAATCCCGCCTCGCCAACAACGCCCCCGCCGCAGACCTGCAGAAGGGCATCACCTCCATCGGTGCACAGATCGGTGTGCGCAATATGGTCGGTGACTACTCCGGCCTGCAGAAGCGCCTCATCACCCTCGCAGAGCAGATTGCTGAACTCGGCGAGAAGCAGCAGCAGGCACGCGCCGAAAACCGTGAACGTGCCCTCGCCGTCCGTGAAGAGATTGTTGCCGAAGCCGAGCAAATTGCCGGCCAGGACCCCGACCAGATCCACTGGAAGAACTCCCACTCCCGCATGAACGAACTGTTCGAGGCGTGGAAGAAGGCACAGCGCGAAATTCACCTGGCAAAGAGCGTAGAGGACGAGCTGTGGAAGCGTTTCCGCGCGGCCCGCACCACCTTCGACCGCAACCGCCGCGCGCACTTCTCGCAGCTGGACGACCGCAACGCACGCATCAAGCGCGCCAAGGAAGAACTGATTGCACGCGCCGAGGAGCTGTCCACCTCGACTGACTGGTCTGAGACTTCCCGCGCATACGGCGACCTGATGCGCGCCTGGAAGCAGGTGCCCCGCGGCCACCGTCGCGAAGACGACAAGCTGTGGGCACGCTTCCGCGCGGCACAGGACGTGTTCTTCAACGCCCGCAACGAAGCCGAAGCAGCGCAGGACGCAGTCTACGCCGAAAACCTCAAGGTCAAGGAAGCACTGCTCGAAGAAGCACGCGCACTCCTGCCCGTCGAGGACATTGAGGGCGCGAAGGCTGCCTTCGAGAAGATCCTGGACCGCTGGGATGCGGCAGGCCGCGTGCCCCGCAACGACCTGCGCCGCGTCGACGGCGAACTGCGCCGCATTCAGGACGAAATCAACGGCGCCGAAGAGGCAAAGTGGAAGCGCAACGACCCCGCCAAGGCGGCACGCGCGAACTCCCTGCTCGCACAGATCGAGGACTCCCTCGCCGAGCTGGAAGCAGAGCTCGCAGCAGCCGAAAAGGGCGGCGACTCCAAGAAGATCGCCAAGGCTAAGGAAGCTCTGGAGGCGCGCCGCGCCTGGGCAGCAACCCTGCAGGGCTTCGGCAACTAGGGTCTAGCAGACGGTCTAAATAACGGTCTAATTAACGCCGAGAAGCCACATGTGTTTCGAAAAGCCACCATTATCGTGGCTTCTCGAAACACATGTGGCTTCTGCATGTCTGCAGTCTGCGGATTGTCTGTGGGATGCGGGATATCTGCGGGGTGCGGACTTTTAGGATCGGCTGGAGGGACTAGTCATCAACGGGCTCATAATTCATGATTTCCCATTTCTGCCCGTTGTGCTTCAGCTCAAATCTAAAGGTGTCATCGGTTTTATCGTCATTACTCCATTTGCGCCAGCTACCGTCAGATTCAACATAAGTCTCGTAATCCCATTCGCGGTACGCCTTCCAGAAATAGGTTTCACCGTCTTCTGACCAGGGGTTACCGTCAGCAAGATAATGGTTTATACCGCCAATGACCCATCCGCCGCTTTTGTAAAGTTCCTCGACGCCTGTATAGGCCTTACGTTCGTCTTCAAAAGTAGGGGACATGAACTTGAAAGCCATCGAGTAATCGCCAGTTTGAGTACCGTAATTACCCCACAAAATCCAGGCATCCATCGTCTTACGCATGCCCTCTAGAGACTTTTCGTTGTAGCCGTCTTCCGGAGCATTGGGTTTCGGTACATTCTGTGCTGGACCGTATTTATCAGCAGGGCGGTACTCGCCATCGGGTGCTTTTGATCCGCCCGAGTAGCCTCGGACAGTAGACGGGGTAGCGCTTGCCGAAGGCGACTCCGACACCGCTACAGACGCCGAAGCCGTTTCGCTCGGCGCTGCGGAGGCGGTGGCTGCCGCCTCGTTATTAGCCTGCTGACTGCAGGCTCCAAGAAGGGTACTGAGACCCATGAGTGCGCCGCCGTTCAACAACGCTCGACGAGTAAGAAAAACGGAAGTCATGGAAGTAGATTCCTTCTATCGGTGTGGTGTGAATGGGGGATGCTGATTAGAAAGCGGAAGATAGAGAAATTCTCGAAGCAAGAATAAGAATTCTTGCGATACTAATAAGTGCTTTATATTTCCTATTTAGTCATCTACTTGTTCAAAATCGATAATCTTCCAGCCCTCAGAGGTGTACTTGAACGAGAACTTCCACGTGTCGTCATCCTTTCTGTCATTCTCGTAAGACTTCCAATCACCGTTAGGTTCAATGTACATAACGTAACCCCACTCCCGGTACGCCTTCCAGAAGTAAGTCTCCCCCTCGATCCAGGGGTTCCCGTCAGCAATGTAGTGATCAAGTCCCGCGATAATCCAGCCGCCTCGCTTGTAGAGGGCTTCAAGACCTTCGTAGGAGTCTAGTAGTTCGGTAAAGCTGCTATCAACGAATTTGCGTGCTTGGCTGTAATCTCCGGTTTGGGCGCCGTAGTTGTTCCATTCAATCCACGCGTTGAGTGTTTTGCGTAGACCTTCATTGGATTTTTCTCGGTATCCGTCCTCAGGTGATGCAGGTTTCGGAACGTTTTGTGCCGGACCGTTAGGGTCAGCTCCGCGGTACTCCCCGCCAGGTGCCTTTGAGCCGCCGGAGTAGCCGCGGGTAATGACCGGGCTCGGAGTAGCTGATGCAGAAGAGGCATCGGAAGCCGCCGTAGAAGCTGAAGCGGAAGTCATTTCGCTCGGCGTGGCGGAGGCGGTCTCGCTCGGTGCTGCCGAGGCGCTCGCCTCATTAGCCGCCTGCTGGCCGCATGCCGCAAGCAGGGCACCAAGACCCAGAAGGGTACCGCCGCTCAACAGTGTGCGGCGGTTCAAAATAACGGAAGTCATGGAAATACATTCCTCGTATCGGTGTGAAGTGTGAATAGGGGGGCTGGTTAGAAACCGGAAGACTAACCAGCTGAAGGGGAGAACCCCGATAGCTGAGAAGCCACATGTGTTTCGAAAAGCCACGAGAATGGTGGCTTCTCGGCGAACATGTGGCTTCTCAACGTAAGACCCACAGTGGACTTTACATGTCGGGCCAGTCACGGTGCAGTGAATACTCCGTGTCCCCGTCACCGTTATCATTCAGGTGCCAGCGCTGACCGGTGCGAATATCGGCCTTGCGCAGGCGCGGGTTCGGGTTATCCTTCTTACCCATCGTGGGGTCGTTCTTGCAGCCCCAGCGAGTGTCGTCGTAGCTGCAGTCACCTGCCACGCGTCCCACATCAACCCACCACACACGCACCAGCAACGGGTCACTGGTCGCCTGCGGGGTCACTTCCATCATCTGCCACGGGCCACCATCCACACGGAAACGAGCCGTGTAATGCACGGTCGCATACGCATGGAAGTTACCCGAACGCTGGTAGGCGTAGCTGGTATCCGTCTGCCTCGGACGCTCACGGGGGTAGGTGGTGACCGGTTTGCCAGCGGTGTAGTTAGTGGCAGTATCGCCGTTGCCGTACTCGATGACATAGGAGGAGGGCATGAGCTCAATTTCGACGTGTCCGGCGAGCATGTCTGCTTCGAGGCGGTAGGGGCCTCCGTCATCGACGTAGAAGTTGATCTGGTCGCCCTTGTAGACGTTGGGGTCGCCTTCTGCTCGGCCAGTGCCTGCGGGGTTGTTGTAGGACTGGTGCAGGGTCGGCTTGCCTGGCTCTAGCGACTCTGCACCGTGGCGGATTTCCTCCATGACTTCTTCGTAGGTCGGGCCGGTGGGACCCGGGCTGTCGGCACTGGTCAGGGTGCGGGTATCGTTGGGAATGCAGCTAGCAGAAGAAGGACTATGTCTGCTTCCACCACGGTCGATAGGAATTCCGTTTTCGTCTACGGTCATGTTTGTATATCCAACATGCCCTACTCGTCCGTCTAGCGTGGTGCAGAAGAAATTGTTGGGGTTGTCTTTATAAGATGTAACATAAAATCCCTCGCGCCGTTTTGTCGTATCTGTTTCGGGGGCAGGCGTTACTGGCTGGTTTGTAACGGAATCAATATCTGAAGCGCTTCCTGTTCTTTCCGTATTTTCATTTCCAACCATTTCTTTAGGAGGAATTTTCTCTTGGCATATGCTAGCAGTATTATTTGATGAACATTCACTCGTTTTTACATCTGCAAATGAGGGGAGAATACTAAGTTGAAATATTTGTATGCTTACAAAAGGGAGGAAGAGAATTTTATGCCACTGCTTCATTTTAATCTTCAACCTTTACATACCCAATAAGCTCCCATTTTTGACCGTTGTGCTTTAGCTCAATTTTATAAGTGTCGTTAGTTTTATCTTCATTGGTCCAAGAGCGCCAACTACCATCAGCCGCGACATAAATCTCCTTTTCCCAGACATGGTAAGCCTTCCAAAAATAAGTCTCCCCGTCCTCAGACCACGGCGCGCCATCAGCAGTCAAGCTTTCAATACCATCAATCACCCAACCACCATGCTGGTAAAGCCTCTCGACACCCTCATAAGCCTCCAACTCGCTCTTAAAAGTCGGCGACACAAACTGACGAGCCATCGAATAATC
>NZ_KV808301.1:329229-329462 GCF_001812205.1 Rothia sp. HMSC069C10
ACTGACGAGCCATCGAATAATCACCAGTCTGCACGCCATAATTACCCCATTTGACCCAAGCGTCCAAAGTCTTACGCATACCTTCAACAGACTTCTCACGGTACCCGTCTTCAGGCTCAGCAGGCTTGGGCACATTCTGCGCCGGACCGTACTTATCAGCAGGGCGATACTCACCATCAGGCGCCTTCGAACCACCCGAATAACCGCGGACAGTAGACGGAGTAGCACTCGCC
>NZ_KV808301.1:329562-329787 GCF_001812205.1 Rothia sp. HMSC069C10
TGCCGCCTCGTTATTTGCCTGCTGGCCGCACGCCGCAAGCAGGGCACCAATGCCCACAAGTGCGCCGCTACCCAACAGGGTACGGCGGTTGAAAATGGTCGAATCCATAGAAGATACGCTCCTAGCATCGGTGACGGTGTGTTATTTAGTTGCTAGTCAGACCGTTATTCACAGGTCAAACTGACTGCCGGAAGAAAAACAGCCCCGTAGCGCACCCAACAAACG
>NZ_KV808301.1:329887-330757 GCF_001812205.1 Rothia sp. HMSC069C10
CAATAGTATCTGAACGTCATTATTCGGACACATCAATGCTTTATGCATCAAATATCTCTGCGTCCACGAAGGCGCCGACCCTGCAGAATTTGTGCCATGGTTTAGTGTCTTCGACCGTGGTTTTTAACTACGACCAAAGACACTAACCTATGGCATAAATCCGCAACTCATGACCGGATCCCATCTGTGCCAGGTGGGCGGGTCGGCTACACGGCGAGCGCATACATGTCGCGGAGGGCCTCTTCCGCCTCGTCGAGGGCATATCCGCTCTGGCAGAGCACGTCGCAGCCGTTACCGTAGCGGAGGCCGGCGAGGAACTCGCGGTCAGTCACCTCCGGCAGGTACACCATGAGGTATTCGCCGTTGTCAGTGAAGAAGTCGTCAATGTTGGCGGCGTCCTGGCCGGAGTAGAAGGCGCGGAAGTCTTCGTCATTGTAGTAACCAACCGTGTACATGAGGGGCTCCTTTGGTCGCTCGGCGGAGGGGGCGAGAACGCGTCGTTGTTCTCTACACCCAAAGTACGGGGCACCCCTGACAAGATAAGGGGCTACACCGCCCCACGCTGGAGAAAAACCAGAAAATATTGCGGGATGAGGGGGTTTCTGGAGGCGCACTCCCCCGCCTATACACACCACACAGAAAATTCGGTCATAGGTTACGGACTTCTGCCATGGTTTTTAACTACGACCAAAGACACTAACCTATGGCACAAATCAGCGCCGAGGTAGGTCAGGCGGCGGGTAACTGGCTGTTTCGATAGGTTAGTGTCTTCGCCGTGGGTCTTTAACCCGTGGTGAAGACACTAACCTATCGAAAGATTCCATCCCCTCCCCCCCATAGACGGCGAGAAGCCACATGTGTTTCGAGAAG
>NZ_KV808301.1:330857-337575 GCF_001812205.1 Rothia sp. HMSC069C10
GGCTTTTCGAAACACATGTGGCTTCTGGGCGAATAACCGCAGGCTACCGCCAGTTACAGCACGTCACCGCGGGTTATTCTCCGCCAAGGAACGGCATGAAGCGGACGATGTGCTTCTCCAGCTTCTGCTTCACGCGCTTCGCCTTGGTCGCGGCGTCCTCGGTCTTCGCGCCGCCGAGCTTGCCGCCGAAGAGCGAGATCTTGCCCTTGACCAGGCGGCTGATCTTGCCGGGAATAGTGCGGCGGTTTTCCTTGAGTGCACGGTTGACGACGCGCTGGGTTTCTGCGGAGTCCAGCTCTTCGTCCTTGACGATGGTGTCTTCTTCGCGGGTGCGGCGGTCGGTCACGTAGTGGTGGAAGTGTTCCTGCACGTCGTGGTCTTCGGACTCGTTCAGGTAGGTGTCGAAGTAGTCCTCGATGATGTCGCCGCTTTCGCGCAGGTCGGCGTCGTTACGAATTGCGAGGCGCACGCGGTCGCGGAAGTACTCGACGCTGTCCTGAGCGGTTTCGGCGGTGTTGTTCTCCCCTGCCGCGTCGGCCTTGCCGTGGCGTGCTGCGCGGGCTGCCTTGACGAGCTCGAGGATGTAGAGCACACCGACTTCCTGCTGCTTCACCAGCTCGGTGAGGAAGTGGACACCAGCGAACGGGTCGACCTTATCGGTCCTATCTTCGCCCTCGTCGGTTCCTTCTTCCTGTGCCTTACGCTGCTCACGAATCTCTTCGTAGATGTCGTTGTAGACACCGGTGTAGCCCTGCATGTCGTAGTCGCTGATGAGCTCGTTGCCGCCGTCGCGGATGAACTCGTCGTGCACGCGCAGTTCCTGCTGCAGTTCAAGCACATCGTTCATGAGCTTGATGTAGCGGGCCTTGTCTTCGGGGGTGTCCACGGTGATGGAGCCGCCCTCGTCGATGGGGAATTCTTCGCGCAGTTCAGAGACGGCCTTGTCGTATGCGGCGTAGGCATCCTTGTAGGGTCGGGTGAACGCGATGTCGAGGGCGGACTGGCCGCTGCTGTTTTCGGTGTCGCCGAAGAGGGTGAAGGCGTCCTTGGTTGCCTGTTCGAGGTCGCGGAAGCACACGATGTTGCCGGAGGGCTTGAGCGAGTTGAGGATTCGGTTGGTGCGGCTGTATGCCTGTACCAGGCCGTGCATCTTCAGGTTTTTGTCTACCCAGAGGGTGTTGACGGTCTTGGAGTCAAAGCCGGTGAGGAACATGTTGACGACGATGAGCAGGTCCAGTTCACGCATCTTCATCTTGCGGGAGACGTCCTTGTAGTAGTTGTCGAAGGAGTCGCCGTCGGTGCTGAAGTTGGTGCCGAACATGGTGTTGTAGTCTTCGAGGAAGCCGTCCATGCGGCTGCCGGTGCCTTCGGTGGCGAAGGTGAAGTTTTCTTCTTCGCCGAAGGTGTCGAAAAGCTGCCCGCCGTTGCCCTGCGAGTAGATGATGGCGACCTTGAGCTTCTGTTCGGGGCGCAGGGTGCCGTCTGCGATGCGTTCTTCTTGCAGGGTGTTGAGGGCGTCGTAGTAGGTGCAGGCGGCGTCGATGGAGGAGGTTGCCAGGATCGAGTTGAAGCCGCGCACGCGCTGTACGTAGTGTTCGGTGACGCCGTTGATGGTGCGGGTCTTTTTGATGTCGTAGCTGGTGGCTGCGCTCTGGTTGGTTTTGCGGTCGTAGTTGTCCAGGATGTAGGTGGCTACGGCTTCGATACGTTCGGGGCTTTCGAGTACTTCCTTGCTCTTTGCGAACTTGGCGAGTTCCTTCGCGTCGGGGGTTTCGGCGCGTTCGGCGGCAATTTCTTCTGCGTAGGAGGTTTCTTCGAGTTCGGCGAAGTGGGGGCTGGTGTTGGTGTATTCCAGGTGGAATTTCAGCACGTTCTTGTCGTTGATAGCGTCAACGACGGTGTAGGTGTGCAGGCAGTCGCCGAAGACTTCGACGGTGGTGGTGCCGGGGCCGCCTGCGGAGTTCTTTTCGAAGATGGGGGTGCCGGTGAACCCGAACATGCTGTACTTCTTGAAGCTCTTCTTGATGGCGGTGTTCATGCGGCCGAACTGGGAGCGGTGGCATTCGTCGAAGATGATGGCTACGCGCTGGCCGTAGACGGGGTGTTCGGGTTCGGAGGTGATGAGGTTGGACAGCTTGTGGATGGTGGTGACTACGATGTTGGTTCCGCGGTCGGCGAGGCGGGTGCTGAGTTCGCGGGTGCTGCCGGTGGAGCTGACGGAGTCTGCCTGGAAGTTGTTGTATTCGAGCATGGTCTGGTAGTCGAGGTCCTTGCGGTCCACGACGAAGATGACCTTGTCGACGAGCCCGGTTTCTGCCAGGCGGCGTGCGGTCTTGAAGCTGGTGAGGGTCTTGCCGCTACCGGTGGTGTGCCAGATGTAGCCGCCGGCTTCTTTGGTGCCGAGAATCTTAGGGGTGTTGTTGGCGATTTCGACGCGCTTAATGATTTTCTCGGTTGCCGCAATCTGGTAGGGGCGCATGACGAGCAGGTCCTGGCCTACGGTGAAGATGCAGTAGCGGGTCAGGATGTTTGCGAGGGTGTGGCGGGTGAGGAAGGTGCGCGCGAAGAGAATCAGGTCGTTGATTCGGTTGTTCTGTTCGTCTGACCAGTAGCTGGTGAATTCGAAGCTCTTGCCTGCGGAGCCGCCGGAGTCGGTCTTACGGCCGGCCTTCTGCTGGTCTTCGACGTGCTTGTGGCGCACGGTGTTGGAGTAGTACTTGGTTTCGAAGCCGTTGCTGATGACGAAGATCTGGGCGTATTCGAAGAGGCGGTGCTTGTCCTGCTGGAAGCCTTCGTTCTGGTATCGCTCGATCTGGTTGAAGGCTTCGCGGATGCTTACGTTGCGCTTCTTGAGTTCGATGTGTACGAGGGGCAGGCCGTTGACGAGGATAGTCACGTCGTAGCGGTTGAGTACTTTGCCGTTGGGGGCGGGTACGCGGTACTGGTTGATGACCTGCATGTGGTTGCGTGCGGGGTAGGCGGCGTCGATGAGCATGATGTTGCGCAGGGTACCGTCTTCGAGGCGGAAGTCGATGAAGCGTTCTTCCTGGATGAGCTTTGCTTTTTCGAGGATGCCGTCGTTGGAGCGGGCGATGTGTTCGGTGAGTAGGCGGTTGAATTCTTCGTCGGTGAAGTGGAAGCCGCTGTTGGGGCCGTAGGTGCCTTCTTCGGGACGGGTGTTGAGGCGTTCGAGCTGTTCGCGCAGGTTGCGGATGAGCGCGGCTTCGTCGGTGAGGCGCGGCAGGTAGTCGTAGCCCTGGGTTTTAAGGGTTTCGATGAGTTCGGTTTCGAGCTGCGATTCGCTCTGGTGCTCACGCTTATTTTTGTGTTGGGATTCCCATTCGTCGTAGCCGGTTGCTTTGCTACGGTCGGCGATGACAGTGAAGTCGTCCGAGCTGAGGATGCTTTCGGTGCGTCCTTCGGTGGGGCGGGGGTGGTTGGGTACGGTTTCCACGGGGTGCTCCTTTGCGTAGGGGTTGAGTGTGTGGATGGGTTGGGCTCAGGATTGGTGAGCCCAGTTTGTTGAGTGTGGTTGAGGTATGTGGTTGAGGTCTAGCGGCCCGTGCAGGGGTGGCGGATGCCGCCCCTGCACGGGGTTCGCGCGTGATGCGCAGTTTGATACGCGGGTGGCTACTGGTTTTCGCCCTTGCGGGGGAAGGTGAGTAGCTGATCGCGGTAGTACTCGTACTGGCTGCGACGCGCTGCCAGCTCTGCGGGTAGACCCTCGGAGAGGCTGCTGGTTAGGGCGTCGAAGCGGTCGAGAATATCGACAATGCGCTGCTGCTCTTCCAAGGAAGGAACTGGAATAAGAACCTTGTTAAGCACTTTCTGAGTCAGGCTAGGAACGCCGCCTGCAGTGTTTAAATCTTCAAGGTGAGCTGTCTTCAGGAAGTAGTACAGGAATTTAGGAATAACTTGCTCTTCGTCGATTTCGGTGTAGAAAATCGTATCGACATTCCAAAAAGGCTCTTCCAGGTAGAAGAGATTCCCCAAAGAACCCTTACGCGGAATAAGCACTGTCGGCTTATCGTATGAAGACCTATCGACATAGGTCATGATTCCGCCAGAACCATATACCGGGATATTTCCTGCGCCGAAATCCTTATAGGTCTTGCCGTTCTTAATCTTTGCGAAAGAGTCTAGAGGAACACGAGGACAGTCGAGGGCTTCGAAGAGCGAGTCACGGTAGTACTCGTATTGCAGAGTACGCGCTTCCAGCTCCGCTTTCAGGTCCGCTTCCAGGTTCGTGAATTTGTCGAGAATTTCAACAATCGCTTCCTGAATCTCTAGTGGAGGAACAGGAACCTCGATATTCGAGTACTTAGAAATCCACTGTCGAGCATGGTCAGACGAGTTATATACAATGCACTGCATCGCATAATAGACATACTTAAAAAGTGAATTAGTCCCACTCTTCAAAGTAAGCATCTTCATAGCACTCGACTTAGCTTTAAACGGGAATTCAACCCATTTAAAAGCAGTCGTAAAGTCATCAAAAATAATGACAGGCTCTTCCTCAGATGCAGGGTAAATGCCCTCGGTCTCATTCGTATAACCGAGAATAAACGTTTTACCCGCAGTCAGCACCGGCGTAGGGTACGAGTCGTCGTAGTCCTTAGACGATACAAGGTACTTCGTCGGCTGCTCATAGCCAAGGAGCTCACCCAGCAGGCGGTACTCCACCCCGTCCGGGCAGAGCTCAGCCACTAGGCGGTTAATATAATTCGTCACTTCCGCCACGACTACTCGCCGCCTTCCAGACGCGCTACAATAGCATCAATCTCCATGCGCAACTGAGCCTGACGAGCCACAATACCCTCAATGCGAGAATTCAACTCAACAATGTCCACGCGCTCACGCGTGTCCTCCGGTTCAACCCAGCTCGATACCGCTAGGTTCGCCTCCTGCTCCAGCAGCTGCTCCACCGGAACCAGCGCCGAGAAATGCTCACGCTCTTCACGAGCCGCCAGCGCCTCCAGAATCTTCTCACGGTGCGACTTACCCAGAATGTTCTGGTTCGTGCCCTTATCAAAGAGCGCAGATGCATCCAGGAACAGCACCGAATGATCCTTGCGACGGCCCTTCTTCAGCACCAGAATGCAGGTCACAATGCTCGTACCGTAGAACAGGTTGGAGGGTAGCTGAATCACAGCATCCACCACGTTCTGCTTCAGCAGGTACTCGCGAATCTTACGCTCCGCACCACCACGGTACAGCACGCCCGGGTACTCAACAATCGCAGCCGTACCCGCTTCATCCAGAGACGCCAGCATGTGCATCGTAAACGCCAAGTCGCCCTTTGACGGTGGCGCGAGAACCGCCGCCGGAGCGTAACGGTCGTCGTGAATCAGAGTGGGGTCTTTGTCCCCCTTCCACTCCGTCGAATACGGAGGGTTAGACACAATTGCGCCAAAGGGCTCTTCAAACTTAGAGCCAGTACCACCGCGGTGCTTCGGGTCAATCAGAGTATCGCCAAGCGCAATGTTGAAATCGTCCATAGGAACACCGTGCAGAATCATGTTCATGCGGCACAGGTTATAAGTGGTCGGGTTACTTTCCTGACCTACAAAGCATAGCCCCTCCGAATCATCACCAAGCTGGCGCTTAACCTTCAACAGTAGAGAACCCGAACCACACGCCGGGTCGTACACGGTACGGATCTGCTCGGCATCGCGGCCGTCCATGGCAATCTTCGCCAGTAGCTCCGAAACCTCCTGCGGGGTGAAGTACTCACCGCCACTTCTACCCGCGTTTGCCGCGTACATGCCCATTAGGAACTCGTAGGCGTCACCGAAAGCATCATTTTCACTATCCTCGTAGCCCTTATCCAGGTTCATGTCCGCCACAGCATCCATGAGCTTGAGCAGATTCTCGTGGCGATCCGTTGGGCTCGCACCCAGTTTGTTCGAATCCAGTACGAAGTCGTCGAAGAGGCCCTTCACGTTCGCTTCGGACTCGGTGCCGCGCGCGGACTCTTCAAACGCCTTGAACACGTTCGCCAGGGTCTCATTCAGGTTCTGGTCCTGACGAGCCTGCTTGTGTACCACAGAGAACAGCTGCGAAGGCAGCAGTAGGAAACCGCGCTCCTCCACCAGCATGCGGCGGGTATCCTCGTCAAAAGCCTCATCAGGAATCAGCTCAAAAGCCTGATCCAGACCGTACTTCTTCTCAACAAAGCGCACCTGGCTCTCAGAGAGGTAACGGTAGAAAAGCATGCCCAGCACGTACTGCTTAAAGTCCCAGCCATCTACCGAACCGCGCAGATTATTCGCAATACGCCAAATCGTGGAGTGCAGCTGCGCACGCTCCGCATTGCGGTTACGGTGCTCGTCAGTAGTAGCGGAAGAATCCGTAGACTGCGTCGTCATAGGGGCGGTCAACCTCTCATTAGTAATCGTTTCTCCAGTCGAAGAAACGTCAAATATTCGGAACCTGTGCGGTCCCGGTCGTACACATGCGCCAGCGCCGGTTTAGAAGCACTGCTCGGTGGGAGCGTTCATAGTTTCCACAAGCCATTTCGTACCCGGCGGCGCGAACTCTTTCAGTATACGGGTTCCCCAGACCCCGTATTCGCCGGTTCGTCATCGCCGAGCCACTGGTTGTTTCGATAGGTTAGTGTCTTCGCCGTGGGTCTTTAACCCGTGGTGAAGACACTAACCTATCGAAGGAGCCCCGCCCCTCCTCTATAAACGGCGAAAAGCCACATGTGTTTCGAGAA
>NZ_KV808301.1:337675-362476 GCF_001812205.1 Rothia sp. HMSC069C10
GTGGCTTTTCGAAACACATGTGGCTTCTCAACGTAAAGACCAGAAAATAGAAATCCGGCCCGTCTACTCCATCAAGAGTAGCGGGCCGAACGGTTAACTCAAGAGTACAAAAACCAGCACCCCAAAATCAACACATGTGGCTTCTGGGCGTAGAGAAGTATTTACGCTTCCGAGGGTTTCGCGCCGGTCAGGCGGTACGCCTTGTACACGCCCGTCACGTTACGGACCACGTTCAGCACATGCTCCAGCATGAAGCGGTCACCCAGCTCCAGGGCGAAGCGGTCCACCACGGTACGATCCTCCGAAGTGTGCACGCGCGCATCCAGAATGTTCACGCCCGACTCAGAAATCGCACGAATCAGGTCGCTCAGCAGGCCCTTACGGTCCAGCGCCTCCACCTGAATCTGCACACGGTACGTAGCGGACGGCGAAGACGCCCACTCAACCGTCGTCACGCGCGGCTCCTCGTCAGCGTTACGCATGTTCGGGCAGTCACGGCGATGCACCGAAATACCGTTATAACGAGTCACAATGCCGATAATGTCATCCGGCGGGACCGGGGTGCAGCAGCGCGCAATCTTCGTCAGCACACCCTCAGCACCCGGCACAATCACGCCGTTATCACCAATCGCCTTGCGGGTCGACTTCAGCAGCGTCTCGTCAAAGTCGCTGACCTCAACCTCGGGTGCCGGCTCGTCGCCACGGTGCACCTCAACGAGGGTGTCAATGACCAGCTTCGGCGCAATCTCGTGCTCACCAATCGCACGGTACAGCGACGCCACATCGTTCTTGTGCAGCAGCTGAGCCACCTGAGTCATAATCTCCGGGCTCATCATCTTCTGCAGCGGCAGCTCACTATTACGCATGCTCTTGGTGAGCATCTCGCGGCCGGCGAGCAGCGCCTCCATGCGGCGTTCCTTCGCGAAGTACTGACGAATCTTCGTGCGAGCGCGCGAGGAACGAACGAACTTCAGCCAGTCCTCGCTGGGTCCGGCGTCTTCGTTCTTCGTGGTCATAATCTCCACGGTTGCGCCGGTGGGCAGGACCGTGTGCAGCGGCACGAGGCGGCCGTTGACCTTCGCGCCGACCGTGCGGTCGCCGACTTCACTGTGGATGGCGTAGGCGAAGTCCACGGGGGTGGAGCCGTTGGGCAGGGCGATTGCCTCGCCGTTGGGGGTGAGTACCACGATTTCGTCGGTGTCGAGGGTGTCGGCAAGCGACTCGTAGAACTTCTCCGACTCCGGGTTGGAGTTCGAAATCTCCGCAATAGACTGCAGGATGCCGACGTTCATCATCGCCGAGGTCTGGGTGCCCGGCTCCTTCGGGTCCTTCGCGGGCGCGCCGCCACGAGCCGCGACCTTCTCGCCGCGCGACGCCGCCTTATAGCGCCAGTGCGCCGCCACACCGTACTCGGCTTCTTCGTGCATCTTGTAGGTGCGGATCTGAATCTCAAGCGGCAGGTTGCCCGGACCGTACACGGTCAGGTGTAGCGACTGGTAGTTGTTGTTCTTCGGGTTCTTAATGTAGTCCTTGAAACGGCCAGTCATCGACGGCCACAGGGACAGCACGTGGCCGAGCACGGTGTAGCATTCCGCCTCTTCCTCAACCATGATGCGCACGGCGAGGATGTCGTTAATCTCGTCGAAGCTGCGGCCCTTCGTCTTCATCTTCTGATGAATCGAGTAGTAGTGCTTGGGGCGGCCCGTCACGGTCGCGTCGATGCCCACCTCTTTCAGGCGGTCCGTAATCTTGGTGCGCGCCTCGTTCAGGAACTTTTCGAGGGCGGGGGTGCGTTCGCCGACCATGCGCACCATTTCGGCGTAAATTTCCGGGCTCATGGCGGCGAAGGACAGGTCCTCCAGCTCCCACTTGATCGTGTTCAGGCCCAGGCGGTGCGCGAGCGGCGCGTAAATTTTCAGGGTCTCCTCTGCCTTCTTCGCGGCAGAAGCCTGCGGCACAAAACGCCAGGTGCGGGCGTTGTGCAGGCGGTCGGCAAGCTTGATGAGCAGCACGCGGATGTCCTTGCTCATGGACAGCACAAGCTTGCGGATTGTCTCGATGGAGGCGTTCTCGCCGTAGGTCATCTTGTCCAGCTTGGTCACGCCGTCGACCAGGTAGGCGACCTCCTCACCGAACTCTTCGGTGAGCTGCTCCATCGTGTAGTCGGTGTCTTCCACCGTGTCATGTAGCAGACCCGCGGCGAGCACGGGGCCGGTCGCGCCCATCTCCGCAAGAATCGCGGTCACAGCGACCGGATGGGTGATGTACGGGTCGCCACTCTTACGCTTCTGACCCTCGTGACAGCGGTTCGCCACCTCGTAGGCGCGCTGCAGCACCTGGATATCTTCGTCCGGGTGGTAGCGGCGCACGGCACGCACGACCGGCGCAATCATCGGGGAGAAACGGATGGTACCGCCGTGCGAGTCGGAGGCCTCCATCGTGCTGCTGCGGCCACCAAAAACGAGGCGGTTAGGCACACGCCCGCTAGCAGCCATAACACGGTGCGAGCCGCGCTTCTTCTTCGCATCAGACGAATCAGTTTCAGGCAGAGGAATCGGGCCAGCGGGCCGAACCGCGGGCTTCTCGGCGGTCCCTGCAGGGTTCTCAGCGTTAGCGTTCACGGCAGGTTCTGCACTCATTCCGGGCTCCTTTGGACGTAACAGCGATGACCTGAGCCCCCGAATCTGCTCGTCGTTGAAAGGCGTGGATGCGGGCGCGCAGTATCTTCTACCTTTATCCTACCCAGCACGCGGATATGAGCCAAAATATGCGCGTAAACTATGCCGCACTGTGACACATTAGGCCGGTGAAATATTAGACCTGTGAAATATTAGACCTGTGAAATATTAGGCTGGCGTACATGAGGTGGTTCAGCGGGGCATGAGGGAGGCGCCCCTCCCCCGGTTCTGCTGCCCCGCGCCGCCGCGGGAGCAAACCAGCGGAAAGAAACCAGCGGGCACGCTAAAGGGGAGCCGATACCTTTCGGTATCGACTCCCCTATCGTTAGCAGCGCCAGTAGCGCTGGCGGAACGTTGGCTAACCGTTCAGGTTCACGCGGTGAATCTCAATGGTTGCACGTGCCGGCTTCTTAGCGGGCTTCTCGGTTGCCTTCTCGTCCTCGGTCGCCTTGTCAGCAGATTCCTCAGACTTGCTGGACTTCGCGGGCTTCTCAGCCTCGGCGGGCTCCTCCGAAGAGTCACCCTCAGCCTCGTCAGCATCCTTGAAGTTGCCGCTCTCCACCTTCGCGGTGTGCTCACGAATCTGAGCCTCACCCAAACGCAGCGAAGCATACAGCGGCGCAGACACGAACAGCGTACCGAACATGCCCACCAGAATACCCACAAACAGCGACAGGGACAGGTCCTGCAGAGTACCCGCACCCAGGATGAACGCACCAATGAACAAGATCGCGCCCACCGGCAGAACACCCACAATAGCGGTGTTAATCGAACGGACCAGAGTCTGGTTCACCGCCAGGTTAATCTGCTCGGCAAAAGTCGTGTCGCGGCGTTCCAGCACATCCTCGGTGTTCTCACGGATCTTATCGAACACCACCACCGAGTCGTACAGCGAGTAGCTCAGAATCGTCAAGAAACCAATAATCGCACTCGGAGTGATCTCGAAGCCGAACGCGGCGTACAGGCCAACCGTCACCACCACGGTGAAGAACAGGCCCGCAATAGACGCCAACGACATCTTCCAGGTACGGAAGTAGAACGCCATACCAATCAGCGCAAGCACCACAAACGCGACCAGACCCCAGAACGCCTGACGGGTCACATCCGCACCCCAGGTCGGGCCCACAAACGAAGAGGTCACGTCATTCTCAGAGACGCCGTAACCCTCCTGCAGAGCCGCCTTCACCTGCAGAGTCTCATCATCGCTGAGCTTGCTCATCTGGGCACGAATCGTACCCGGGGCAATATTGGTCACGCGAACATCCGAAGCGTCCTTCGCCTTCTCGTGAATAATGCGCTCACCCGTAGCAGTATCAACGTGCGCAGTCTTCGAGACCACGAACTCCGAACCGCCACGGAAATCAATACCCAGGTTGAAGCCGCCACCAACAGCCGGAATCAGAACCGAAACCGCCATCAGCACAGCCGCAAGCAGCAGCCACAGGCGGCGCTTACCCACGAAGGGGTACGAGCGGGCGCCCGAATGCAGGTCATTACCGAAGCGGGCAAAAGCATTAGGTTTCACATCGGTAGCCATGCTTAGCTCTCCTTCTTCTCATCAGAAGCAGACTCGTCAGCCTCAGCGGCAGCACGCTCTGCACGGCGACGCTCAGCAATGCTCAGCTGCTTCTCCTCCGGGCTGCGGAGGCGACCGGCACCACGGTACAGCGGCGTAGCGCCCAGCGACTCAGGCGACAAGCCCGAGTGGCGGTGACCCTCACCGAAGTAGCGGGTATTCGCCAGCAGAGTCAGCATCGGGTGGGTGAACAGGTACACAACCACAAGGTCAGCAATCGCAGTCAAACCAAGGGTGAACGCGAAGCCCTTCACCGAACCGACCGACACCACGTACAGCACCACAGCAGCCAGCAGGTTCACAGCCTTCGACGCCAAAATAGTGCGGGATGCACGCTGCCAACCGTGGTTCACCGCCGACGGGATCGTGCGGCCCGCACGGATCTCATCACGGATACGCTCAAAGTAGACGATGAACGAGTCAGCCGTAGCACCAATCGCCACAATCAGACCCGCCACACCAGCCAAGGACAGGCGGTAGTTCAACGCCCAGCCCAGCAGCGCAATCGCCTCGTACGAAATGATGCCTGCAACAATCAGCGACATCATCGTGACAAAGCCCAACAGACGGTACTGGAACAGCGAGTACACGAACACCAGCAGCAGACCAATCAGGCCGGTCAGCAGACCCACACGCAGCTGCTCCGAACCCAGGGTCGCAGAAATCTGCTGCTCCGACTGGATTGTGAAGCTAATCGGCAGGGCACCGTACTTGAGCTGATCGGCGAGAGCCTTCGCCTCCTGCTCGGTGAAGTTACCGGTAATCTGCGGCTTACCGTCAGAAATCACAGCCTGCGACACCGGGGAAGACAGCACCTTGCCGTCCAGCAGAATCGCGAAGCGGGCACGCGGATCATTTGCGTTCTGTGCACGAATCGCGTTCAGGCGAGAAGTAATGTTCTGGAACTTCTCACGAGCCTCATCGTTGAACTGAATGTTCACAGCCCAACGGCCCGTAGTCACGCCCTGACCGGTCGTCTCCTGCGAGTGGCTTGCGGTAGAAATATCGCTACCGCTCAGCTCCACAGGACCCAGAATGTACTTCTCCTGACCGTCAGTGGAACACGCCACCATCGGCTTAGTCGGGTCCGCACTATCGGCGTCCTCATTACGTGCCGCGGTGCAGTCCTTCGCCTCGTACTGCTTGTACAGGTCCGCAGTAATCCAGTTACGGTCCGAACCATCAGTCGGCTCCGCGGAGGGCTTGGGCAGCTTATCGTCCGCAGTGCGGGCATCCTCAGCCACCGCAGTACCGGCACCAGAAAGCAGCACCGGGCGGAAGGTCATATTTGCAGACGCCTGAATCAGCTGACGAGTCTCAGCGCTAATCGTTCCGGGAACCGAAACAACCACGTTATTACCCGAGCCGAAAGAGGTCGTAACCTCCGCCTCCGAAACGCCGGCACCATCAACGCGCTGACGAATAATCTCAACCGCCTGGTTCAACTGCTCCTGGGAGACGTTCTCATCCGAAGAGCCGTTAACCTTCGGAGAAAGAATCATCTGAGTACCACCCGAAAGGTCCAGGGCGAGCTTCGGCGCCCAAGAACCTCCCGAATAGGTGGTGCCGAAAATACCGGCAGCCATAACAACCATGAGCAGGACCATCGAGAGGAGCGCCCCTCGCGCGGCTGCAAGCGGTGAACGCTTAGCCATAATGTTCCTTCTTCGTGTGAATAGTATTGAGTGTTCTACAGATTCCGTAACGCGAAAACCCGACGCCGCTCACTGGGCGCCGGGCTCATACGCTCTGAATTACTTAGCAGTATCAGAAGAGGTATCGGAAGCGGGAGCTTCGGATGCGGTAGCCTCGTACACGTCCTCGGTCAGGGGCGCCGCGGGGGCTTCCTCCTCGACGACGGCCATAATCGCGTTCAGTGCCAGGGTGATAACAACACCGTCCGCAATCTGAAGCTGCAGCTTGTTGTTCTCAAGGTCAGTGCTGACAACGGTGCCGTAGATGCCGGAACCAGTCATCACCTGGGTGCCGGGGACGAGAGACTGCTGCATTGCGCGCAGTTCCTCCATCTGCTTACGCTGACGCTTCTGGGCGGAGAACATCATCCATGCCAGCAGCGCCATCATGGCAATCATAATCAGGAGGTTAAAATCCATGGTCTCACTTTCACATCCGCACCCGTGCCGCTCACCGCGAGGGTTGAGCGTACCAGAAGGTGTGGAATCGTAGATACAGTACGTATCCATCCTACGCGAGAGCATGAGCTTTAGCGCCCCGAACCAGCGTTTTTGTGAGGTTAACCTGAGTTTTGGACTCTCTCGGCGTAATTTTATGTCACTGACAGAGCTGGACAGAACCCGATGGAGCCTGCAGAAGAGCTACCGCGCCTGCAGAAGAGCTACCGGGGGCGCAGAGCAGCCCGCAGGAGGCGGATACCTCCCACGGGCTACTACAGTGTTATCAGCTGGTGCGGGGCTAAAGCTGATGCGGACCTAGAGCTGATACGGATCTAGAGCTGAATCTCCGGTGCTTCCAAGCCGAGGTGCTCCCACGCCGCGGGCAGAGCCACACGACCGCGCGGGGTGCGACCAATCAGGCCTTCACGCACCAGGTACGGTTCGGCAACCGTCTCCACGGTCTCCGTCTCTTCACCCACCGCAATGGCGAGGGTGGACAGACCCACCGGGCCGCCGCCGAACTTGTGAATCAGCGCCTCCAGCACGGCGCGGTCCAGGCGGTCCAGGCCGCGCGAATCCACCTCGTACATGTCCAGGGCGGTTGCGGCATCGCGCGCGTTGATGCGGTCCACGCCGTTCACCAGCGCCCAGTCACGCACACGGCGCAGCAGACGGTTCGCAATACGCGGCGTACCGCGGGAACGACCCGCAATCTCCGTGAAACCCTCGGAGG
Source organism: Rothia sp. HMSC069C10 (assembly GCF_001812205.1). Taxonomy (NCBI): domain Bacteria; kingdom Bacillati; phylum Actinomycetota; class Actinomycetes; order Micrococcales; family Micrococcaceae; genus Rothia; species Rothia sp. HMSC069C10. The sequence goes on from NZ_KV808301.1 coordinate 344,798, forward strand.
TAATCTGCATATCCATCAGACCCGCACTACGGCGAAGCACCAGCTCCAACTCCTCCACCGAGTAGAACTCCAGGTGACCGGTAAAGCCGAAACGGTCGCGCAGAGGGCCGGGTAGCAGACCCGCACGGGTCGTCGCACCCACCAGGGTGAACTGCGGTAGCTCCAGCGGAATGGAGGTCGCACCCGCACCCTTACCGACCACAATGTCCACACGGAAATCTTCCATCGCCATGTAGAGCATTTCCTCAGCCGGGCGGCTCATACGGTGAATCTCATCCAGGAACAACACCTCACCGGGAGTCAGCGAAGACAGAATCGCCGCCAAATCACCCGAATGCTGAATCGCCGGGCCGGAGGTGATGCGCAGCGGCGCCTCCATCTCTGCCGCAATAATCATCGCGAGAGTGGTCTTACCCAGACCGGGAGGGCCCGACAGCAGCACATGGTCGGCGCTACGGCCGCGCATCTTCGAAGCCTCCAGCACCAGGGACAGCTGCTGACGCACACGGCGCTGACCCACAAAGTCATCCAGAGACTTAGGGCGCAGTGCCGCCTCAATCATCTTCTCTTCAGGCTCTTCTTCCATCGCCACCAGGCGCTGGGCGGGAGTTGAAGACGCCTGAGTGCCGGGCACCTGACCGGGAAAATACCCGCCGGAAACCAGGGACGCCGCGGGCTGCGGCTCATAGGGATTCTGGCTCATAGAATTCTTCTTTCACAAAAGTTTGAGTGGGATACGTCGAACAGGGCGCACCGCTTAGTGGCGGCCCACCGTGTTCTGAGTACCCAAGGATGCGAGCACACCGCGCAGAGCCACACCCACCGGCTCAGTCTCTGCGGCAGGGTTGTGCTGCACGTAAGCGTCAATAGCGGCGGAAGCGTCCTTCTCACTCCAGCCCAAGGAGGTGAGAGCGTCAAGCACCTGCGGCTTCCAGACAATGCCCTGGCTCAGCGGCAGCTCATCGGTCTGGCCATCGCTGAGAATCAGCTTACCGGCAAGCTCCAGCACAATACGGCGGGCACCCTTCGGGCCAATACCGGGAACCTTCGTGAACGCCTTATCGTCACCGGTCGCCACGGCGCGCTCCACCTCAGCGGCAGTGTGAACACTCAACACCGCCAGCGCAATACGCGGACCAATACCGGAAACCGAAAGCATCATGTCAAACACTTCACGCTCGGCAGGCTCCGAAAAACCGTACAGAGTCATCGACTCTTCACGCACAATCATGGTGGTCAGCACGGTAGCCTCCTCACCCGTGCGCAACTTGGAGAGAGTACGCGCGGTAGCGTACACGAGCATGCCAAAACCGTTCACGTTAATCACCGCATGATCAAGGCCCACCTGAGCCACACGACCGGTCAGGGATGCAATCATTTCTATCCACCTTTCAACACCGCGCCTAGGAATGAGGCTCGCGGCAGTGTGAGGGCACCGGGCACTCCGGCACCCACAGAACGCACTCCCCCAGTTCAACGGGGAGACACTACAAGTATATTAGAATATTTCTTCTGAAATCAAGCATATATTCGAACTTCTTAGCGAATACATGCGAGCCAGCAAGAGGTACGAAAAAGCCCACGAATGCGCCTCTAGCGGCGAGCGCGCGCCTCCGCCTCCATCCAGGCACGCTGCGCCGGAGTCAACGACCCGCCGCGGCGAGCCTGCGCCGGGCGTGAACCCTGGTGAGTCTGCGTCTGAGCGGACATGTTAATGCCCGAACCGATGCCACCGCCACGCCAGCCGTGACAGATCGCAATCGCCAGGGCATCAGCAGCATCAGCGGGCTTCGGCATGGAATCCAGCCCCAAAATGCGGGTCACCATACGGCCCACCGACGCCTTATCGGCGCGGCCGCTACCGGTCACCGCCGCCTTCACCTCCGAGGGGGTATGGAAGAACACCGGCACGCCGCGCATCGCCGCAGCAGAAATCACCGCACCCGAAGCGTGCGCCGTACCAATCACCGTGTTCACCTGCTCCTGAGCGAAGATACGCTCAATCGCCAAGGCATCCGGCTTATAGGTGTCGAGCCAGTGGGAGGCGGCGTTGAAAATCCAGAGAATACGCTGGTCCAGGGACTCCGCCGGGATTGTGCCGGCAACACCCACGTTCACGAAGTGCGCCTTACGGTCGGCGGTCATATCGAGCATGGAGAAGCCGCAGCGGGTCAGGCCCGGGTCAACACCCATGATGCGGGTTGCACCCGGCACACGCTCCACGGCGGTGGCAGCATGGTTCTCACGCATGCTATCGCGTGCGGCAGGTTGAGCGGCGGCCATCATCTCCCCTTTCGACAAACTCCCTCTAGAATCTCTAGATTCTAGCCCTTCAGAATCCTAGCACCCGGCACCGGGGCGTGCCACGAGCGCGGTCATAACGAGCACAGTCACCACAAGTACAGCCACCGTGCGCCCCGCGAAAAGCACCCAGCGCATCCCCCAAATAGCCCCAAGACGCTAAGAAGCCACTCCCCCAACCAGCCACCCTACGGCGGCTCGGTTAAAGGAGCGGCTTCTTCAAGCATCAGATATCAGAATCCGAGTGATTACTCAGCTTCCAGCTCTGCCATGACCTCAGCAGAAACGTTAGCGTTCGAGTAGACGTTCTGAACGTCGTCGAGCTCTTCAATAGCGTCTGCCAGCTTCATGAACTTCTTAGCACCCTCAGCGTCCAGGTCAACCTGCATGGTCGGGCGGAAGACCGGGTCATCGTTGTTGTACTCCAGGCCAGCCTCGTCCAGTGCCTTACGGATCTCGGGCAGGTCGGTCGGTGCGGAAACAACGGTGAACACGTCGCCCTCGTCCAGAACCTCTTCGGCGCCTGCATCCAGAACAGCCATCAGAACGTCGTCCTCGGTCAGACCGTCAGTCTTGGTGACCTCAGCAACGCCCTTACGCTCGAACAGGAACGCAACCGAACCCTGATCAGCCATGGTGCCACCGTTACGGGTCACAGCCAGGCGAACCTCAGACGCTGCACGGTTACGGTTATCGGTCAGACACTCAATGTACAGAGCGGTACCCTGCGGGCCGCGTGCTTCGTACATGATTTCGGTGTAGTCAATGGTCTCACCGGTCAGACCAGCGCCACGCTTGATTGCGCGGTCAATGTTGTCGTTAGGAACGGAGTTCTTCTTCGCCTTCGACACAGCCAGGTCAAGAGCGGGGTTACCAGCAATATCAGCGCCGCCCATACGTGCCGCAACTTCAATTGCCTTAATGAACTTCGCGAAAGCCTTCGCGCGCTTAGCGTCGATAGCAGCCTTCTTGTGCTTAGTAGTCGCCCATTTAGAGTGACCGGACATTCGTATCTCCCTTAGTCAAAACCTCTGCACGGACACGGCGAAACGCCCCGCGCACTGTACTATAACTCAATCAACTATACCGTAGCGGAGGCGCACACCACCTCAGAAAGTGCACGCCACCACCAGGAATAGGCTAGCGGGGGCGAGACGCAGCCGAAGCGCGCGCCTTCTCCACCAGCGAGTCGTCAATCGTGTTCGGCGTGAACTCGCCAAACTTACGCTGAGCCGCCTGCTCAATCAGGTAGTCCGAAATCTTCGGGTTCTTCGGCAGCAGCGAACCGTGCAGGTAGGTGCCAATCACGTTGTGCACGCGCGCACCCTCATACGTATCGGTCACGTTGTTACCCTCACCCTTGGTGACGGTAGCCAGCGGGGTGCAGCCGGAACCCAGGTAAGTCAGGCCCGAGTGGTTTTCAAAACCAATCACGGTGCCGAACTCCTCAGACTCCTCAACAATGTTGCCGATCAGGCGGTCATCGCCGCCGACCGTGTGCGCATCAAAAATGCCGATACCCTTCAGCACCTCACCCTCACGGGTGCGGAATTCCTTGCCGAACAGCTGGTACAGGCCACAAATGACGAGCATCGGCACGCCAGCCTCAGCCAGCGAGCGCAGCGTGTCACCGTTCGCGTGCAGGTCATCCTGAATCACGGACTGACCCGAGTCCTGGCCGCCGCCACCCAGAATGATGTCAACATCTTCCGGGAAAGGCTGACCGGGGTTGTGGTCCAGAATCTGCACGTCAAAGCCGTGCGCCTGCGCGCGACGAGCCAACGCCAGAGTGTTACCCCAGTCGCCGTAAATGTTCATGTCGAGCGGGTACAGCTGCAGAATACGCAGAGTCTTACCGTTATTGGGGCCGGAGGCGGGGGTGCCCTCAAAAGTGTGAGTTGCCGTCATTAGGAGACCCTCTCAACGTCAGTGATCTTTGCGAGCTCTTCACGCAGAGCCAGCATTGCGGTGTAGGTGCAGAAAATACGCATGGGCGCGTTACCGCTGGAGGCGATGAAGCCCTTGAGCGCATCGGCGAGGTTCTCGTTGACCTCATCAACCTTCACGCCGTCATGCTCCAGGCGCAGCGCCATATCCCAGGCGCGCACACCCGAAACCATCTGCACGCCGGTCTTCTTCAAGCTGTCGAAGTCAACATCCCACAGCCACGACACGTCACGACCGTCAGCGTACTGGTCGTTGATCGTAATCATGGTGGCGTAGTCGTCAGCGTTCGCGCTCGCCAGGGACAGGCGGAAACCGCTCGGGTTCTTCACCAGCAGCAGCTGCAGCGGGCGGCCGTTCACGTTCAGGGTCTCACCGCGACCGAAGGCGGGGGTAATCTTCGCCAGCTCCGCGATGAGCTTATCTTCGTTGAGCTTCTCGCCCATGACGGCGCGGGTCAGCGCCATAGCGCCTGCCGCGTTGAAGATGTTGTAAATGCCGTAGAGGTTGATTTCGCCGACTCGCTCCACGCCCGCCAGGTCGAAGGTTGCGGAGGTGCCGGAGAACGCGGTCAGGGTGACGTCGGCATCGGGCAGGGTTGCCTTCGCGACGGTGCCGCCGCGCATCTCATCGTCCGAGGGGAAGTACGAGCGCAAGGACTCATCCAGACCGTAGTACTTGACGGTCACGCCCGGCTGCACGTTCTCAGCGAGGGAGCGGATGCGCGGATCCTCACGGTTGAGCACCACGGTACCGGTCGTTGCGGAGGCGACGGTCGCCAGCATGCGGCGGGTCGTGTCAATCTCACCGAAGCGGTCCAGCTGGTCACGCAGAACGTTCAGCAGCAGAGCGTAATCGGGCTTGACTGCCTTGACGAAGTGCACGGCGTGCGCCTCATCCAGCTCAAGCACAGCAATATCAGCATCAAGCTTGCCGCCGAGGGTCATCTCGCCCAGCAGTGCCGCGGCGACACCGCGCACAAAGTTCGAGCCGGTGCGGTTAGTGAAAACCTTCAGACCCTGAGCTTCAAGCAGCTGCACAGCCATCTTCGTGGTGGTGGTCTTACCGTTCGTGCCGGAGACAACAACCACGCCGTAGGGCAGCTTCGCGAGCTCTTCAGCGACGAAGTCGGGGTGCAATTTTTCCATGACAAGGCCGGGGAAGGCGGAGCCGCCGCCGCGAAGCTTAGTCGCGGCGCGTACGCCCTGGCCGAGAAGACGAATGAGGGGTTTGGACATGCTTTCCATTTTAGTACACGCACGCCAGCGGCTGAATGGTTCGCCCGGCTCGTTCGCTCATGCCGGACGGGGCGGGGTTACTGGGGTTTTGGCGCAGGGGGTGCGGGGGTTTTGGTTCAGGGGTTTGGTGTGGGCGTTTGGTGCGGGGTTTTGGTGTGGGGCTCCGGCTAGGGCGGAGCGCCGGGGGTATTAAAACAGCGAGCCCGTTTAGAACAGAGAACCCTGCACCCTCACCCGCGTGAACTCCTGCGCAGGCTCCACCAGCACGTTCCGCCACGCGGCAGTATTCACCAGGAACGCCGCGTCAGCATCGCCGGTGTGGGCGCTCAAAAACTGACCCGCCGCGCCCGTGCAGAAGAAGCCAGCCGCCCCGCTCTCAGTACCGGAACCACCCAGACCAGATTCACAGGGCGCCAGCGGTTCGGGCGATTGCGCGCGCAGAGCCGCATACGGGCGGTTCATGGCAAGCGACGGAATCCACGGCTCATCCAGGGCGGTGAGCGGCACCTCCGGGTCGGTACGTGCTAGTTCGGCGAGCGCTTCGCGGGCGCGGGCAACCGCCTCCTGATGGGCAACACGAAGCTGCGCGCCGGGCAGCGGGTTCGTCCAGGCGCGGTACTTGCTCGCCACCTGCTTGACCTGCGGAATCTTCGCGAGAGCGGTCACGGCGTCCTCGGCGCGGCGAATGGCAAGCCCGTCGGGTGCGAGCGCAATGTAGGTGGCGGTGGCGACCGCCTGCTCATCCAGGCGGCGCGGGGTCGAATGCAGGGAGCTCGTGCCGACCTTGTGCGTGCCGTCCGGGAAAGTCGCGATGTAGAGGCGATGCTCCAGCATGGCGTAGGCGCGCATGGATTCGGTGAGCGTTCCGGGGTACAGGTGCGCGCTGTGCAGGGCGGTGAATTCGTCGCGGGCGGTGCAGCGCGGGCACTGCTGGCCACGCTGGATGCGGGTGCCCTCGGGGCAGGGTACGCGGCGGATTCCCGCAGATTCGGGGGCGGCGTCATTGCTCGTGCCGGTGGTATAGCCGGCGCAGTAGCGGTAGAGTTCCCCCTCGCTATCGCGCGGAATGCGCAGCCCCAGGTAGGCGCCGGGGGTCAACGGAATCTGGATGCGAACCCCGCTCGGAACGCCACGCTGCGCAGGGTTGCTTTCCTGGTTAGGGGCGCTCTCCCCCGCCGCTTGAGACGCCCGGTTATGAGTTCCTTCCGCGACCCCGCCGGGCACGACCGGTTCCACTTCAATGAGCGGGCGGCGGTTGGACCAGCGGATCTGCCTCCAGATGAGCAGCTGCGGCGCGCCTGCAGAATCACCGGCGGCATCATGACCGGCGCAGGCATTATTACCAGCGACGGGCACAGCACTAAACTCGTCGAAAGCAGTCTCAAGCAGGTTGGGGTAGTCCATAGCATTCCACTCTAACGGGTCTGGTACATCTAGTGCTGGCAAATCTAGCGGGTCTGGCGGGTTCGTGGCACGACCGGCGGGCTCACCCTAGACGTTCCGCACATTCCCCGCGCGCTCGCCCCCACACGCATCTGCCACGCGCATCCGCAGAACACAAAAAGAGGCCAGCGTCCTTCACGCTGATCCGCACCCCTCGCAGTGTTGCCGTGCGTTCACGCACGACGGGGTGGGTTCTCAGCTGAGGCGCTGACCTCTGTGGTTGAGGCAGGGCGCTTACCCTGCCAAGCCCGAAAGCGATCGGTGACCGCTATTTTTCGGTGAGCTATGCGGTGTTCATGGAAGCCGGAAGCTTCCCCGCAGCGTCGCTGCATTTAAAACTTTGCCATATCCAATGGACATAACATCATTCAAATACGCATCGACTGCCCAATCTGCGCATTTATGACGCAGAATTTCTGTGCACTAGCTGGCAAATTGAAGCAATTAGTGCAAAATTTCAAAATCACCAAGCCGCTCAGCCGGACTATCTGACGGATGAGCCACGCCATCTAGCTGAGGCGGGCAAACCCCCCCGCAATCGCAGAGCGCATATCATCCAGCGTGCGAGACATGGTCTTCGTCTGAGCAATAATCGGCAGGAAGTTCGTATCTCCACTCCAGCGCGGCAAAATGTGCTGATGCAGGTGATCAGCAATGCCCGCGCCGCCCACCTTGCCCTGATTAATGCCAATGTTGAAGCCGTCATTATGCGACACCTCGCGCAGAACCTTCATGGCGAGCTGCGTCAGCTGCGCAATCTCCATGGTTTCTGCCTCGGTCGCATCGTCATAGAACGGGATGTGGCGGTACGGGCAGACCAGCAGGTGACCGGGGTTATACGGGTAGAGGTTGAGAATCACGAAGGCATGCTCGCCGCGGTGCACAATCAGCGACTCTTCGTCACTGCGGCTGGGCGCGGTGCAGAAGGGGCAGGTCTTCTCGGTGTAGTCCTTCTGGCCACCGCTCACGTAGGCGGTGCGGTGAGGGGTCCACAGGCGCTGGAACTGGTCCGGTGCGCTGGGTAGCTCGAAGGAATCCTGCACCGAGGCTGCGGTGCCATGCTCGGGGGTCGTGTTCTCGCTCATAGTCCCATTCTATAGCCCGCACGCGGCAACGGGAACGCCCCGTCCGTCATGCGTGCCAGATATGAGATAACTCCCCCGGCAGCGCGCTTAGCTGTGCTGCTTTTCCAGGTGAATGATGCGGGTGGCACCCTCAAAGGTCATGGGGAAGCTCAGCACGCCGTCCTCCATGACGAATTCCTTGGTTTCCTTATCGGAGGCGTACGGTGCGTGGCTCAGCTTCGCGTGGTCCACGTGCGAAATGTAGCTGAAGTTGCCGGTCTTCGCCTCGAAAGTGCCAGCCCAGAAGGGGGTTGCCAGCTCTTCGTGGTTCAGGTGGTAGGTGACCTCGATAATGCCGTCGTGAATGACTGCGTCCATGTAGTTCTCAAGGTTGGTAGAGTCCTGCTGAACCCAGGTGCCGTCCATGATTTTCTGCGAGCGCGCAACGGCTGCCGAGGAAGGCATGGGCGCCGCGGTGTATGCGGTCTGTTCCTGAGCATCCGGCGTATAGCTACCGGCACCCGCCGGCGCGGGGGTTTCAGTGGGCTGGGTCGCAGCCGGGTGAATCGACGGGTCATGCGAGGCATTAACCGCCGCCTTAATTCCGGTGCTGTCATCGCCGGGGGCGGAAACGGCACTAGGCTCGACGGTTTCAAAAGCTGCGGGGTCAACAACCGCACTTGCGGAGGCGTTATTCGGTGCGGGTGCACACGCGGTGAGAGAGAGCGCGCCGAGTAGAGCGAGCGCGCCCAGAGTGGACTTAGGTGCCACGAACGTGTCCTAACAGAGTATGTGTTTGAGTGAGTTTGTGAGTTGAGTGGTGCCTCCCCGTGAGTGAGGTGGGGATACGACGACACCCCGTAGCGCATTGAGGCTACAGGGCGTTCGATAACCGGCACGGTAGATAGTTTATAGGCTCTGGCTAGGAGTTTCACCAGTGGCGGCCATTTTTAAAAGATAGTTTGGTCACATTAGATCTTAAGTTGAGGGGTTTTTCGCGCACACGAGCCCCAATTTGCACTCTCCACGGGCTAATTTTGCCTCGACAAGGCGAAATATCCCGCACGGTGGCGTGGGCGGCAATTTTCTTGCCTTCGTCTTGCCTTCGCGTGGGCTCGGCACCCAAACCCACCGCTTCAATAAGTATGCGGTGTGGGTTTGAGCGCCAAGCCTCAACTGAACTGTTATATCTGCGCTGCTATCTGCGCTACCGCAACCGAGCCGCTACAGCCCGGTTACTGTCCGCAGGGTATTTGCGAGCGGACTACTGCTTGCGGGAACGTAGCGAGAACTTCTCACGAATAATCGTGAACGTCTGGCGGGTCTCCTCCAGCAGGGCGACCGGCTCCTGCTCGCGCACCGCAACCTCATGAGATGCCGAGGAGTCGGCAGGTTCACCAGCCCGCGCGGCGCCGGGCGCGGTGTTCGGGGTAGCCTCCGCAGAAGCTGCCGCAGCAGCACCCGGAGCGCCAGGAGTACCAGGGGCAGTAAAGCCCGCGGCGGCGCTGAAACCGGCGCGGCGTGCCGCCTCCGCATCCGAAGGAACCGGGTGCACACCGTCTTCATCCACGACCTCACGCAACGTGTAGTCGCGGGCTTCACGGCGCGCATACTCACGAGCCAGCAGGGCACGCAACTCAGAAATCTCCTGGCGAAGATCGTCCACGTCAGCCTTGGTTGCGGGGTACTCCTGCTCCTCCCTGCCACCAAACTTTTCGATAATCCAGCTCGCGAGCGCACCGGTAGCAACCGCGACCAAGCCCCCGCCGTACAGCATGACGATCACGGCGATGACCCTGCCGATACCGGTGACCGGGTAAACGTCTCCGTAGCCGACCGTGGAGAGGGTCGTGAACATCCACCAGTAGGCGGTGGGCAGGTCACGAATCATCGCGCCCGGCTCGGAGGACTCCACCGAATAGATCGACAGGGCAAACATGATGATGAAGATCGCGGTGTATCCGAAGAGCTTCACCGCCAGCTCTGAGAGCCTCTTATATTGGCGGTTGGCGGTCATATAAATCATGGAGAGGAAGCTGACAATACGCCACGCGGGCAGCAGCACAATCGCCAGGTTCATCAGGTTATGCGTGATGAAGTAGAGTCGCCGCGGCGCCAAGTACAGGCGAATGCAGTAGTCGGCGGCGAATAGGCCCCACAGGATCATCTGAATGATGTTGAGGTACGCGTCGTACGGCTCCTGAATGCGTGTGCTCATGATGGGCGCGGCGAACGCGAGCAGGTACAGTACGGACGCCACGAACATGGGCGTGGAGGAGCGTTCCTCCCACGCCGCCAGGTTCTTCTCGCCGCGGTACTTGCTGAGCGTGCGGAACAGGCGGGTGCGCGGGGCGCGACGCGGCGGGTCCGTGACGGTGCGGGTGACCGTGCGGATAGTCGTGGTGTGCGTTTCAGGTTCGCCTACATCAATAATCTCGGCGTCACCATCGGGGTTACCCTGGGTGCCCGCTTTCTGGTCGCCCTTGCCGTGCGGGTGATGCGTGGTGCGGGTGATGCGACGCTCCTCGCGGTGCGTACCGTCCGGCGCGTCGGTGGTGGCGTATTCTTCGACGACCTCTTCGTAGTCGTCGGGGTCCAGGTCGGTGGAGTAGACGGAGTGGGTGCTGTCCAGGCGGGCGCTATCAATCTGCACGGCATCAACCTGTACTGCCTCCATGCCGGGGGCGGTAGCCTCTGCGGGGCTACTTGCTGCAGCACTAGTTTTGGCGGCACTGGATTCTGCCGGTGCCGACTGGGTATAACCAGCCTTCGTGGTATTCTCAGCGGCGGCTTCAGATGCGGTAGTTTCAGATGCAACAGTTTCAGGGCGCGCAGACGCACCCACCGGGCTGTTCCCCGGAATATTGCCCGAGGTATTCCCCGAGGTATTGGGTGCTGTGCCGTTCTTTACCGTGTTGTCTGTCTGGTTCTGTTCTGCCTTATCCATAGTGTGAATGATACTCCACGCCGTTGCGTTTGCGTTTCTATTTCGTTGCACTGTGACCTTGTGCTGTGACCTTTGGGCGGCGGTCTTTACACCGCGGTTTTGTGCACGATACTGTGTCGAAATCGGGCGGCGGTTCGGTTGCGGTGGAGAACCGTTCGGGTGCGAAGATGACGGTGTATTGTGCGGGTGTGGATCGTAAGGAGCGTAGTGTGCCTGCGGGTGGCCGCGTGTTTGTGGAGGATTTGGGGGTGCGTGCTTCGGCGGGTTCTCCCCTGTTTTGTGGTGTGGTGACTTCTGATAGTACTGCTAGCTGGAATGTTACGGCCCTCGGCGGCCGCGCCTAAGAGCAGCTGCGGCGCTAATAAAGCCTGCACAAGGGAAAACAGGCACCTCTGGTAACGATTATCTTTTGTATTAGAGGTATATTAAGAACGGACTACCCGCCGTTATTAACCAGCCGTTATCAATCAATGGAGATACACCGATGACCGCTCAGTCGCCTGATACCACTGAGGTTGAACTTCCCAAGTTCTACGAATTCATTCCCAGCATTCTTGCTTACCTATCTGACGGCAACTCCCGCACCAATAAAGAGATTTATAGCGCTGTAGCAGAGCGCTACCCGCTTTCTGACGAGCAGCTACTACCCTACCTGCCGAACGGCAAGCGTCCCGTCTATGTGGACCGCATTAGTTGGGGCTTGACCTATCTCAAGATGTTCGGTGCGGTTGATTCCCCTCGCCGCGGTCAGCAGGTTATTTCTGACGAAGGCTTGAAGCTGATTGAGGCTCATCCTGGGGGCATCCCCGATGATGTCGTCGCGCATATCGTTCGTTCCGCCCGCAGCACGCGTGAGCGTTCCCAGTCTGATAGTTCCGAGCAGGACCCGCAGGAAACCCCGAAGACCGCTACCAAGACTGTTGCCGTCACGACTGCACCCTCTGAGGTGTCTGATAGCACCCCGCAGGAACTCATTGATGAAAGCATCACTCAGATTGAGTCCGCGCTGACGCACGATATTTTGGAACGCGTCCGCGCAATGTCTCCGACTGCTTTTGAGCATCTGGTGGTGGATGTTCTGTTGGCGATGGGCTACGGCGGCCCGGCAGGACGCGGCACCGTTACTCCGGCTTCCAATGACGGCGGCGTGGACGGAATCATTGACCAGGATGCGTTGGGTCTTTCAAAGATTTATGTCCAGGCTAAGCGTTACGCCAAGGACAATGTGGTGGGACGCCCTGCCCTTCAGAGCTTTGTGGGCGCACTGCATGGCAAGGCAACGCAGGGAGTGTTCATCACGTCGAGCTCCTATACGTCTGACGCACGCGGCTATGCGGAGGAACTTGGTGGCGGAGTTTCCCTCGTTCTGATTGATGGTGAGCACCTGGCGCGCCTCATGATTAAGTACGGTGTTGGCGTACAGGTGGCACGCACGTACACCATCATGAAGCTTGATGAGGACTTCTTCGACGAAGCCTAAACGTTACACAAGCGTGGGGTGGAAAGCATGTAGCTTTCTGCCCCACGCTTTCTTTTGGGTTAGCCGCCTTTTGGGTTAGCCGCTGGAATGTTACAACCCTCGGCAGCCGCGCCTAAGAGCAACCGCGGCGTTCAGAGTGTGGTGGGTGCGCCTCCGCAGGCCCGGGCGTATTCCCCCGGAAAGCCAGCAAATACGCGGCAAACCACCGCATCAGCACGGTGTATAACCCACCCCCTTTATGGTGACAAGTAGTCGCCAAGCTTAGCCATAGCTAAGCGGAAAAGACGGTGTTCAAGAGCACATACTGAAAGGTAAGACAGTCTCACTAAGGAGATTCATCATGACCACCGTTGTGTCAAACACTTCCAAAGCACTCAAGTCCCCCTACGAGGACACCCTCAAGCGCCTACTCTCCGATGCACGCGCAGAAGCCGTCGAATCCAGCGTCTCCGAACTCGAACGCCTGGCAATCTCGCACGACGCATCCCACTACCTGCTCGTGCCCGCCGGCCTGATTCGCCCCGACTCCGCCGAAGACGTCGCAAACATCTTCCGCGCAGCCGGCGACCTCGGCCTGCCCCTCACCTTCCGCTCCGGCGGCACCTCCCTCTCCGGCCAGGCAAGCGGTGACGGCCTCATGGTCGACACCCGCCGCCACTTCAAGAAGATTGAGGTCCTTGAAGATGGCAAGAAGGTTCGTGTGCAGCCCGGCGCGACCATCATGATGGTCAACAACTACCTGGCACCCTACGGCTACAAGCTCGGCCCCGACCCCGCATCCTGGTCCGCCTGCACCATCGGTGGTGTGGTTGCGAACAACTCCTCCGGCATGTCTTCGGGCACCAAGTACAACACGTACAACACCCTGGACTCCATGGTGTTCGTGCTGCCCAGCGGCACCATCATCGACACCGCCGAGCCGGACGCTGACCAGAAGCTGCGCTCCCTTGAACCCGAAATCCACGAGGGCCTGCTGCGCCTGCGCAAGCGCGTGCTTGAGAACCCCGAGTCCATGGCGAAGATTCGCCAGCAGTACTCCATGAAGAACACCATGGGTTACGGTCTGAACTCCCTGGTCGATTTCGAGACCCCCGTCGACATTCTGCAGCACCTGCTGATTGGTTCGGAGGGTACCCTCGGTTTTGTTGCTTCGGCTACCTACCGCACCCTGCCGATTCTGAAGAACATTTCCACCGGCCTGCTCGTGTTCGACAACCTGATTGATGCTGCACGCTCTGTGCCCGAACTGGTTGCTAACAAGCTCGCTACCGTCGAGCTGATGGACGCCACCAGTATTCGTGTGGCTCAGCGTACCGGTCAGGCTGCGGAGGCGCTCGCCGCCATCGACGTGAAGGACCACGCCGCCCTGCTGGTTGAGTTCCAGGGCAACTCCGAGCAGGAGCTGAGCGACCTGGCTGCCGCTGCAGCACCCATGTTTAAGAGCCTGCCGGTGGCTTCGCCGGTGTCGATGACCAGCAAGCTGTCTGAGCGTAACGCACTGTGGGCGGCACGCCGCGGCCTGTACACCACCGTTGCGGGTAACCGCCGCTCCGGCACTAACGCACTGCTTGAAGACGTGGTTGTTCCTGTTGAGGTTCTGGGTAACACCTGTAGCGACCTGACCAAGCTGTTCGACGCACACGGCTACCAGGACTCCGTGATCTTCGGTCACGCGAAGGACGGTAACATCCACTTCATGCTGAACGAGCAGTTCCGCGACCCGAAGCAGCTGGACCGCTACCGCGACTTCACCGAAGAAATGGTTCAGCTGATCCTTTCCGCTGACGGCTCGCTGAAGGCTGAGCACGGTACCGGCCGTATCATGGCGCCGTTCGTGAGCCGCCAGTTCGGTGAGGAACTCTTCGACGTGATGCGCCAGATTAAGCGCCTCATTGACCCGAAGGGCTTCATGAACCCCGGTGTTCTGCTCGCCGAGCCGGACACCGACTACGTGACCGACCTGAAGGTTGCCGAAACCGTAGAGGAAGAAGTCGACCGCTGCGTGGAGTGCGGCTACTGCGAGCCGGTCTGCCCCTCCCGCAACCTGACCCTGACCCCGCGCCAGCGCATCGTGATGCGCCGTGAGATTGCTGCCGCTGAGGCGAACGGCGACCACGAGCTCGCCGAGCGTCTGCGCAAGGAGTACGAGTACAACGGCATCGACACCTGCGCCGTGGACGGCATGTGCCAGACCCGCTGCCCCGTGAACATTAACACTGGTGACCTGATTCGCCGCCTGCGTTCTGAGAACCAGGACAAGCTGGCCGCCGCCGGCTGGAAGGTCGCCGCACAGCAGTGGGGCATCATGGATAAGGTTGCCGGTAAGTCCCTGACTGTGGCTAAGAAGCTGCCGTTCCCCGTGGTGCACGGCACCACCAACATTGCCCGTAAGGTCATGGGTGACGACACGGTTCCTTCCTACAAGAAGGGCCTGCCGGTCGGCGGCCCGGCACGTAAGCCGCACAAGGACGCAACCGCTGAGATTGTGTTCTTCCCCGCCTGCGTGAACTCCATGTTCGGCGGCGTGGACGGCGACGGCAAGCATGACCCGGTCAACGCAACCCAGGCGTTCATCCGCCTGTGCGAGCGTACCGGCGTGAAGTACCGCATCCCGGACAATATTGGTGAGATGTGCTGTGCTACCCCGTGGAAGTCGAAGGGCTTCACCGACGGCTACTCGATCATGAGCGACCGTGTGCTGAAGTCCCTGTGGGAGGCTACTGACGGTGGCCGCCTGCCGGTCGTGTGTGACGCTTCGTCCTGTACTGAGGGCCTTGAGGTGATGCGCGAGAAGGTTATTAAGGCGCTTGAGCACAAGATCGTGAACGGCCTGAAGCCGGGTGAGCCGGACTACTCGCGTCTGCGCATGTACGATGCGGTGCAGTTCGCCGCCGATAACATGCTGAACAAGCTGACCGTGTCTGCTCCCCTGCCGTCGGTTGCACTGCACCCGACCTGCTCCATGACTCACTTGGGTACTCAGCCTGCGTTTGAGAAGATTGCGAACGCGATGAGTGACGACGTGTACGTGCCGAAGCACTGGGGTTGCTGTGGTTATGCGGGTGACCGCGGTATGCTGCACCCCGAGCTGACTGCGAGCGCTACGGAGGCTGAGGCTTCTGAGCTGAGCGAGCAGAAGCAGTTTGCCGCATACATTTCGGCGAACCGCACCTGTGAGCAGGGCATGACGGAGGCGACCGGCCACAGCTACCAGAACGTGCTGCAGCTGCTGGAACGCACCACCCGCTAAAAGGCTGAGCGCATAGCAGCGGTATAAAAGAAGGGACCCGGCGGGCTATCTGATGGATAGCCTGCCGGGTCCGTTTTACTTGTCAATTACTTTGTGTTCCTACAAATCCAAATAAAATAAGAATCAAAACGACAGGAGCAAAAATAATTGCAAGCAAGAAAGAAAGAAAGAAAGAAAGAAGAACATCTCCAACAATAATCACAAGCAACATAAATTTATTATTACTAGAAATGATGCCATCATGCCTATTTTTTAATACAAAAAGATCAAAAATACCGATAATTGCAAGACAAATTGGGGCATTATAAAAAATAAAGAACGACGAATGAAAATCACCAATCCTACCGTAATCTATAAGTGAAGATATGGAAAATACAAGCACAAATATAGACTCGGGAGGGTCACTAACGATTCTCCAAATATCATAATCCTCAATTCGACGCCTCAGGCCATTTAGATAGTAGCTACTTGAAGAAGCTGCGAGGATAGACAGCAGGAAAAATACCCATGCTTCTTCACCGTTTTTAACGCGAGAGATAAAACTATTAATAGGGTCAACCATTTGCCCTAATCCAGCATAATTTAAACCTTCAAGGATAATCCTCAGAGCAAGACCATCTTCAACGCCCTTCACCCAACCATCAGGGAAAAAGCTAATAATTATTGCAATTGCATAAACCGAGACAAGAATCTTTGGAAGCCCTTTCAACAACGTCTTAGCTAGAGAATAATCCTTAAGCTTCCCCAAAGTCTCATTTATAACAAACACTACCTACTGCACCTCATCTAGTAAATACATTAGATTCTTAAACAAAACATTAATTTAATATATTAATATCATGTCGTCACTACCCATAAGGCGGGCGGAAAGCTTCCCATCAGCCTCAGTCACGATAATGACCGGCTTACCGCCCGCAACCTTGCGTGCACGGTCGAGTACGTCAGCCTCATCTTCACCGGGAGCCACAGGGACCACCTGACACTCCCCTCCCGCCTTCTGAGCAGCGAGCGCAACAAGTGCCCTGTGTTCCGGGTTTCGGCGAGCAGACAGGTTGAAACGCCCCGCAATACGAGCCCGTTCCTTCATCACCTCAACGCTTGCCATACCTTCCCCCCCCCAAATGCACTTCAACAGCAAAGCCTACTACTTCTTAGTGAACAAACTTTGCTTCCCGAAGAACCTGGCGGGCTACCTAATGGATAGCCTGCCGGGTCCGTTTTCGTCTGCTACAGCACTTATTTTCGACTATTAAATAGTCCAATAATCAATACTGCTATCGAGATGCCGTAGAGAATTCCAAGCACCAGGTCGCTGACATTTGACACTGCGTTCAAGATAATTGCCAGGATCAAGAACAGCATCCCAACAGGAACATACTTATTCGACTTCATACGCTCGTGCTCCCTCAATAATCAACAGCGATACATCATTTTCAGGACCATCCAGCTACCCATTTTCTGAATGACTATGGACGTTCGCCCTACTACCACGCTAGCACTCTGGAGCTAAAAACTAGCCCGCGACACAGCTTTCTGCACCCCACCGCACTCCCCCACCCGCGCCTCCTCAAAGCACACAAAAACCACCCCCTCCGCAGATTCCGCCGCAAAAGGGGGTGGTTTCTATATATGAGCTAGACCAGAAAGCCTAGTACTACTCAGCAGCCTCCGTGCTGGGCTTGGGATCCTCGTTCACGCGGTTGCGGATATCTCATAAACTGAGAAATTGGTTTTCGAGGTCAACACATGAGGTAACGGGAGGATGTGCCCAGATTTCAACGCAACATGATACCAGGAGTTTAATTTCTCGCCGGATATAAGGCGTTTCTTTTTCGCCATGGTTGTCGCTCCTTCATGTGGGTATCTGAACCCTACCGTGACTTCAAGGAGTACGCGTGATTTCTCTCGGCAATCTATGGGAAAACTAGCCTTGAGAGCGAGAAAAAGACGGCCTGCGGGAAACAGTGTCAGTGGCCTTAACGGGCTCTTCCGAGTTGAGTGTGGGTGACCGG
>NZ_KV808302.1:0-209 GCF_001812205.1 Rothia sp. HMSC069C10
GCCTTGCGCAGGCGCGGGTTCGGGTTATCCTTCTTACCCATCGTGGGGTCGTTCTTGCAGCCCCAGCGAGTGTCGTCGTAGCTGCAGTCACCTGCCACGCGTCCCACATCAACCCACCACACACGCACCAGCAACGGGTCACTGGTCGCCTGCGGGGTCACTTCCATCATCTGCCACGGGCCACCATCCACACGGAAACGAGCCGTGTA
>NZ_KV808303.1:0-57326 GCF_001812205.1 Rothia sp. HMSC069C10
CGGTCACCCACACTCAACTCGGAAGAGCCGCTAAAGGGTTGTAGCACTCGGTGGGGGTGAAAGTGCATCTTCTTCGGCGGGTACATCCGCCCCCGAGTACATCCACCGTCGGGTACAGCAACGCCCCGCTCCCCCACAAGCGTGAGGAGGCGGGGCGTCACCACCTAACAGCATGGTTGCTGAGGTGAAGGCTTAGGAGTAAACGTGCGGGTGCAGGGTTGCGACGCAGTCCAGGTTGCGGTACTTCTCAGCGAAGTCCAGGCCGTAACCAACAACGAATTCGGGCTCGATGTCCCAGCCGACGTACTTGACCTCAACGTCAGCCTTGACGACCTTGGGCTTGCGCAGCAGGGTGCAAATCTCAACGGAAGCTGCACCGCGAGAAATCAGGTTCTGCTGCAGCCATGCCAGGGTCAGGCCGGAGTCAATGATGTCTTCAACGATCAGGACGTTGCGGCCCACCAGGTCGGTGTCCAGGTCCTTGAGGATACGCACAACGCCGGAGGACTTGGTGCCGGAACCGTAAGAAGAAACAGCCATCCAGTCCATGGTGTAGTGGCCCTTAAGAGCGCGGGAAAGGTCAGCCATGATCATGATGGCGCCCTTGAGAACACCCACCAACAGCACGTCCTTACCGGCGTAATCTTCGTCGATGCGTGCCGCCAGTTCGGCGACCTTCGCGTTAATCTCTTCCTTGCTGAAGAGAACGTTCTTAATATCGTCCTGCACGTCGATAGCCTGCACGATGTATTCCTTCGTATCTTTAGACGCTCTGCGCCTCCGCCGGGGGCCCCAGGTAAAGGGGTTTCATGCCTTCCCACGGCGGACTATGTGGATGGTGTTCGCCTTAAGTATGGCTTAAAACGGCGCCGCGGCGCACCTCACCACGCAGATAGTGTGTGCTGAGGATGCTTCCGCGGGCACCTAGTTAGGGTCGAGTTGGCACTAATACGAGCACGTCCAGGCGTTCACCGGTTGCCGGGTGCACAATTTTGCGGCGACGGTACGCGCTCACGTGACCGGGCATCTGAACGGACCCAGCTACCGCGTATTCGGCGGTGAAAGAGTCCAGCGCCTGCAGTCGTTCGAAGCCGGGGTTCTCTCCTCCGGCGGCTTTGCAGGCGGTGGCAAGCACACGCAAACGAAGCGCCGGATGCAGCGCAGCCACCTGTGCACGGTCCAGCAGCACGGCGTCTTCAGGTTCGATGCCGCGCACGGCGGTTCCGGCGGGTAGGAGCGCCTGCTTGTAGGCTGCCTGCGCTTGTTCGTCGAGGTATTCGGCGTCGGGGCCAGCTACGGAGGCGGTGCGCGCCAGGGAGCGGGCGACGTCCCCGCCGAGGTGCTCCTCAAGGTAGGGCAGCACGCTGTGGCGGATGCGGGCACGCATGAGGGTTTCGTCGGTGTTGGTCGGGTCGATCCAGGGGGTGAGGGTTTCGGCGTCGCAGATATTGAGCATGTCGGTGCGGCGCAGACCGAGGAAAGGGCGCAGGTAGGTGACGCCCTCTTCGACGCGCACCGGCGGCATACCGGCAAGGGAGCGTGTGCCGGAGCCGCGACTTAGGCCGAGCAGCACGGTTTCTGCCTGGTCGTCGAGGGTGTGGCCGAGCAGCACGGCGCGGGCGCCGGTGGCTTCAACAGCTTTCGTGAAGGCGGTGTAGCGGGCGGTGCGCGCCGCCATTTCGGGGCCCATGTTCCCGACGGGAACCTGCACTTTTTCGGTGATGACGGGGTGAAGCCCCAGGTCGGTGAGGGTCTGCGCGGTCTGCGCGGCGACCGCGGCGGAGTCTTCTTGTAGGTCGTGGTCGACGATGATGGCACCTACGCGTACGTCGCCGCGGCGGGCGAAGTGCGCGGCAATGGCTGCCAGTGCGAGGGAGTCGGGGCCGCCACTGCAGGCGACCAGGAGCAGCGGCAGGTCTGCGGTGTCCGCGATGGAGGCGGTGCGGGAGCGTCCGGTGGCTTTGATGCTTCCGGCACCGAGGAGCTTTTCGAGGGCGGCGGCGAGGTGGCGGCGGGCAGTGCCGACGGCGGGGTGCAGGCGTCCTGCGCGTCCATTCTGCATGGTGGTTCCTTTGTAGAAAGTTCCTCTGTAGAAATTGCGAAGTGTCTATGTCAACAGATACTTCACGAGGAGAATTTAGAAATAACGAAGGCTCAAGAAGTCAGGAGCCTTAGGAACGCGGATGAAGGTACTCTTCAAACTCGTCCTGGCGGCGTTCCAACTCTTTCTGCATGGCCTTAAACGGTGAGGCATTCGAGTTGAAAATATACCCCGGGGCGGCTCGGTCTGTGGGCCAGCGAACTGCTCGAGCCGCTTTGAGAGCACGCGTTAGAGCGTCTTTCTGCACCTTAGTCGGAAGACCGATAGTCTCTGCGAGAGCAAGCCAATCGTCAACAGTAATCTTCCAATCTTCGGGCGGCGAACCGTCACCGGGATTCGAATTATCTTTTCCGTTGACGCTAAGCGCCATGGATAGAGATTTAATGTGCACGAGCGAACAGGGGATGTCGTAGATAGGAGCTACTTCCCATCCACGGCGTCCCTTGAGGAGCGAGATATTTTTTGCGTGTAGGTCACCGTTGCCAGTCAGCCAAGCGTAGAGAAAGTGCATGTAAAGATTCCTGCGGGCAATAGCCGGGGAAGCAGCGATTTTCACCATTGCTTGAATGACACTTTCTGTTGTCACAGCAGGGTTATCTTCCGTGTATTTCTCACCCGAAGGAACACCCAAAATCTGTGCACCATCCTCCATGGCGATGCGCCCCCCGGAGGGTGTTCGGTCGAAACGGGAGACCATCAAACCTGATACGCCGTCTCGATCATAGACAAGCTCATGCTGAGCTACAGGAATCCCCATGAGTGCGGCCGCCGTGAGGTGGGCAGCTTCGTTTTCTACGAGCCCGGGCATGCGTTGCGGGCTGATTTTCAGAAGCGCATCGTATCCAGCGCCCGTCCAATGCACGGGCAGGGTTTTCATGACGGCACTCAGCTTTTCTTGAACGCCAGGCAGTCCTCGGCGGTCAACCGTGCCCATAAGTTCTGCAAAGGAAACAACCTCAGGGTTGTTCACCAATGCGGCAGGAGCGGTGTACAGTTCCCGCCCGTGCTCAATAATTTGCACATCGCCTGGAACGTCAGAACCAATCACCAGCAATAAGCCCAGGGTGTTATTTTTGCTGATTTTTTTCTCGGAACTGACAACGTCGAGCCTATAGCCTTCGGGCAAAAGATTCTGGAAGAAAGGGGGAATTGATTCTGCGGTATATTCCGCCTCTAAAGGCAGGCTCGTGGCAATTGCCGGGCCTTTATAATCTGCCCGGTAGGTGAAATGAATCATCCCGTTGGCGTCTCGCCTCAAATATGCGGCGAGAACACCATCTTTATAGACATCTGCCATAAGTTCATCTGTCATGGCTTTTCTCCAGGTTCTGTTTTCTATCGCAGTGTGCGGGAGGGGTTAGGTGAGAGGGTTAGTAATGGCCAGCTCAATGCCGAGCTCTTGGGCGACCTTGAGGACCGCACCAATTGACGGGCCGGGTAGCCCACGCTCAATATCGCGGATTGTTTTATCACTGAGTCCAACCATCCACGCCAACTCCATTTGGGTGATTTTTTCGTACTTGCGGACGGCACGAACCTGCGCACCAAATTCTTGCGCGAACCCTGTTGCGTCGAATGCCATAGGGGTTCCCTCCTCACCGCTACAGAACCTCAGGTTATACGAACTATTCTTCGCAATATGCCCATATTAGCACCCCAAGAAGCTCTCTGAGGCTATTTTCCGAAGAATAGTTCGGTTACGCACCCTTCCACGGAACCTCCGAACACAATCAAGGAGCACAACAAAAGGGGGCGTGCCCACCGCCTCCAGCACGCACGAAAACTCGCACGAACCAGACGCAGGGAACACGCCCCCAGCAAGCCCTCCGCTCACCTGCCGCTAGGACAGCGACTGCAGACGAGCCACAATGGGCGCCAACTCCTCGTGGTAATCAAGAACCATGAGAGGGGTGAAAATAGTGGAGTACGAAACGTAATAGAAATCCGGTGTTTCGTTGAAATCCCACGGCCTGTATCCGTTAGTGGAGAAGCTAGTGTCATACGCCCTGCTATCTTCCCCCTTCGCCAGCGCATGCTGGTACACCCAGCTCATTGCTCGATGCAACTCGCTCCCCTCCTTAATGGGAGCAGCACCCTTCTCCACACGCACAGCATTCGCCTTATCCAGGGGCTCCAGGGTCACCTTGGGGCTACCCGCAGCACGATAAAGGAAGGTAAAGTAGGCGCCGCGGCTCGCCGGAGTGTCATAGTGGAAGGAACCATCAGACCAACCGGTGGTCAAACCCACGCGGGTCGCCCAAATAGCAACCTTATAGCGCGCATCGTCCGGGGTCAGGTCGGTGTACGGGGACTTCTCCGGCAGGTTCTTCACCTCGGGTGAACCTGCCAGATGGTACAGGTGCTCCAGCAAGCGGCCACGCGAGATAGTCATGACCCCGTTCGGCAACTTATCTTCATCGGTTGTAGCCAGCCCGACAACCTGCTTCTTCGTAATCAGGCCGGTACACTCTGCCCAGTGCAAACTGGTTATAACGTTCTTGCCGTAAAAGAAGTGCATGTCAAAACAATTAACATCAAATTCCAGCTCTTCAATAGGCTGTGCAGATTTCGGCTGAATGTATGCCGCCTGGGCTACACCCTGACCCATGAAGCCCATAGTCAGTGTCAACAGTGCCGCCGCGCCACGGGTCGAAAGGTTTTTCTTCATTTTCTATCCTCGGTGAAAGGTGTGAGAGTAGAAGAAGAGTGAATCCCTTTGAAGATACTCAGGATTCACTCTCCGCGCAATTATTTCAGAATGATTAAACTCTTATGTCATCTTTTTTCTTCTCACCAATATCATGACTTGTTGAGGTCTTATTGACCACAAAATTAATATCAATATAGAACTTGCCCCAGGGGGCACTGGGATCGTACTTAAAGAAAAGGTGCCGGCCGTCATTCGAATCCAATTTATTACCGTCACGAGCATTACGCGATGAACCAGCCACAATACTAATATCATCCAGCTTATTCTCCAGATAAAATCCATAACGTGACGCCTTCATATCGGATTTAGGATTAGCAGAACGCGGCGCAACAAGACGAGCTCCGGAAGCATTTCTGCTGATGTACCAATTAGCCGCCTGATCCGCCTGAGCTGCACCCATTAAAGTGATTTTATTTTCATAGCTTGATGACTCACCCAAACAGTTCATAAATTGATTATCTTTAAATCCAACAATCCATCCGTGCCCGCCATTCTCCTGAGCGGTACATCCGATGAACATATTCCGTTCGCCAAAAACCGCCCAACCAGCGCCAGACTTCCTAAGATATTGGTTACTTTGATGATAGAGGTCAGACTCAGGCTTATTTCGAACAGCAAACCAGGCGGTACATGCCACAAATTTACATTGAGCCCCATATACCTCAATCGCCCCATGATATCCGCCACCAAGATTGGCATCAGAGACCTCGACCATCACAAACTTATTATCCGCAGCTCCAGAATTCCAGCTCTCTTTTTTACGCTGAGCATGACCCACCGGCTTTCCCACCAAGAGCCCTTGTCTGCGAGTTTTACGAATGCGTACCTTATCAACCTTCATAGCACGGTCATGTTCACCCAGGATGGCAATTCCGACTGCCGTATCCCAGATTTCAACATTTGAAATAATGGGGGCAGCTTCAGGTTCATTAAAAATATCAAATCTTGTATGGACAATGATGCCCGCAATATTATCCGGTATATAATTATCAGCAACATGCTTACCCTTCTCAATCTGATGTTCAAAAAATCCTTTACGAATATTAGGATTCAAAAGATTAAGATTGGCACCACGAATGAACATATCTCGCACACCAAATCGCATTGGTGTATTTGCGCCCATATCACCCATATATGTATTGTACGACCCCATATGAAATACCCCTTGGCACTCCATATCGTCACCATCAATATCTCTTACATTCTTCGGGTTTTTATTAAACCCAATAATTTGTGTGGAGAATCCATGCCCATACACTTCGACTCTATCCCTGAGCTCAATAAAATCATTACTCACAAGATAGATTCCCGAGGGAATCTCGACAGAACCCCCACCGGGGACAGCAGCCACCGATTTAATGGCATTTTGAATTGCCGTCGCGGAGTCACTTGTTCCGGTTGGGTCCGCCCCAAAATCCAAAACATTAACATGCTTTGATTTTTTATAATCAACCATATCGCTTTCCTTTCTTAATCTGCATAGTACGAATACATTCAAATAATTTGAACACTAACACACTAATTCTTCTCTGAATGGATATACATCAAAATACTTTGATGTATTCTTCTGATATATCTGTGACAGCCTCCTATCAATCGCCTCTTTTTACCGAGCAAGGCTTCTCCCGAATCTACATCTCTATAATTGCTCCATACTGACTTTATGAAGCAGGCATTGTGACACAGGTCAGCACCCCTCCCGGCGTTCTAACACTAATCCGATAGGAAGCCGACACAGTAGACCCGCCATATTCACTACGGCCCGGGAAATACATGCCAAAGTACCCTCGTTGCAGTAACTCTTCCGGCTGAGAAATATCCTCGCTGACTTCAAACCCCCATTCCCAGCGGTGAACTCGAACAAACGCATCACCATCTGCACCTAAAGATGCGTTTTCCTTCTTCTCCCCTTGGGAAACACCACAAAAATACTCGGCACTCTCCAATGAGGCACCACGCGAACGAATCACTCTCAGGCCCGATTCCCTACGCACCACCAGCGATGGTGCTGCTGGGTACCCTTCAGGAGAATGACTTGTCAGCCCCATGGAACCCGGCTGCCAGCGATTCATCTGCACTATGTATTCTTGCGATCCACTCAGCTGTTCAAGCTCAACCACAATCTGCTGACCCGAGGGAATTTTGGACAGCCACTGCCCCGTATCATGGTGAATATGAGGACGAATTACCTCATACAAGGCTGACTCTTCTTGATTCCCCATCAGTTCTATCGAGGGAAGCGCATGCACCCCAGCATAGGGGCCCGAAAAGGGAAGGAGCTGAAACCACAGAATGGCATTATCTGCACCATTAGTCGGCAACCACGCTTCACGAAGCGGGGCAACAGTGCACCCATCTATTTGCTGGGGAGAACCAACAGGGTCCTGAACACCCCATGCATTGCTCTGAGGTGATACGAAGAAACTTACCAGGGCAAACGACGAGAGCCGGCACACTTGTCGGCGTGAAAGTTCAGACATCATAGTCCTTGAATTGAGTTGAGTGATGAAAATAGTGTGTGGCGTTTACGCTTCGTCGACGCTACTTACGCCCCACTCTTTCAACCCTACTCTGGAAATCTACGTTTTCAAGTATTCATAAGCCAATATTTCATTCTCATGAAAAATACATATCAATGTAAATCTAAAATTTATTATCCATTCACTTTAAACTTGAATATTTATGCAACTAGAACTTTAGAAATATCTTTAAAAATCTGAACTTTCAGAAATATTACAAACCCCACCGTGCAAAGTACTTGTTGAAATCCCCCTCAACAAAGCCCTGGACAACAGCTCCGAGCACAAAAAGGGGGCGTGCTCACCGCCTCCAGCACGCACGAAAACTCGCACGAACCAGACGCAGGGAACACGCCCCCTACAAAAACCGGGTGCACCTAACGGTGCGGCAGCTTAGTGACCCTCAGCTGCGAAACGGTCGATAGCCTCCTGGACCATCTTCTCAGCAGCAGCCAGGTCTTCCCAGCCCTCGCCCTTAACCCACTTGCCGGGCTCCAGGTCCTTGTAACGCTCGAAGAAGTGCTGAATCTCAGCCTTCAGCTGCTCCGGAACATCAGCCAGGGACTTGATGTGGTCGTAACGCTTGTCGGTGGGAACGCACAGAACCTTAGCGTCGCCGCCAGCCTCATCGGTCATGTTGAACACTGCGACCGGGCGGGACTCAACCAGCACGCCGGGAACAACGTCAACGTCCAGGATCAGCATTGCGTCCAGCGGGTCGCCGTCCTCACCCAGGGTGTTCTCGAAGTAGCCGTAAGCGGTGGGGTACTGCATGGAGGTGAACAGCACACGGTCCAGGCGCAGGCGGCCGGTCTCGTGGTCCACTTCGTACTTCACGCGGGAGCCGCGGGGAATTTCAATAGTGACGTCGAGTTCCATCGGAACCTTCTTTCTCGTGAGTTAGAGTCACTTTCGCGGCGACTTCGGCGCGCAAGGTGCGAAAGTTAGGTGTTGAACTCACCCATTGTAACCCGTTCACGCACACCGAAACCGCGTATTCGGCGCCAAAACCAGCGTAATTTACCACGGTCACACCACAGTTAACATTCCACCTAGTCCCGCGCCCGCCAACGCACCCCGCCGCCGCACCCCGCCACCATGCCAGGCAGGTCAGATAGGGTTCGTGAGGGCAGCAGGAGCGCGGCATGAACATCCCAGCACCGGCGCGTAAATTCGATAGGCACCCCATCCGCCCGCTATGCTCAAAAGATGCCTTCCAACAAGCCCAACACACAGACCACCACCCTCACCCGCCGCGCCGCCCTCACCCTCGGCGGCATGCTCCTCCTCACCGCCTGCGGATCCGCCGCAACCGAACAGAAACACCCCGAAGGTTCCGCAAGCCCCACCGGCAGTGCAACCGGCAGCCCCACCGGCACCGCCGAGGTGACCGCCTCCGCAACCCCGAGCGCCACCCCAACCCTCGCCCCCGCACTGCCCGAGGGCGAACAGGAGCAGCTGCGCAACGCCCTCACCGCGCTCTTCGCGGACGGCACCTACCCGCAGTACAGCCTGCTCGTCACCGGCATGGACGGCAACCTGCCCAGCATCAAGGCGACCATCGCACCCGCCGACCTGTACGCCGCCAACGCCGACACCGCGCGCGTGCCCGCCTCCACTTTTAAGGTGCTGACCTTGTTCGCGCTCAACCACTACGCGGACCTGCAGGCGCGCCTGCGCACCCGCGTTACCCGCGACGCCGCCGGACTGTACCTCATGGCGGGCGGCGACACCCTGCTCGGTGCGGGCGCCTCCAACCCGAAGCAGATTGTGGGACACGCAGGCTTGGGCACCCTCGCTGAGCTGACCGTGAAGGCGCTCCTTCAGGGTGAGAAGCCGACCGCGGCACTGCCCGTCTACTTTGACGGCACCTTCTTCAGTGGCCCCGGCGTGAACCCCGGCTGGGATGACGCCGACGTGGCATCCGGCCAGATCACGCCCATTCACCCGATTGCGCTCGAATCGCACACGGTGCCGGGCAAGTCCACCGCAAGCAACCGGGTACGCCCGGATGATGCGGCGGTTGCCGCCCAGCAGGCGTTCGTGGATGCGCTCAACACCGCCGGCAAGGAATCCGGCATGAGCTTCACCCTCGCGGAGCGCCGCACCGCCCCCGCGGAAGCAGCCGAAATCGCCGCGGTCGAATCGGCAACCCTGCTGGAGCAGGCGCAGCACATGATGCTCGAATCCGACAATGCTCTCGCCGAGGTGCTCGGTCGTTGCGCCGCTATTGCCGCAGGTAAGGAAGGTAGCGGCGAAGCGGCACAGCAGACCGTGCGCCAGGCACTCGTGGATGCCGGCGTGAACATTGAAAACCTGGTGCAGGCAGACGTGTGCGGCATGTCGTTGACCGACCGCGTGACCGCCCGAACCCTCGTGCAGGTTGTGGCTCTGCTGAATGCTGATGAGCATGCGGAGCAGCTGATGAGCACGTTCCCGGTCGCGGGCGTGAGCGGCACTCTGTCCGGTCGTTTTGGTGCGGCGAACGCCGTGCACGCACGCACTTTTGTGCAGGCGAAGACCGGCACCCTGTACACGGTGTCTTCGCTGTGCGGTGTGGCGACCCGACCCGACGGCACCCGCCTGATTTTCGCGATTATTTTGAACGATCTGGGCGGTGCGGATGCGCTGCCCGCCGCGAAGGAACGCGTGGACGCGGCGGCGGCGGCGATTGCGAACCGTTCGACCGCGCCGAGTGCTTCGGTACCCGCTTCAGAGGCGCCCGCGGCGGCAGTTTCTACCGCGGCTGTAGCGGGTGCAGTCTCCTAGCGTGCGTGCCCAAATAGCCCCGAAAACCCCTAAATCATCCTGTGTAGGTTGATTTTCTGTAGTGTTTCACGTGAAACCTGAAAATCAACCTCTCGGGGTGGGGGGCACGGGGTGCCGACAGACTCCTCAACCGGGGCTCGCGCCCGCTCACCCGGCAGGGTTTCACGCCCGCCTTGTTTCTCTCTCCTCCAGCAGAAAAGTCACCATGGACCTTACCTTCACCCTCGCTGATCTGACCGCTACCTCCGCCTGCGAGTTGCGGCTCTACACCGAGCTTTGGGAGCGTGCGCAGAAGCAGTCTGCCCACCCGACCCCCGAGAAGTCCGAGCGCGCCCGCGAAGCGTACCGCGAGTGCCTGCGGGTGCTAACCGAGGGCGGAATGGTCGGCAATGAAGTAGTCGACAGTGGAGTAGTTAGCAGTGAGCATGCGGGCGGCACAGCGCGCCCGGTGCCTCTGGTTGCGACCTCCGCGGCGGGACTGACCTACACGGTGGAGCTCGACCGTCTGGAGTACTCGCCTGAGAACAGCACCGCCGAAAGCAATACCGCCCAGATTGCCTGCACCTCGCACCTGGGTGAGGCGGCGCATCGGGCACTGTTGCGCGGTGCCCTGGCGGCGCACCTGCTGAACGCCGGTGCTGACAAGAATGCAGTCCGTATCGACCTCCACCTGGAGCACGGCACGGAGGAGTACAGCACTGAGGAGTACGGCGCAGAGTCCGAATCGGAGCCCACTGAGCACCACTCCCCCGTTCCTCAACCTCACCGGGTTGATTCGGCGCGTATTCTGCCGCTGATTCGTCTGCAGGAGCAACGCCTCCTACTGCTCACCGAGGCGCTGAACGAGGGTGTAGAACCGGCGGAACTTGCCGAGCGCATCCCCTATTTTCTGACCTGCGACGAGTGCCCGGCGTGCCTGAACGCGGCGGCATCTCTTGCCCTCGCTACCGAAGCCCCGGAGCTCGTCACCGAAGACACTGCCGAAGATACCACCGAGAATCCGGAAACTGAGGAGCACCCGGTCATGTACCGGGTGCCCGCCGCGGTCGAGAACGACAGTGAACAGTACCGCCTGCAGTGCCTGCTGGATGCCCAGCTCGCCTCCCTGGAGGAGCACGCGGCGGAGCACGGCTGGGGTGCCGGTGAGCTTGAGGCGGCGATGCTGCTGTCCATGACGAATTATCACCGCCGCGAGCGTGCCCCGTTCTGGCGTGAGCACATTCGCCGTCTGGAGGACGGCCCGACGGCGTGGGTGGCGAGCCGCGATTACGCGTACCTTGATCGGGTGCAGGTGCTCTCGGTGGAGCATGCGCATGCTCTTCTGAACACCCCCGCAGACCTGGAGGCGCTTGCCGCCGCCATGAAGGAGCCCGCCGAGGTCGAAGATGCCCCCGGCTGGTATCGTGTGCGCGGCGCGCAGGTGCGTCTGTTGCGTGCGCGAATTGAGGCTGACCCGAGCCTGGTGATTGCGCCCTCTGACCGTGCGGTTTTTTGTGCGTATGAGGCGGGTTTGAGCCCGCAGATTGCGCTGGACCGCATGGAGTCGCAGCTGAATTATTTCCGTGCGTCGAATCCGGGTGAGCGTGTGCCCGCCGAGTTGGCGGCGACGGGTTTCTTTGGCATGCGCGTACTGGCGGTGGCACAGGGTGGTTTCCGTGCCGGTTCCGTGGATTCCGCAGATTCTGCAGATCCCGAAGAGGCTGCCGCAGAGTCCGGCAAGTCGACCGGCGAATCGGCTGGCGAGTTCTTGGAGGTGCTTCTGCAGGAGCGCATCCGCGTGAAGGATGAACCGCACCGTGCCCTGCCTTCGGGTATTGGTCCTGGCGATCCGGTGTCTACGGCGACGATTGAGGCGGCTCTGCAGGCCGATGTGCACGGGCTGCTTTTCGGTGGCGCGCTCATGCCCAACGACCCCGTGCTTAATGGCCCCGTGCCCGGCGAGGGTTCCGAAGCTTTCAGCGAGTCCTCCGAGACTCCTGACCCGCCCCGCGCCCTGCCGAGCGTGCTCGATGCGGCGGCTTCGCTGACGGGGGTGAAGAGCGCCTCCGCGGATTTGTTGTTCCGCCGCGCTCCGCGCCTGAAGAAGGGCGCCTCGAATGCCAAAAATGCAGAAAATCTACCTCGTGAGGTTGATTTTTCCGGCTCTGACCTGCCCACGGTGGATGCCGTGCACGCGGCGGTTCGCGCTCTCGACCATTCCTATGTGGCGGTTCAGGGCCCTCCGGGTGCAGGTAAGACCTTCCTCGCCTCGCACGTGATTGCGCGTCTAGTGGCGGAGGGCGCGAAGGTGGGCGTGGTGGCTCAGTCGCATGCGGTGATTGAGAATCTCATGTTGGCGTGCTGTGCCCGTGATGGTTTTGATGTTTCGCGTGCGGTGCGTCTGCGCGGTAAGTCGGTGACTCCGGACGCCCCGTGGTCTGAGGTATCTGATTCCGAGCTGGTGGAGCTGATTTCTGGTGCGGGCGGCCTGCTGTTTGGCGGTACGGTGTGGGATTACGTGAGTGAGCGTCGCGTGCCTGCCGGGTCGCTGGATGTTCTGGTGGTTGATGAGGCGGGCCAGTTCTCTCTGACGAATACGGTGGCGGCGGCTCGTGCGGCGCGTTCGGTGCTGCTGTTGGGCGATCCGCAGCAGTTGCCGCAGGTGTCGACGGGTGTGCACCCGTACCCGGTGGATGTTTCGGCGCTGGGCTGGTTGTCTGATGGGGCGGCGGCGCTGGATCCTCGTTTTGGCTATTTCTTGGGCGAATCGTGGCGCATGGATTCGGCGTTGTGCGAGCGGGTTTCGTGGCTGTCGTATGATGGCGCGTTGGCGAGCGCGGCGGCGACGGCTGGTCGCGCCCTGCAGGGTGTTGCGCCGGGTGTGGTGTCATATCCGGTGGAGCACGCGGGTTGTTCGGTGCGTTCTGTGCAGGAGGCGCAGGCGGTGGTGGATTGCGTGCGCGAGTTGTTGGGTCGTGAGTGGGTTCCGGCGGCTGGTGCTGAGCCGCGCCCTCTGGCGGCGGAGGATTGCATTGTGGTGGCGGCGTATAACGCGCAGGTTGATTGTGTGCGTGAGGCGCTGATTGCTGCTGGTTTGGCGAATTCTTTGGGTGCTGGCGTGCGTGTGGGCACGGTGGATAAGTTCCAGGGTCAGGAGGCTGCGGTGGTGTTGGTGTCGTTGGCGTCGTCGCGGGTTGATTCTGGGCGCGGTGCCGGGTTTGTGTTGTCGCCGAATCGTTTGAATGTGGCGGTGTCGCGTGGCCAGTGGCGGGCGGTGCTGGTGCATTCGCCGTGGGTAGCGCGTTCGGTGCCGCAGGATGTTGAGGAGGTGCTGGCTCTGTCGGGTTTCGCGGGCCTGGTGGAGTAGCGCCCCTAGTGCGGCCCTTATTCTGTGCTCTTCTACACTCCCCCGCCCGCTGTGTTGCGGGGTTTTGGCGTGCCCTGATTCGGACTTAGCCCAAATTGGGTTTAGTCGGGTTCAGTCAGGGATCAGTCGGGCGAGAGCACTAAGACTGAATTATAGTCACCCTAACCCTAATGTCAATAGTCAAAATGAGGAAAGTTTTTCGACGTGCCCTCATGCATATGATTCATATCTCTCATAGAATCTAAAGTATCGCGCGACACACTATTTGTGCGGGGGGGTGGCTCCCGATGAGCCGCCCCGTGCATCCTCAACCACCCCATCGTTACCGACGAGCACAAGCAGAAACAGGCGGGCGCAGTAGCCCGTCGAGGTATTCACTCTTACGGATTATGCACAGCGGATTGCACATCGCGCGACACCATAAACCCCATCGTGGAGGTCCCCCATGAGTGTCAACACCGAGCTACTCAAGAATAGAGATTTTCGAAATACTCTCTTCGCCATTGGAGCCAACCAGCTCTCAGACTCGATGAGCTATATCACCACGCCCATCATTATCCTGGCGCTGACCGGCTCCCCCGAAGCTGCGAGTATCACCCTCTTCGTCGCGGGTGTTCTCGCCACCTGCGCCGGAGCAGTATCTGGAACATGGGTCGACAGAATCGGCCCCTCAAAGTGCCTGGCGCTATCCTGTATCGGCCAGGCGCTGTCCTGGGTCGCGATTCTTCTCTACCTCGTTTTCAATGTCACCAATATTTACGTTTTGGTGATTACGATTTCTCTCGCCGCTATCATTTCCACCTTTGACTACCCGAGTGAACAGTCCATCATCACCCGCGTAGTCCCCAAGGAACACCTGGGCTACGCCTCCGGTATGGGTGAGACGCGCGAGTCCACCGCTAACCTGCTGGGCGGCCCGGTCGCCGGTATCATTATCGGCTTCTCGACCGTGCTCATGACCGCAGTTCACGCGGTCGTCAACCTGCTGGCATTCATCGTCGCGCCCAAGAGCTACGGCGCTAGTCGGCAGCCCGCAGAAGAGGAGGAAGGCGAGAAAACCAGCTTCTGGCAGGACTCAAAAGCCGGTTTCGAGTACATCCTGAAGAACAAGGTGCTGGTGTCAATTGCGTTCGTTTCAACGCTTGCGAACTTTGGAACGGTCGGTATTCCGCTCACCTTCATCTACTACTACACCCTGGAGGGCGCACACCCGCTCTTCATCGGTATCTTTGCGAGCGCCTTCGGCGTGGGCGTGCTGCTCGGTTCGTTCCTGGTCGGTCCGCTGACCGAGAAGTTTGCGCTCGGCCCGCTCGGTATCACCTCCCTGGCCATCATGTCGGCGTGCTACCTGTTGCTGCCGGTGGTTCATTCGATGCTGTGGGCGGTGTGCCTGCTGATTGTGCTGGCGGGTATTGTGCTCCCTTCCTTCAATTCGAGCATCATTGCGTACATTAACGCATCCACCCCGGAGCACATGATCGGTCGCGTGCACTCGGTGCAGGGCATCCCGAATATGGCGCTGACCCCGCTGGCTGTTCTGCTGGCAGGCTTCCTCATTGTTGATTGGGGTATTACGTACACGGCGCTGTTCTACGCGGTGTTCATTTTCCTGTCGCTGGTGGTGATGGTATTCCAGAAGCCGCTGCGTCAGCTGCCGCATATCTCGCAGGTAACGAACGCACAGTAGTTCCGCGGTAGCCCCGTCTATCAACTCCACTCAACGCCCCCGAAAGCGAATAATTCAACGTGCACTTGCATGAAAATTATTTTCCTTTCGGGGGTGTTCTACGTCCTTTCGAGGATTTCTGCACACAGTGCATGCTCACGATAATTCCCCTTATCAATGCGCATTTTTAGGGGTTTAAATGTTGCCGGTATTACGGCGAACCTTACGCCGCTTGTTGAAGGTTTTACGGCATAATAGGAAGGTGTTCGTTCTAACCTTTATTCAACGTTCCGCACAGCACTCACTCACTGCACTGTCGGACGAACTCGCAAAGCTCAACCCGCGTGTTGCCTTCGCCCAGACATACCCTGACGAAATTCAGGGCGCCTTCGACCGCGCCAGCGACGCACTCCACGCGGCGCTCATTGCCGCGCGCGATAACGGCTTCTGGGTCGGCATCGGAATCGGCGAGCTCAACATCCCCCGATTCGCAGGCGCACTCGGCGCCGTCAGCACCACCGACTGCACCGGCGACGCCCTCGAATTCTCACGCCTCGCCGTCGAAGAAGCACAGGGAGGCGCACCCGTACGCTGCATCAGCGTCAGCGCCGACAACCGCCATCTCGCCGACCTCGCCGCAGGCTCCGCACGCCTGCTCTACCGCGTATGCGCCGACCGCACCGACGCCGAATGGCGCGTAGTAAACCTGCTCGTACCCGGCGTACGCGGCCAGCAGAAGGCCGCCGCAACCGCACTCGGCATCACCACCCAGGCGGTCAGCCGCACCCTCGTCCGCTCCCTCTGGCATGAGGAGCAGGCGGCACGCGGTGCGCTCATCGAGCTGCTGACCCGTATTGACCGTTCGCGCCGCCGCGCCACCTAACCGCCGCCGCGCCCCCCTCATTCTTTCGCGCCTGTCAGCCTTCGTACCTGGTACCTGCCAGCCTTTAGTGCCTGCCAGCGCGGAACCGAACACCTGATCCCGCCCGTGATGGTCGCCCCCTGCCAGGGGTGAACTATCCGGGCGGGACGCTTTTTAAACCCGCGCTGAATACCCTGCAGCTCGACGGGCAAAACCAGAGAAAAGGTAGACTTATCTTTATGCCTCTCTCAGAACTTTCCGTCAGCACCCAGAACTATCTCAAGGAAATCTGGAGCCTCGAAGAATGGACCAAAACCCCTGCCACCGCATCCGCCCTGGCAGAACGCATGGGTCTGCGCATTTCTTCGGTATCTGACGGCCTCAAGCGCCTCGCCGCCGCCGACCTGATTGAGCATCAGCCCTACGGCGCTATTGAGCTCACTGAAACCGGCCGCTCCTACGCGCTGGCGATGATTCGCCGCCACCGCCTCATTGAGACGTTCCTCGTGGAGACCCTCGGCTACACCTGGGACCGTGTGCACGACGAGGCGGAGGTTCTGGAGCACGCGGTATCCGACTTCATGGTGGACCGCATCGACACCCTGCTGGGGCACCCGACCCGCGACCCGCACGGCGACCCGATCCCGGACTCTTCGGGGCATATTAGTTTTCCGCAGACCGTGCCGCTGAGCCAGTGCGAACCCGGCGAAACAGTCGTGCTCGAACGCATCAACGATGACGACCCGCGCCTGCTGCGCTACCTGCAGGGCCACGGTTTTGTGCCCGGCGTGCGCCTGCACATTGAGGAGGGTGCGCCCTTCTCGGAGGCGGTGAACGTGAGCGTGGTCGGTGCCGGTTCCGGCAACCTGCACGAGACGGACGCGGCCGGTGCGGTGAAGCCCGGCGGTACCATTATTCCGTTGGGTGCGGAGGCGACCGCCTCCCTGTTCGTGTCCCGCACGGTGCGCTAGATACAGGGCGGTAGCGGCACCCTAGAATTTCAGAAAATAGCGCTAGGCGGAGGTCCCATGAAGGGCCTCCGCCTAGCGCTGTATTGAGTTAGTTTTAGGAAGCTGAGGGCTCAGTTTTCGTTGCGGCAGTGCTGAGTCGGCGGGCGCGCATCCTGCCCAGCAGACCGTAGCGCGGGGCGAATACGTACGCCAGGGCGAACAGTATGCCCTGCGTGACGACCACGGCACCACCGGGGGATACGTCCGCGTAGTAGCTGGCGTACAAGCCGGTCAGCGTGCCCACCAGGGAGACTCCCACGCTCACCGCGAGCATCGGCACGAACCGGTCCGTGATGAGGCGCGCGGTGGAGCCGGGGATGACGAGCATCGCCACGACCAGCACCACACCCACGATCTGCAGTGCCACCACGGAGGTTAGCGCCAGCATAATGAGCAGCAGCGCGCCGAGCAGACGCGGACGCAACCCCACCGCCTGCGCAAAGCCCGGGTCGAAGGCGTACAGCACGAAGTCGCGGCGCTTGACCAGCAGCACGGCGGCAACAATCACCGCGAGGATGGCGACCTGCCAGACGTCCGACCAGGACACGCCCAGCACGTTACCGAAGAGAATATGGTTCAGGTCGGTATTCGACGGCGTAACCGAAATCAGCACCAGACCGAACGCAAACATGGTCGTGAACACGATGCCGATCGCGGCGTCCTCGCGCACGCGGCCGCTGCGCCGCACCCCGCCGATAAGAGTTACCGCCACGAGGGCGGCAACCACCGCACCCACTGCGAAGGGCGCACCAAAAATATAGGCGAGCACCACACCGGGTAGCACCGCGTGCGAAATGGCATCCCCCATAAGTGACCAGCCGAGCAGCACGAGCCAGCAGGAGAGCAGAGCGCAGACGGCGGCGGCAAGCACGGTGACCACGAATGCGCGGAGCATGAAGGGCAGGGTCAGCGGCTCCACCAGAAAGTTGAGGATGTCCATTTAGTTCTTCCCTTCCACAGAGCTGATCGTAGTAGTGCCGGAGGTAGCAGCGCCGGTAGCGACCGACGCGCCGGCGTCCACTTCCATGCCGAAGGCACGCACCAGGTTCTCGGGGGCGAGCACCTTCTCGGGGGTGTCGTGCATCAGAATATCGCCGCGTAGCAGTAGCGCCTCGTCGGCGAACTGGCGCAGGCTCGCCAAGTCGTGCGTGGAAACCAGCACGGTCGCGCCCTCGTCACGCAGCTGTTCGATGACCTGAATGAGCATCGCTTCGCTACGCTTGTCCACGCCGGCGAAAGGCTCATCCAGCAGCAGCAGCTGGGCGCCCTGAGCGATAGCGCGTGCCACGAAGGCGCGCTTACGCTGACCGCCCGAAAGCGCCCCAATCTGACGGTCGGCAAGGTCGGTCAGTTCCACGCGGGCGAGCGCCTCATCCACGGCGGCACGGTCTGCGGCACGCAGGCGGCGGGTGATGCCGAGGTTGCGGTAGCGTCCCATGCTGACCACCTCGCGCACGGAGATGGGGAAGGTCCAGTCGATTTCTTCGCTCTGCGGCACGTAGCTGACGAGCCCGGCGCGGTGATGGTGCGCGTTCTTGCCGCGGCTGCCACGGTTACCGCCGACGGGCTGCCCGTCGAGGGTGATGCTGCCGGCGTGCATGGGTACGACCCCCATGATGGCTTTGAAAAGGGTGGATTTGCCGGAGCCGTTCATGCCGATCAGGCCGCAGATACGCCCGGTGTCCAGGGTGAAGGATGCGCCAGTGAGGGCGCGGACTGGCCCGTAGTTCACGTGCACATTTTCGCAGCTGAGAAGAGTGCTCATTCCTTGTGTTCTTTCTGGTGGTCACCGTATGCGTGGGGCGGGTGTACTTGCTTGCGTGTTGCTGAGTGGGTGCTGTGTGAGCGAGTGTTAACGGCGTGGGAGGAGCGGAGCCAAGAAGGCGACGCCCCTCCTATCCTATCGGGGGTTTGGGGTTTACCCAGGGTTTTCGATGCCGGGGTTGGCCCGGGTTTATGCCGGGTTTATTCGGGGTTTATGCCGGGTTTAGGAGTTGCCCTTGAGGCCCGCAACGATGGTACGTGCGTCGTAGCGGATCATGTCCAGGTAGGTGGGCACGGGGCCGTTCGCCTCGGAGAGCGAGTCCACGTAGAGCACGCCGCCGAATCGTGCGCCGGTGGCGTCTGCGACCTGGCGCATCGGGTTGTCAGAGACGGTGGATTCGCAGAACACGGCGGGAACCTGGTTCTCGCGCACGTAATCGATCGCGGAGGAAATCTGCGAGGGGGTCGCCTGCTGTTCGGAGTTGACCGCCCAAATGTACTTTTCCTTCAGGCCCGCGTCTGCCGCCAGATAGGAGAAGGCGCCTTCGCAGGTGACGAGTGCGCGCTGGTTTTCGGGCAGGGTGGAGATTTCCTTGACGAGCTCGTCACGCACGCCCTGCAGCTGCTTCTTGTAGGCTTCGCCGCGGGTCTTGTAGTCGGCGGCGTGGGCCGGGTCGAGGGCGCTAAATTCGCGAATCATCACGTCCACGTACTTTTGCACGTTGCTGGGGCTCATCCAGGCGTGGGGGTTGGGCTTGCCCGCGTAGGCGTCCTCGGTAATGGAGATGGGCGTGACCCCCTCGGAGACGGTCACGTGCTTAGCGTGGGATTCTTCAACGAACTTCGCGAACCAGGATTCGAGGTTCAGGCCGTTGTCGAGCACCAGGTCGGCGGCGTGTGCCTTCTTCAGGTCGGAGGGGGTGGGCTCGTACTCGTGGATCTCTGCGCCGGGCTTGGTGAGGGATTCGACGTTCAGGTCGTCGCCTGCCACGTTGCGGGCGATGTCTGCGAGCACGGTGAAGGTGGTGAGCACGGTCTTCTTGCCGCTGCTGCTCTTAGCGCCTTCGGTGGTGCTGGAGGTGCTACCGCAGCCGGTGAGCACGAGTAGCAGGGTGAGTGCGAGGGCGGCGCAGAGCGCCTGGACGAGGCGGCGTGCGTTGCTGCCTGCGGGGGTTAGAGCGTTCATGAGGCATCCTTCATTGGAAGTCACGGGTTTGAGTATGTGGTTGATGTGTGGATTTTGCCGCGCCGGGACGCTAGGGACACGGTTGTGTCTGCGCAGGCATCATAATGCGCTTTTGCCTGTCGTCCCGGGCGGAATTTAACAATAGTTCGGCTAGCCGAACTTTTCAACTAAGCCACACAGAAAACCCCGAAATATTGGCAGAAGCCCAGAGACAGAAGCACCAGCAGATACAGCAAGGAGGCGAGGGGCCCCTCCCCCGCCTCCTTACTGCACGCGGTTCTACGGCAAGCTATACGCTCGGATTAGTCGGCAATCTCAACCACGACCGGCGTGTGGTCGCTTGCGCCTTCACCGGCGCGCTCCACCTTATCGATCCAGGCACGTTCCACGCGTGCGGCGAGCGCGGGCGAGAACAGCTGAAAGTCAATGCGCATGCCCTCATCCTTGGTGAAGCGGCCCGCCTGGTAGTCCCAGTAGGTGTACTCGCCCGGAGTGTGCGGGCGTACTACGTCCACCATGCCCTCTTCGAGTAGGGCGGCGAAAGCGCGGCGTTCGGGTTCGGAAACGTGGGTCATTTCGTTGCGCAGGAAGTAGTCTATATCCCACACGTCGGCATCCTCGGGGGCGACGTTCCAGTCACCGACCAGGGCAAGCTGCGACTGCGGGTTAGCCGCCAGTTCGTTGTGCACGTTCTGACGCAGCGCCTCCATCCAGCGGAGCTTGTAGTCCATGTGCGGGTCGGTCAGGCCGCGGCCGTTGGGCACGTAGAGGCTCCAGACACGCACACCGCCGCAGGTCGCACCAATAGCGCGCGCCTCCAGCGCCTCGGGCTCGCCGGGCTTGCCGAAGTGCGGCTGGTTATCGAAGCCGCGCTGCACGTCTTCGAGGCCAACTCGGGAGGCGATTGCCACGCCATTCCACTGATTCAGGCCGAAGTGCGCAACCTCGTAGCCCATAAATTCGAAGAGGTCGAAGGGGAAGGTTTCATCTTTGGTTTTGGTTTCTTGCAGGGCGAGCACGTCGACCTCGTGTTCGTCGAGCCAGTCTTCGACGCGGTTTTCGCGGGCGCGGATTGAGTTGATGTTCCAGGTGGCAATCTTCATGCCTTCTAGCTTAGCGTGCAGCCCAGGCACCTTTCATTGCACGGCGGCGATTACGTGGCGGCGATTGTGCGGGGGCGATTGCGCGGCGGCATGGGCGTTCGCAACCTGCCAGAACAGCACAGCACCCGGAACAGCGTACCGCCCGCCTGCGCAACCTTCGGGTCGCACCGGCAGGCGGTGAATATATGCGCTAGTCAGCACTGAATCTAGTCAGCGCTAAAGCTAGTCGGCATTACTCCTAGTCAGCGGATTCCTAATCAACGACGGGAGTGCCCACAACCTTCAGACCCTTATCGCCGTACGCCTTGAGCATGTACAGGGCATCGGAGAAGTACAGGGGGCTGGCGGGGTTCACCACGTCTGCCGCGCCGTCACCGTCGCGGTCAGCTTCGGGGTAGGCACCGAGCGTGCGGGCTGCCCAGCGGTTTTCGGTCTTGAACTGTTCAGTCTTCTTGACTTCGGCACGTAGTGGACGGCGGATCTGTCGCAGGCGTGCGGCACCGTCGGGGCTACCTGCGGCACGATACAGGAACGCGGCGAGGGTGTGGCGGGTGGCGTAATCGTCCGGGTGGAAGAGCCCGTCATCCCAGCCGGAGGTGATGCCCGCATCCGCCGCCCAGATGTAGGCGGGGTAGTCCGGGTTAGTGGTTGCCACATCCTTGTAGGGGGAGGTCTTGGGCAGGTTCTTGACGGTCGGCGATCCCGCCATGCGGTAGAGCATGCGCACCAGCTGGCCGCGGGTGACGTTTGCGCCGCTGTGGCGGCGGGTGACGGTGTATTCTTCGCTGTCGAGGTAGCCGTGGCAGACCGCCCACACGCCGGGGGTGGCGCTCATGGTGCCGAGGAAGTTGGCGACGCATTCGACGTAGCTGGGGTCATCCTTGGGCTGCTCTGCCTTGATGACGAGCTGCAGGTTCACTGCGGGTTTTGCGGCGTGGGCTTCTGCAGCATTGGCGGCAGGCTGTGCGCTCACCGCGGAGGTGACGGGTACGGCACCGAGAACGAGTGCGAGAGTGAGGGCGAAAGTGCGGCGTGCGCGGGGAGCGGGTGTGAGTGCTCGGGAGATAACCGGAAGCATGGGCTGTCCTTATGTAATTGTGGTTGGGAACCGGCCGGAAGGAACCGATTTTTGGGTCGACCGCGGGGTCGCCAATGGAGCGAATAAGAAAAGGGGAAGGATAGTGGTCGTTGAGGAATAGTGAGAAGCGGCAATGAATAGGGGCTAACGTGCGGCGATACGCGGTTTTGGTGTGCACCAATGATGTGCGTGTTCCACATACTGTCGCACGGCTATGGTGGTACACAGTGAATGGACTGTTTTACACCGCCATAGAAAGTTTAAAGTACATATTGATATTTTATTCAATATTCAATTGAGACTTTTATCAATTAAAAATTAAACATTGTTCTAAACGACAAAGCAGCTGCGAATGGTACATATTCCATTCGCAGCTGCCCTGATTCTTAGCCGACATGTGGTGGTATAACGCGCCCACTAGGGCACACGCGCCTCCCTCACGATTCACAGGAAAGTCCTGGACCGGTTCGGGCGTGTCTACTAGCTGCCGTCAGTTGCCGTCAGTCTCTACTAACCGCGCATCACGTTATAAGCTTCCTTGGTGAGCTGACCGGCGGGCGAGGTGGAGTGGCGCAGTTCCTCAACCTCAATGACCACGTTTGCGCCAATTGCGCCAGTAATGTACACGCGGCGGCCGAGCATATTACCCTCACCGATGCGGTCGTCCTTGGCGGTGCCTTCGGTGATGCGCAGGTCGTAAATCTTGTTTTCAATGTAGAAGCCGTACAGGGAGGCGGGCTTCTCCGGGGGGTTGTAGGAGACAGGCGCGACCATGCGGGTACCGCGCGCGTTACGGCTGATGTACCAGTTGGCGGCCTCGTCGGCGCGGGCGGCGCCGCTGACGGTGCCAGCCCAGCTGGAGCCTTCCGCTTCGCATCCGATGAAGATGTTGTGCGCCCACTCAACGAGCCAGCCGTGGCCCGCGTTGGAGCGTGCGGTGCAGCCGATGAACATGTTGCGTTCACCCTGCACGATCCAGCCTGCGCCAGCGTGGCGGGTGGCGGGCTCGTAGAGGGCGTTCTTGTTGCTGGTGCGGTGGTTGCTGTTGCTGGAGCAGTTCTCGAACTTAGCCTGCGCCGCGTACACCTCAATACCGGCGTAGGAGCCGCCGCTGAGATTCGCCTCGGCAACGTCGATACCGCGCAGCTTGTTGTCTGCCGCGCCGGAGTTCTGGCCTTCGTTGGGGCGGCGGGGGTGGCCGGCGGGTTTGCCGAGCAGCAGGCCCTGGTTGAGGGTGCGGCGGATGGTCACGTCGTCAATTTTCATGCCCTGGTCATCCAGGCCGAGCACGGCAACGCCGATGGCGGTGTCCCAGACTTCCACGCCGGCGATAACGGGCACGATGTCCGGTTCGTTGAGCATGTCGCCGGTCAGGTGGGTGTGGAAGATGACGCCGGCGACGTTATTCAGCGGGGTGGTGTGCGCATCGAGCGGGTAGCTGCTGATGGGGGTGTTGGCGGCGTTAGTGCGGATGTGCAGGTTGCGTACGCCCATACGCATGGGCTTGTTGGCGTTGTAGTTGCCGTAGACGGGGGTGGTGTAGCTGCCGACGTGGAACACGCCGGTGTATTCGGTGTGGCCGTTGGCGGTGGTGGGGATGGCGCGGTCGGAGTGCGCGATGACGACGGTTGAGGAGCCGTAGCCGAAGATTTCGACACGGTGCTTGATATCGATGAAGGGGTAGGAGACGCGGTAGATGCCGCGGGGTAGTTCTACGGATCCGCCGCCGCGTGCGGCGACAGCGTCAACGGCGCGCTGGATGGCTGCGGTGGAGTCTTTGGCACCGGTGGGGTCTGCGCCGTAGTTGATGGCGTTGATGCTCATGGGCGTATCGGGCATGAGTGGCTCAATTCTTTCGATGGGTACCGCGTTCGGTGCTGAAGGCGGCGTGGTGAGTGAATTGAGTGAATACGGCAGTATGCGGTGAATACGGTGCTGCGTGGGTGCAGTGTTGAGTTTGTGTGGTGCGGTGTGTTGGGCGCATTTCTGCGGGTGTTTTGGCGTGTGTGGGTCTGTGCACCGGCAGACCTGCCTTCTGCTCAAGGGTACCGCATTGAGCGTGTGGAGGCGATGACCGGGCACTGTGATGCCCGCTCCCCTGCCCCGTTTTTCTACGGTTTTTCGGCTGTTTTGGGTGCGGGTTAAACAACTGAGGGGCGGGGAATAATCCCCGCCCCTCAAGCGTATGCGTCGTATTTTATTTGTGGGTTCCGACAACCTGGTACCCGGAAGTATGAAAATCTCGAATCATTGAATATACCGTCCTCCTGTCAAGGATGGTGGTGGGTTTAGCGGTCTTGAGATTATCCGGTTCGTTTTCATTAACAGGCACCTTGGGGTACGGAGCGATAGCTACGGTGTACCAGGAAGTTTCTTTCCAGAAAGGTTTTCCGATGGGGGTAATATCTTTAGCTGCGTAGTTGTAATGTTCCCATGTGCGGTACCACAGCTTTTGTGGGCTACCGGCAGCACGGTAGAGGAAAGCGATAACGGTGCTGGTAGTTGCACGATCATCGGGATGGAACTTGCCATCAGACCAACCATTTGTAATTCCCTCACGTGATGCCCAAATAGCAAGAGGGTAGGTGGGCTCATAGGTCTCCACGTCTGCGTATGGGGATACTTCAGGTAGGTTTTTGACTTCAGGGTATCCTGCTAGACGGTATAAAGCAGCGATAACGTCCATTCTGCTGGCAGAACTATTGGGAATTTCGTAAACGTTTGTAGAAATCAAGCCATTACAATATGCCCAGATATCTGCTATCTGGCCGCGTCCGTATTGCTTATCCAGGAGACAGTCACTAACTGCGCCAGTATAAAATTTACTGGGGTTGCGGTAGAGGTTGTTCCCTTCCGCATGTGCGGGGAGGGGCGCCAGCATCAAGGATGCGGCAATACCTGCTACCCCCAATGCTTTGAGGGGGCGAGGGAGGGGGGTCATGTTACTCTCCAGAAATCGGTGATGTGAGAACGACATGTTGAGTGAATCAGCTAAATACTAGCACCACATCAAGGAATCTGAACCCCGTTGTATGTAGGCAATGTGTCACTTGTATCTTTGCTTATTGAAACGGCTGTCCGTCCCAGAAAAGCTGCGTTCGGTAGTGGGAATAGCCAAAAAAGTTACCCAGCAATCTTTGGAACTAAAAACTTCAACGTCTGAGGGGCGGGGATTACTCCCCGCCCCTCAGGCGTATACGTTTTAAGATTTTGTGATCACGAGCCTCAGCTCGCAGAGCCTAACCCTTGAGGGTTAGCCCATGAACACGCCGTTGCCGCGCTTCTCCAGCTGCTTCGGCGCGAAGGTTGCGTGGCGAATATGATCCACCTCGATGAGCACGTTATCGCCCATAGCACCGGTCACGTGAACACGGCGGCCAATCATGTTGTTCTCACCAATACGGTCATCCTTCGCGGACGCAGTCGTAATGTGCATATCGCGAATGTTGTTCTCAATGTAGAAACCGTACAGGGAAGCCTTCGCCCAGCTGTAAGGGTTGTGCGAACGAGGAGCCACGAAGCGGCTACCGCGTGCGTTACGGCCAATGTACCAGTTCGCCGCCTCGTCGCCTCGAGCAGCGCCGGTAACAGCATCCTGGAAGCTGGAGGACTCGCCCAGGCAGCCAATGAACTGGTTGTTGCCCCACTCCACGAGCCAGCCGTGACCGGCGTTCTCCTGGGCGGTGCAGCCAATGAACATGTTGCGGGTGCCCTGAATGAACCAGCCTGCACCCACGTGGCGGGTCTTCACTTCGTACAGGGCGTTCTTACCCTGGTTACGCTTGTTGAACCAGCTGGTGGACGCCTCGAACTTGGACTGAGAAGTGTAAATCTCAATACCGGCGAAGGTGCCGTAGCTCATGTTTGCGTCAGAGACGTCAATCATGGAGAACTTGTTATCTGCTGCGCCGGGGGTGTCACCCTCACGGCGGCGCAGCGGGTGGCCAACGGGCTTGCCGACGAGCAGGCCCTGGCGCAGGGTCTGACGGATGCGCAGCTTGTCAATCTTCATGCCCTGGTCGTCCAGGCCCAGGATCGCAACGCCAATGGCGGTGTCCCAGATTTCGATGTTGGACAGGGTGGGCACTGCGTCCGGCTCACCGGGGTTAGCGTCCGCAATGCGGGTGTGGAAGATGACGCCTGCAACGTTGTCGACGGGCTGGGTATGCTTCTCCAGGAAAATCTGGTTGCTCTTAGAATCCAGCGGCAGGTTGTACTTGTTGGTGCGGATGAACAGGTCACGCACGCCCATACGCATGGGCTTGTTCTGGTTGGTGCCACCGCTCATGGGGGTGGTGTAGCTACCGGTGTGGAAAACGCCGGTGCATTCGTAGCTACCGTTCTTGGTGGAGGGAATACCCTTGTCGGTGAAAGCGACGATTCGGGTTGCCTGACCGTGGCCGAAGATCTCGACGCGGTGC
The DNA here is from genome assembly GCF_001812205.1 of Rothia sp. HMSC069C10. NCBI lineage: Bacteria > Bacillati > Actinomycetota > Actinomycetes > Micrococcales > Micrococcaceae > Rothia > Rothia sp. HMSC069C10. The sequence goes on from NZ_KV808303.1 coordinate 26,536, forward strand.
TTCATTTCGATGAAGGGGTAGGAGACGCGGTACATGCCGCCGGGAATCTCCACGGAGCCGCCGCCCTGGGCAGCAACGTCGTCGATGGCCTTCTGGATAGCACTAGTGGAGTCTCGTACGCCGGTGGGGTCAGCGTTGTACTTGGAATCGCATACGTTCACGCTCATGATGGTAGCCATGGAGTGTCCTCTTTCTTGGCGGATACAGAACAGCGATTAGCGCATAGATAGTGTCTTCTACGCGCGTCATTAAGCTGAGTGTATCCAGTTGTGTTTGAGTGAATAAGTGGTTTTGAGCTTCCTTCCGGTTGAGGGAGTGAGTCTCTTCCGGTGTGGGATGCGGGCGGGGAGTGAATCCGCTGCATCAACGCTCGTGGGCGGTGTGAGGGAGTGAATCTCAACCATTCCCACATGAGTCATAAATTCTTGCATACAGGATGCAAATCTGTCTAACCCATCGACAAAATATTCTAGGGCAAAATTGGGGCTTTTTCACCGCTCAACACCCGATAGTGTTGATTGTCTCGCCGGTCACTTTGATGCAATAGAGTGCACATAACCCACAGAAAACCAACTGACCAGTACAAATACCACATTTTGCACACAAATGCACTAGTCAGAGAGTTTTTCGATGAATGCGCGCTATATCACTTCGCAGGCAGGTCATCCAGACTCAAAGAACCCATTAAAACTCCTCATCAGAGGCTTATCTCACAGGCTCAAAGGTCCCCAATAGCACCCGGCGAGGCCCACCAGAGAACCGCAGAGCACCCGCCAGAGAGCCCACTAGGCACCCTGGCGAGCACCCCAGCAGATAGGGTTCAAGCCCCTACTGAACTTCCTTCGCGGAGGCGGCACCCACCACATCCAGGCGCGCATAGCGGCCCGCAAGCCAGGTACAAATCATCAACTGAACCTGATGGAAAATCATGATCGGCAGCATCATCAGACCCAGCGAGCCCGCACCAAAAATAATGATCGCCATCGGCAGACCAGCCGCCAGCGACTTCTTCGAACCGCAGAACTGAATCGTAATACGGTCGGCACGGTTGAAACCCAGACGCTTAGCCAGCTGGTCAGTCAGCCACAGCATGAACACCACAATAATCGCCATGAGCACGACCAGCAGCACGATCTGCCACCACGCCACACGCGTCCACACACCCTGCACCACCGAGGCGGAAAACGCCGAATACACAATCATCATGACCGAGAACTTATCCAGCCACTTGGTCGTCGGCTTCTTGGCGAACTCCCCCACCCAGCGGCGCGTCAACTGACCGAGCACGAACGGCAGGAACAGCTGAATGGCGATGTCCAGGAAGACCGTTCCAGAGAACTCAATATGCCCCGTGTTCATCAGCAGCATGGCGAGCAGCGGGGTCGCCACCACGCCCACAATCGAAGAGAGCGAAGCACTCACAATCGCCGCCGCCACGTTACCGCCCGCAATCGAGGTAAACGCGATAGAAGCCTGCACGGTCGAGGGCACAAAGGTCAAGAACAGAATGCCCATGTACAGCCCATCACCGAGCACAAAACGCAGCGGGGAGAGCGCCAAACCGACCAGGGGGAACAGCACGAACGTGCAGCTCAAAATCATCAGGTGCAGACGCCAGTGGGTCAGGCCGCGAATAGCCTCCGCGGTGGAGAGGCGGGCGCCGTACAGGTAGAACAGCAGGGCGACCGCGAACTTCGTTCCGGTACTGAACCATTCGGCGAAGTCGCCGCGCGCAGGCACGATAATGGCGAGGATGACCGCGGTAATGAGCATGGTCAGTAGCGGGTCGAGTTTGATGGAGCGAAGTGATGAAAGCATGGTTTCCATTCTATGACCGCACCCCGCGGCGGATGCTGGGGCGGGCGCATCTTCTCACCTGGGGGTCACACGGGATGCTCAGGAGTGCGCAGGAGGCGGTTAACAGCCGAACCCGCCGGAGTGCCTTAGCACCCCGACGGGTTCGTGAAAGGTTATTGAGCTGTGCGGCTCAGATGAGGCGGTCAGAGGAGGCTCAGCGGCTACTTCTTGTCGCCGTCGAAGCCGTAACCGTACGAGCCGCCCTCAGAGGAGTTGTTGCCGTACTGGCCGTAACCATACTGCTCGGGCTGGCCATTAGGCTGACCGGCAGAGGGCTGCTCAGGTGCGGGCTGGCCTGCACCATTCTGGCCTGCACCGTTCTGGCCAGCGGCAGGCTGACCGAAGCCGGGCTGCTGACCGTAAGACGGCTGACCCGGTGCGGGCGCCTGCGGGCCACCGGGAGCACCCGGTGCCGGCATGCCACCGGCGGCTGCGTACGCATCCCAACGCTGGCCGTGGAAGGCACGAGCCTGCTCGGTGAGCCAGCCAGCAAACAGGGTCGAGTTCGCGTCGAACTCGGGGGCGTTCTCGGGCTTGGGGTACACGTCCACGGTCTCCAGGGTGTGGTCAGCCCACGCGTCCTGGTGCTCACGCATGAACTCGGTGGACTGAATCGGGTCAGGCCACATGTGTACCGGCTCAGACGCCGGAATCAGAACCGGAACGCGCGGTGCGGTCTCCTTGACCGGGTTCTCCGTCGGACGCCAGAACAGGCGGCCGGGCTGGGTGCGGTCACGCAGCGCGTGCGCACGCCAGGTGAGAATGGGGTGGCTTGCCAGCAGGTTCACGTACCAGACGGCAAGGCCGCGGTCGGTCACCGCACGGTCGGCAAGCTCATCGAAGTTGACCTGCTTGTTCAGGTACTTACCCGCCGCAAGCACCTTGACAGCACCCTCAGCGCCCTCGGGGCAGAAGCGGTAGCCGAAGTTGTCGGCGGTGTACTCCTGCGAGCGGGACAGCGCACTCGACAGCACCGGAATCTGGTTGAACAGCGTAGTGAAAATCAGACGGAAATAGCCGACGTGACCTGCGGCGATGTGGCCAACCTCGTGGCCAATAATGAAGCGCAGCGCCTGCGGGTCACGGGACTTACCACCGATTTCGAACAGGTCGGAGTACAGGCAGATGTAGCGGCGGAAACCGTGACCTGCCGCGAAAGCGTTCATGGTGCCGTTACCGAGGATGACGTACGCATCCGGCACACGGCGCAGGCCCGCAGCCTCAGCTGCTTCGGCGAGCATCTGGTACGCCTCGGGGAACTGGGTCGGGGTGATGCGCACACCGTGAACACGCTGCTGTGCGTAGTAGATTGCACGAACGATGAAGACGGCAATCGGGCCCAGGATGAGCAGACCAACCGTCTGGAAAATCAGGTCTTCCAGGCTTGCGGAGGTGCTGCCGGAAGGTACTCGAACCGAGCCTTCACCGGTTGAGCTGAAGACGTAACGCATCATCGAGCTGAACAGGTCAGCCAGCGCCATGAACAGCACAATGTAGCCGACCGCGGTGACGGCGTAGGCGGCGACCAGCCACGGAATTTCGGAGGGGTGACGCAGCGCGTGCAGCACCTTCGGCGGCAGCATCGACTGGTAGGCGAAGAGCTTCGGCTGGGGCAGGGGGCTGACCGGCTTCTGGCGTTCGTCTTCGGGGAGCCAGCCGGCGGAGAGGTCCTGCGGGAGGGGCTCACCGGGGGCGTGGAATGCCTGCTGGCCGGGCTGGGCGTTGAACTGCCCGCCGGGCTGCTGGTGGTTTTCAGGGGGTTGAGTCATGTCTCGTCCGCTTCGTATCGAGTGTTATCTGATTCCACTCTATCGTTTTTGGGCACTTACTAGTGAATGTGAATGCGCTTTTTCTCATAGAATGCCCATTCGCGACGCTACAGCACGCCCCAGCACCGGAATACACAGTATCGGAATACACAGCGCCGGGGCGCACAGTGCAGAGACTCCGGGACACACAGTGCAGGGGGCGCACCGCCTTGCGGGCATAAGAAATCCGCCGCAGCACCCATATGACGGGACGCTACGGCGGATTACTTTACGCTGAGCCGCCTACACGGCGGGGTGCGTGGGGCTTAGAGGCTCTTGACGAGTTCCTCGGTAGCCTCAGCGATAGCCTTCTCCTCGTTGGTGGGGATGACCAGCACCTTGATAGCGGAATCCTCGGTGGAAATCACGCGCGGCTCGGGGGAACGCTTAGCGTTCTCTTCCTCGTTGTACTTGATGCCGAGAGCGCCGAGGCGGTCCAGGACCAGCTTGCGGAAGTCGCCGGAGTTCTCACCGATACCTGCGGTGAAGATCAGTGCCTGCGCGCCGCCAACAACCAGGTTGTAGCCGCCAATGTACTTCATCAGGCGGTAGGAGGTCATGTCCAGTGCGAGCTGTGCACGCTCGTCACCGGACTGTGCAGCCTCAACGACCTTACGCATGTCGTTGGAGCCAGCCAGTGCGAGCAGGCCGGACTCCTTGTTCAGAATGGTGTCCAGGCGGGCACCGTCGATGCCCTCACGGGACAGGATGGTGGTCAGTGCCGAGGGGTCAATGTCGCCGGAGCGGGTACCCATAATCAGGCCAGCCAGCGGGGTGTAGCCCATGGAGGTGTCGACGGACTTGCCGCCCTTCACAGCGGTCACGGACGCGCCGTTACCGAGGTGAGCGACAATGCCGTTGAACTCGTCGCGTGCAATGCCGAGCATGTCAGCTGCAACGTGGGAGACGTACTCGTGGCTGGTGCCGTGGAAGCCGTAGCGGCGGATGCTGTACTTGTCAGCCAGGTCGTAGGGGATTGCGTAGCGCCATGCTTCTTCAGGCATGGTGGAGTGGAACGCGGTGTCGAAGATTGCAACCTGCGGCAGGGAGGGCCACTTGTGCATTGCTGCGCGCATGCCCTGAGCGTGTGCGGGGTTGTGCAGCGGTGCCAGCGGGGAGAGGTCGTCGATCTGCTGGACAACTTCCTCGGTGAGCAGGGTGGGGTGGGTGAACTTCTCTGCACCCTGCACCACGCGGTGGCCGACTGCCTGCAGCTCGCGGCCGTGCAGGACGGGCTCCAGCTTCTCAGACATGATGTCGAATGCGACTTCGTGGTTGGGCACGTCGGTGCCGATGTTTTCGACGAGGCCGGAGGTCAGCATCTGCTCTGCCTCGGGCAGGGAGGTGTCACGCACCTGGTACTTCAGGGAGGAAGAACCAGCGTTCACAACGAGAATAAGCATGAAAGTATCTCTTTCGTAGTTTTCTTTTCTGCTCCATTCTCGCACTTTTCGAGCCTGCGTGCGAGACGGCCCCGACTGTGTTTTTAACGGGGGTTTTTACGAGGGGTGGTATAGAGGCATTATCGGGTGCAGGAGGGGCGGGTGTGCACAGTGTGGCGCCGTACTCGTTCAGAAGTGCCACCGACGAATCGGTCCAGGCTATAGGTTTGCCCTATAGATTCGCATTTCGTCCTCGTTAGTTCTTGGAGAAAAACGTAGTACTTGGGTCAGCTCACGCATCTAAATTCACCACTTCTTTGAAACAATCAAGGTTAGAGCGCGAGTGAAGGACAATCACAACCTGCTTGTCACTGCCCTCGATAGCGCACGCCATCGATTCGAGCTCAGCGCGCTCCTCTGAGGGAGTGAGAGCCTTCAAGGTCTCATCAAGCAACACAAGCCGGGCAGCGCCTTCACGTAATACGGAACGCGCAAGCATGAGCCCGCTCGAATTCGATGCTTCAGATGCGAACGGATCGATATCTGGTACGATTACCACTTCGCCTTGGGGATACCGGCGGTATAGAGCATCAAGCATGACGGACTTCCCCGCGCCAGTTGGTCCAATCAAGGCAACCATAGAACACCCAGAGTCAAGAACACTCTCAAGCAGAGCCAGGTCAGCAGACCGCACGGGCGGATAAGAACGGTCGGCCCGGTACTCTTCAAGCATCCGAACACGCTCCGCAGTCAAGCTGACTACACCAACCTGTTGCAGCGTCTCCACCGTAGATTGGATACCAGATGACAGAGTTACTGCAAAATATATTACGACCGCGGGAGTAACCACTGAGTTCGATTCTTCGACCATCAGTGCCAATACCACTGCAGAAACATTCAGTGACAACACAAGCAACTGAATCAGTCCCGTACGCAGTGCGTAGGCGTTCGCCAACTGAATCGAGCTACTGACGTATGCAGCCTCCGAATGAGCGTAGGCTTCTTCTCCAGCCCGACGCAGCCCTGCACTGACGGGCGCAGCGTGTAAGCCAGCCTGGGCACCAGCCACCCCGATGAAGTCACCTCGGCGATTGGCAGCCGTCGTCGAGGCAGGGAGAATCCACTTTGAACCCTGACGCATAGCAAGGATCGCTAGGGGTGCTACCGCCAACACAACGATCATGAACAGCGGGGCGCCGGCCACTGCGCCTCCGACGAGCATAAAGGTCTGTAGAATGACCATAAATACCGAACCCAGGGCGCTAGGCACCGACATCTGAAGGTCGGAGAAGTCTTCACCCATCCGCCCCATGACCGCACCGCTTGTTCTAGGACTAGCGAATCGATCGAGCCTGCGTATAACCCGGTCGTGCAAATCGCTCAGCCTAGCGATGGGAGCCCAGTAGAGCGGGCCAAAGAACATGACGGACCCAACAATTGCTGCCAGTGCGCAAGCAGCTGACACTCCAGCAACCTGAGCAGACAGCCCATCACTGTGAGCAATCGTCAATGCAAAAGCAACTTCGGATCCGCTCAAGAGTAGGGCGCCACACGTAATCCACACCAAATGCGGTCCAAACAACAACAGGGCCGATCGTCGGAATGTGGCACGCTTCGGCTCAGGGTCAGGAAGGTCCTGTCCCTCGCTCACATCCGTCGAACCAGCATCTGCTTCCTTAGCTGCCCCGGGGCTATGAGCCTGCAACTCAAGAGGGTCTACCCTCGCATCATTGCCGGGGGTGAAGGCACTTGGTACGTACTCCTCCGAGCTTGCCAGAAGTGTGCACGTTGGCACGCACTCTAAGATCCTCTCGGCAACCACTTCTCGTGTTACAGGATCAAGCGCTGCGAACGTATCGTCCAAGATTAGCCAGTCCGGTTTGTCTGCCAAAACGATAGCGACAGCAGCACGGTGTCTCTCTCCTGACGACAAGGTTGTTGCGTCTTGCCAGAACCGCCCAATCACATCCTCAGTGAGCCCCATACCTAAAGCGAGGCTAGTGAACCGGGATACCTGATGTGGCGAAGCAGAAGCTCGCCACGCTGACAACACCGGATGGGACATTTCCGGGTTGCGTGGTACGAAAGCAGAATCGGGGGTGGTCACGGATGTGCGCAATGCTTCAGCGCGCTCAGACGTAGCTGCAAGCACCTCTCTAGAATTTGAAGGCCGCCCCACCCAGTCCTGCTGTTTAACCGTGCAATTTGGAGACGACTCGAGCTTGTCGAGCTCACGCATCATTGGCACAGCGAGCCGAATAACCCGATAGTTTACGATGTTGTTCTGCACCGCTGCGTACAGGTAGCGGGCTGCCAAAATAATTCCAATACCGAAACGAGCGGATGGCCAGAGCCACGCGCCGAGAACCGCAACCACAGCGAGCACCGCAGTTAGTGCTCCCCGTTCAAGGAATCCATTCAGGACCTGCAGCGGGACCCGTCTGCGCAGAAGATGCTCTTCGGTGTTTCGGATGCTAGCGACCTTATCCAGGGCGGTACCCCAGCTGGGGATGCTTTGCCCTCGAGGCAGCGCGTTTGCTACACGCTGGATCCACTGCCTACGCTCTCCCTCTAGAGCGACGTACTGTTCCCATAGTCGGCCCACCAAGTTGATGAGACGGACGCTGACGAATACCAATCCAGTGATGAGCAACGCAGCGATGGCGCCGCTTGCACCATATAGCGCGAGCGAAGCCGCGAGAAAGGCAATAATCTGAACGGTTGAAACGGCGAAATCAACAACGAAGGCAAACTGGCTGATCTGTCCTGGGTATGTGAGAACATGCCCGTGAGCTTCCGGCGGATGGGACCTACCAAAGATGTCCCGGAAACGGCGGTATGTAAGCTGTCGAACCGCGATCGTGAGAATAAGCTCTTGGCGTTCCTTCACCCAGTACCCTAGGCTTTCAGCTAGGAAAGCGAAGATGAGTAACCAAATAGCACTGCCTGGGGTCCTCTCACCTGACGTTACCCGGCCGATACCTGCCGTAATCATCAGAGCCCCTGCAACATTCAGTAGGCCAGCGGTGAAGACGGTGAAACTCGTGCTCGTTGGCGCGAATATCAAAGCAAGCCAGCGAATCCGTCTCGGCAGGTCCCGCGCTATCCTTTGATAGCGCGCATACAAGTGCTCGATGGGCATGTCTCTCAGATGCAGGCAAGGAGCAGCGCTCTGTGTTTCGCCCCGTCGCTTGTGATTAATCACCATTATGTTTCCAGTCATTCGGTATTCGAGTTCAGATGTACGGCTTCGTTAATAAGTTCGTCGTTCGGAAAACGGGCTTGGAGGTCGTTGAGAGCTACCTGGACATCTATGCTCGGTTCGAGCTCAACCGTGCGTCCTGCCTCTACCGCTGCTTCCTCAAAACAGCCCATATCGCTCAAGAACGACGCGAAATCCTGGTGGTATTCGGCGAACTCTGGGTCCATCGCGATGGCCTCTCTGAACAGTCGCTCCGCCTCTTGAAGATCCCCCATTGACTTCACAACTCGAGCCAAATTCGATGTAAGCACTGTGTGATGCAGTCTATAATGAACAGCCAACGTCGGCTGAGATGCTGCCTTCTCGGGCATGCACCGAAATTGGGTACGGGACAAATATACAATAATGTGACCAAAATCCAACATATAAGCGTGTCTGTCGGGCTCATCCCCGCGCATACAGGGAAAACCCGCCGCCTTACCAATAAGGTGGCGGACATCCGCGCTTTAATGCCCTCATCAGGTATCCGCCCTGTTATTTATCTTCCGTGTTCTCGGATTCGATATCGGCTTCCAGGGCTTCCACAAATTCTGCGAACGGCATGGTTGTTTTAGTCCTTGCCAGCAGTTCTGCAGCCTCGTGAACATCACGTTCGTCTTCAAGGCGTTCTAGAAGAGATAAATCGTCGATGGAGATAAGAGCACCAACAGGTTTGCCATTTTTAGTTATGACAACTCGTTCGTGGGTGTGGGATACACGAGTAACCGTGTCTTCCAGGCTGTTGCCCAATTCAAGAATTGATATTTGATTCACTATTGCCTCACTTAGCTGAATATATAACTATGTTCTTCTGCCCAATATGTAATTAGTCGCGTGACTAGGCGTCACGCGGCACAGTAATGATGCTGAACAGCTGATGCAGCTCCTCCGGGTGCACCTCAAAATACCCGCGATCCGGGCCGCTAAACATGGAACTCTGGTTCCAGCCGCGGCGGCCAGCACGCGCATAATCGAACCGGAAATTACTACGCGCCGCCACATGATCCATAAAAATGCGGGTCGCACGACCATTACCCTCACGGAAGGGGTGCGCATGGTTCAGGTGCGCGAAAATCGCGGCGGCAGCCTCCACAAATTCCTGATGGTTCAGGCTCGCCCAGTCAGTCGCACGGCTAGTGGCGAAAACGTAGTCGAGGTACCGCTCAATGCTCAAAGGCCCGTCCTGAACGCTCGCGAAAGCACTCACACCCTTGGACATGTCCACGGTGCGGTACTCCCCCGCCCAGTCGTACACGTCCTGGAAGAGGTAGCGGTGAATGGCCTTGAGGTGCTCCGCGTCGAAGGTGTGGGCGATGAGCTCGGGGTTCTTGGTGAGCTCGTAGCCTCGTCGGGTGATGATGCGGTGCTCGTAGAGCGAAAGCGCCGCGGGGTCCTTGATACCCGGCTTGTTCCGCATGACGTGCTGGTGGGGTTCGGGGTAGAAGTACGCCGCCCAGTTCTGCTGCTGACTCACGGTTATTCGCCCTCCTCTGCACTCTGCTGACCCGCGTTTTGGCTTGTCAGCACCTGGTAGGCGAGCGCCTTCGCTAGTGCTTGCCGGTCGTATTCTTCCGCGGTGATTCGCCCAAGCTCGTAGTCGATGAGTAGCGCAACATCTTCACGGGTGGGGTTGTCACCCTCAAGCCAGGATGAGGCGAGGGGCTGCATGACGTTGCGGCGCTGCTCTTCGGTGAGCGACTCGAAGAGTTCGGGGTAGCGGACGGGCAGGTCAAAATGATCTGACACTGTATGTTCCTTTCTTGACCTTCACAGGTCGGCCTCACGGCTGGGTTGTGAGGGTGGGAGGTGACGGTTAGCTGAGGTGCAGACCGTATCTCGGCTCGTCGAGCAACACCTTTGAACAGGCACGCCAGTACACCGGCTCGTACCAGCGGGTGTTGTCGAAGACCCGCAGGATGTCCACAGAGGAGGCGAGCACCTGCAGGTTCGCGTGGGAGCTGTCGTAGCGGCGGCGGATATCTGCCTCGTCAACACCGTGCCCGCCCTTGGCGACTCGGGCGGCGACCCGGTCCACGGCGGTGTCGGCGCTGTTGAGCGTCACGTACAGTAGGGTCACCTCGTACCCTTGGGCGTGGGCACGGTCGATGAGGTTCTGGAAGGATTTGGCGTTACCCGCAAGGGTGGTTTCCTGGTGGATGGACTCACCGGCCGCGAGCGCTTGGCGCAGGTCCTGCACAGTGTCTCGCATGGCGCGGGCGGCGTCGGCGGGGTTGCGCCAGTCGCCTCCTGCAGCGCGGAGTTTCTCGTCGGCATTGAGGCGGCGGGTGGCACCGAAAATTTGCGGGTTGGTGCGGTAGAGGGTACTCTTACCGGCTCCGTTGACTCCGCCGATGATGATGTATTGGGGCTTCATGTGCGGCTCCTTAGACTGCCTAAACGGCTTAGACGACGAAGTTCTCGTCAGCGAGAACGATGCGCTGCTTCTGCTGCAGGGAGTAGGTCTGCAGGGCGAGGTAGAAGCGGCGTTTTTCGTCGTCTTCTTCGGCCTCGATAAGCGGGGTGAAGACCTCTGAGCTGTTGTCTACGAGGTACTTGTGGAGCGCCTCAAAGTCGGGGGTGCTGTCTTCCATGGTTATCCCCTTTCCGGAAGGTAGTCGACGGGCTGGTACTGCTCAATTTCGTTGGGTTTGGCGGAAGATTTTGCTTCTTGCGACCTCTGCTTATTGAGGGCGAGAGCGTGTTCCAAAATCTGCTTTCGGTACTCTTCCCAACTGATGCGACCTAGCTCTAAATCAATAAGACGAGCAATCTCTTCGCGACTATGTTCGTAGCCATCAAGCCACGCTGACGCAAGAGTCTGAGTAATACCTCGCTTCTGCTTATCGTTGAGCTGTTCAAACAAATCTGGGTAACGGTCAGGAAGGTCAAAATACTCTCCCATGAGTGTTCTCCTCGCAGGTGTGGTTGGTGGATAGCTGGTGGCAGGAGCCGCCCACTACTTCGTGGGCGCGCTCCCTCTAAGCTACTTATTATGAGGTGAAGTTTTGCCTAGTCGGCAGGCTTTTCCACTGCCTGTTTCTTCTCGCGTCGGCGGCGACCCCACTCCCCAAATTCGGGGCGGCTCGTGTACTCGGTATTCCACGCCTCCGCGGTCGCCGGCAACCAAATTCTCTTATTACTGTGCGACATAAAATCAGGCTCGGGCAGCTCGCCTCGGCGGAGCAGACCCGCGGGGGTCATACCCAAGAAACGCGCCATTTCATTGACGCCTACAATCAGCATGCGATCCATCAAATGGGTCCTTTCGTTAGTCTTCGCTGCGGTGACGACCGATATACCACGCGCATGCATGGATTACGACTGCTAGTGCGGGCCCTCACCCGTACCCTTGGGAGGCACCTCGTATATTCCAGCCTAACCCAGGGGCCGAAAACAGGCACTGCCCACGGTCATTCTGAGGAGGGCACCGCCAAAATGACCGTATGCGTTGCTGGAGATTCCCGTACTTGGTAGCCTTGAGGTACAAGTTAAAACCTGTCTCGTACGCTCTGCAGCTGTGTAGCGTTGCTTGCCATGTACGGTGAGTTCCTACCGGATCTTATTCCGAGTAGGGGGTGGAAAGGATGGGGCTACGAAGGGAAGCCTATGTGGCCGAATTCGTGGACCTTGTCATGGGTATGAGGCGTGGTCCCAGTAGGGTAGCGCCTCATAACGCTTTAAGGGCGGGCTCTCACCGGGTTCGCCTTTTCTGTTCAGCCTTTTCTGGTTCTGGGCGCTTCCAACGTCGGAAGCCGCGTGTACAGAAAACCGCATACACAGATTTCTGTATTTCTGTATCGCGTTCCCCTCACCAAACCTACACGGTAAATCTCCAAGGGAGGAAAGCATGTCAACAGCAACCAACCGCACCGACAACTCCAACAGCTCCATGAGCCCCGAAGAGGCACTGAAGTTCGTTGAGGCTGGCATGAACCTCGCAGGGCACGTCATCACCGACCCTCACCTCCAGGAGCTCCTGCGCCAGCTGGCACACCACGAAATCTCTTTCGAAGAGTACGATGCAGCTACTACCCGGCACATTATGGGTGATGCGTAATGGCGAAGCACTACGAGTGGGGCGACTACTACATCCCCGGAACGCGCGTCCTCCGGAACCTTTTCACCAGCCCCAAAAAAACGTACGGTGAAACTGACGCCGCTAAGCTCAAGCAGCTCGAAGAGTCTAAAGTGAGCGGTCGCATGCTCTTGCTGGCTCAGCAGCCTATCCGCGGCAATTTCGATTTTGCGCATATGAAGGCGATTCACGGGTTCCTCTTCCAAAACGTGTACGAGTGGGCTGGTCAGGAGCGTACCGCCCCCAGTTTTTGGGATCCGCGCATGAGCAAGGAGGGGCACCGGTATTTCCCGGCGGGTGACCCGATGCTGGAGCAGGCGAACCGGCTCTACCGCGGGTTGGCGGCTAAGAACTACCTGGCGGGTCTTTCTCGTGAGGAGTTTGTGCGTGAGTATGCTGAGCTGTGGAATGAGCTGAATGTGGTGCATGCGTTCCGTGAGGGCAATACGCGCACCCAGTTCGTGTTTTTCAGTCAGCTTGCTGAACATGCCGGGTACCGTCTGGTGCCTGCCGCTTTTGCGGTGACGGCGGGTTTGCGTGATGAGTTCGTGGAGGCGCGTTTTGAGGGCCAGGACACCGGCAGGAGCGCACGCCTTGCCGAGGTGTTGGCGCAGGCGATTGCTGAGTAGCCGCCGGTTCTTGTACTGAAGGTCGGCGGGTATTGCCTCTAGTAGGAATCCTGGCGTGACCAACCGCGTTGCCGGAGTTTCCCGTGCTTGGTAACCTTGAGGTACAAGTTAAAACTCATCTCGTACGCTCTGCGCAAGTTACCGTGCTGCTCATCATGTAAGTGGTGAGTTCCTATCAGATTTTCTGTGTAGGGAGGGGAAAGGGTGAGGCTGCGGGGGGAAGCCTGTTTGGCCGAAGCCGTGGACCTTGTCATGGGTATGAGGCGTGTTCCCCGTAGGGTAGCGCCTCATAACGCTTTAAGGGCGAACCTTTAGAGGTTCGCCTTTTCCTGTTTCGCGCTCTCTCTTCATGAGAGAACGACCGTTCGCTCAGCGCCCTGACGGCAGGCATGCTAGGGTATCTTTTGACGCTCATATGAGAGCACCCAGTAGCCGGTGATTCCGCCTCCTAAGGCGGGCACCTTACCTGGGGATGCTCTGCTGTCTCCACTCACTCTCAACCAGTAAACACCGCCCCCAGCGCCGAGGGGCTGGCTCAGTCTATAACCCACCGCCGGGAAGACACGATTGGAGACTCGTGAAAACATATAACACCGCATCAGGTCCAGCCATTCCCCGCGCGCTCATCGGGTTCTTCTACATCATTGGCCTGCTACTCCTCGGGCTCACCCTCCTGTGGGTGCCGCGAGGAGGCGCCTCCCCCATGGAAACCCTAGAAGCTAAACCCGGCGTCGTGATTGAGCCCGGCACGTGCGGTGCTGGCGCATCCGCAGACAAGACCGTCCTGAATACCGCCCCGAAAGACACCCAGTGGGTAACCACCGAATCAGGATGGACCGGACCCGTCTCGCAGACTGCCGGACCCGTTGTAGAGTCCCCTATTCGCAGCTGTTTTGAGCACTCAGCACAGGGTGCCCTATACGCAGCCGCGTGGGCGGTCATCCACGTTAATGACAGCCCGGAAGCGTACATGCCGACCGTCATCGGACCCGGCGCTGAGCAAATCACCAAGAACCGCCTGCAGGACACGAAGACCCGCACCGTGGTTCGTATCATGGGGTACCGCTACATGTCGTACACCCCGGAACGCGCAGTTATCCGCGTTCTCTTTCAGACCCCGTCAGGTACCTACCGTTACTTTGAGACGACCCTGGAATGGCACAACGGCGACTGGGCTCTGTGGGTTCCCACCGAGCAGCCGCAGGTGACTGACGAATACGACAAGGACAAGTACGTCACCTGGAAAGCCGCCTAGTCAGAGCTGAAACCGCCGCACCGGCTGAACAAAACACCGATCCACACTACGAAAAGGGCACACCAATGTCGCAGACCCCCATGTCGTCCAGTAGTCCCACCCCCATCCCGGCACCATCCACTCATTCCCCGATTCCGCAGGAGCAGATGCATCAGCGTCAGGACCTGCTGGAACACCTCCGCCAGGTCAAGCAGCTGGTGGATCGCGCAGCGCCCTGGGCGGCTTCTTTGCAGAGCGCCCAGGAGTCGTACGTTGAAGCTGTTCCTAATCCGCCGCGTATTAAGCTCACTAAGCTCTTTGTAGCTTTCGTGAAGGTTCTCGCCTGGACGTACCTTATTAGCGCTCTCGTCATGATGGTCACGTACCTGCGGTATCTCATCGCCAACCCGCAGATTCACTCCAGCGATATTCCGTGGCACACCATCCACCTCCCGGCGTTGGTTTCTGCCGCCGCTATCGCGGTTGCCTGGTGGCTGTGGAAGTACTTCGGCATCTACCCGCTGGCAATGATGAGTGTGGAGCGTGAGAACCTGAAACGGCAGGCGCACAACGAATCTGTGTGGCGCGAGTATGAGGACCCGGCACGTGCGGAACTATCGAAGGTGCATAAGGAGTACATGGAGCGTTTCTCCCACTGGTACCCGGAAGACTACCTGTACCCGTACGCCTCGGACAGCCTGTACAAGTACGTGCGGCAGGGTCGGTCCTTCACTCTGCAGGATGCGCTGAACCTGTTCGAGAAGGAGAAGCACGAGCTGTGGGTTCGCCTCAGCATGGAGCAGCAGGCTGAGGAGCAGCGAATCCATAACGCCATTGTGGAAGACCTAATGGATCAGCAGCTGTACGAGCTGCGTAAGGCGAACGTTCTGCTTGCTGGTATTCTGGCGGCGACTACAGCTACCGCCTACCGCCGTTACTACTAGGAGTTATGGGAAGCAACAAGCTCTATATGGGGAGGGGACACATCTGGTGCGTCCCCTCCCCTGTTTCTAGGTTTACGGGTTGATCCTCTAGCTATCGGGATTTTTGCCGACTCACAGCGTCTAGAAGCGAGAACTGCACCGGACTGGACGGCGAGAAAAATAGTGTAAAAAATCGCCGATTTTTTCACTATCCCCCCTGATTTTCAGGAAATGGTGAAAAAATCGGCGATTTTTTTCATAATCCAGGTCACATATACGTATTTCGGGTGCTGGGAAGGCTCCTGACTCAGACCCCTGCAGGGGCGCATCCTAGTGGGAAGCCGCGCCCACCGCTCTACTTGTTATGCTGCTTGAGCCATTTTTCAGCAAAGAGCTTGTAGCCCTGCGGTTCAAGAATATGAGACGCCTTCCACTTATTGGGTCGCTCCGCAGTACGGTGCAAACGCACGTAGTAGGCGGGGCTGAGGCTTCCCTCGACTCGCACGCTAACCGTAAGCCAGTAGGGGTTGTCCCCACCAGGAACTTTCAGGGTCGGGTCATCGACCAGTTCAGCGCTGATTACGGTTCCTTTCAAAAGGTCAATACGCGATTTAGGCCCGTACTCATTCTGCACTTCGGGGTCGACCATCGGGTAGAGCTCTTCAGACCATTCCTTGTACGGCTTGCCGCTGGTGTATGCGGCGACAATTGCTTTCGCGGTTTCAAGCGCGCGACCACGGTCTTCGTCAGTGATGCTATTGAGGGTAGGAACGCTGGAGGGCTGCTGGGGTCCACCACCGGTTCCCGCCAGGGGTGAGGGGTCAAGGCTCACGGTCGGGGTCGCTGCCGCAGTGGTGGATGCCGCGGTGGTACTTGCCTCTGCGCTCGGGGAAGCGGTCACCTCGGTGACAGTGGGGGTGCGGCCTGCGGTGGTGGTTGCGGGTGCAGGAGTAGTAGAGCTGGGGGTGGGGGTGCTGGTGGCGGTAGAGGTTCCGCCGGTGATGAGGGTTCCGCCCGGTGCGGAGCTATCGGTGCTAGCAGAGCAGCCGGTGGCGAGCAGGGCAAGTACAGCGGCGGCGGCAGTGATTTTGCGGGTCATGGAGAGGGGCTTTCTCTGATGAACGGTTCTATGTATCGGTGTGATGTGTCTAGGCGGGGCAGTGTAGCGTTGCGACCGCCTGCGGTTGGTGTCTGCGTCGGGCGCTGACGCATAGCGGGTGCATGGTTCGGCACCGGATTATCGGTAGAAATTCGGTGTTTTTCGTGCAGTCCAGCTCATATCATGGTAGCTCAGGGCGAGCGCCTGCAGGATATCTGTAGACATGATAGGGTATCTTTTGACACCGATAAATACGTGCCGCCGTGTTTTTGCGTCTTGCAGTCCTCGATGTTGTGTTCTGACTCAGACGCTTTTCCTGCGGCACCGCATAGTTTCTCATCACTCATTCAATCTCTGCCCTCCTGCTGGGGGTGGGTTTGTCGCGCCCCGAAATTGTGGGGTCTACGTATTTTGGAGATTGTTATGGAGAACAAGGGTGGAGTCACTATCCCCCGCTGGGCTTTCGGACTGGCAGCAGCTGTCGTCGCCCTCCTCGTTGTACTGGTCATCGTGCTGATTCCGCGCGGCGGCGATAATTCCAACACCTCCGCTTCGGGCGGCTCGAACGGTGCAGCGCAGTCGAACTCCGCCGCAGGTAATTCAAATGGCGCGGCCCAGTCGAAGTCTACCTCTACCGTGGAGGCTGGAACCTGTGGTGCCGGCGCCTCAGATGACCAGGCGGTACTGGACGCAGCCCCCAAGGACACCACGTGGGTAACCACTGATGGGGGTTGGATGGGTCCGGTATCGAAGACCGCAGGCCCGGTAGCAAACTCGCCGATTCGTAACTGCTTCGAGCACTCGGCTGAAGGCGGATTGTACGCCGCAACCTGGGCATATATTCAGATGGTAGAGTCCCCGAAGGACTATATGCCGACTATTGTTGGCCCCGGCGCCGATACGCTCCGCGAACTCCGCAAGAAGGACACTACGACCGCTCCGGTTCTCCACATTTCCGGCTACCGTTACATCTCCTACACCCCGGAGCGTGCAACGGTGCGACTGCTGCTCAAGACCCCGTCGGCTACATACTGGTCTGCCGATATTGTGATGGAGTGGCACGATGGTGACTGGCACTATTGGGCTCCTACTACTCCTACTGAAGCTGGCAAGGCTGACCCGGACGAGTTCATTACCTGGGGTTCCTAAAACCTAACAGCCCGTACAGGCAATAAACGCGGTGGGGCACGACCTTTCAACAGGTCGCGCCCCACCGCGTTTATACGTTTAGAGCACCTCGGGGTGGACCGCCACCTCCACGGCGGCAGGCAGCACGCGCGCGCTAATGCGGTACGCCGACGGTGCAGGGTCGCCATCCACCTCAACCGGCTGCGCACCATCCGGGAACTCCAACACCACCTCAGACCCCACCAGGTGGCGAATCACCGGCAACTCAATGCGCGGCGAACCCAAAATCGTGCGGCGCGTAACCTTCGCCATCAGCAGCCCCCACTCCACCAGGTCACGCGGCGACGCCACAATCACCTCAAGATTGCCGTCATTCACATCCGTCATATCCGCCAGGCGAATACCGCCCTGCAGGCGACCGCAATTCGCAACCAGCACCGAACGCATGGGCAGGATGCGGGGCTCCCCACCGTCCACGCTGATGCGCACCGGATGCGACCTGCCCAGCATATGCTTCATGCCGGACTGCACATACGCCACCCAGCCGAACTTCGCCTTAATCTCCTCGTTCGTGTCGTTCATGACGAGCGCGTCGAAGCCGGCACCACTCATCACAAAGAACGTGTGTTCGGTTTCTTCGCCGGTGGTGCCCGTAGTCGTCATCTCAATCGCGTCAACGTCCTGACCCGCGCCGTTGAGCGCAATATTCACGCACGCCGCCACGTCACTCACCGGGATGTACAGGTTGCGCGCCAGCAGGTTGCCGGTGCCCATCGGCAGAATACCCAGGCGCGGCTTGGGCCCCTCGTGATGCGCCAGCGCCGCCGCCACGGCACGCACCGTGCCGTCACCACCTGCGGCAATCAGCAGGTCAACGCCCTCGGCAATCAGCTCGCGGGCGGCCTCTGAGCCGGGCTCGTCCACGCGGGTGGTGCGCACCAGCGCCTTCGGGTGGCCGTTCGCCGCGAGGATACGTTCCAGAATCTCAATAGCCACCGCAACGCCGGGCTTGCTCGGGTTGTACACCACGCCCACGCGACGACTGGGGCCGGTAGGCAGGGTCGGCAGAACGCCGAAGGGCGCACCCAGTTCGATAGCGCGTCGGCGCGCCTTCTTGCGGGCACCAGTGGCGGAGGCGGTCAGAGCCGCCGCCGCAGAAACACCAAGGAGTTTACGGTAAAGAGGCATAGTTCTTAGACTACCGGGATACGCAAAAACCCGCCCACCGTTTACGCGGTGAGCGGGTTTTTCAGCTGGTTGTGAGATTACTCAGCAGCTACTGCGGGGATAACCTCGGCGCCACCCATGTACGGGCGCAGCGCCTCCGGGATACGCACGGAACCGTCAGCCTGCTGGTGAGTCTCCAGGATGGCAACCACCCAGCGGGTCGTCGCCAGGGTGCCGTTCAGGGTCGCTACGGAGCGGGTGCGACCCTTACGCACGTTGCCTGCCTCATCCACGGTGTCCGGGGTGCGCTCGCGAATGTTCAGGCGGCGCGCCTGGTAGGTGGTGCAGTTCGAGGTGGAGGTCAGCTCGCGGTAGGTGCCCTGGGTGGGGACCCACGCCTCGCAGTCGAACTTGCGGGCTGCGGAGGTGCCCAGGTCGCCTGCGGCGGTGTCGATTACGCGGTATGCGAGGCCGCAGCGCTGCAGCATTTCCTCTTCGAGGGACAGCAGCTTTGCGTGCATTTCTTCTGCCTGCTCGACGGGGCAGTAGACGAACATTTCAGCCTTGTTGAACTGGTGCACGCGAATGATGCCGCGGGTGTCCTTACCTGCGGAGCCTGCCTCGCGGCGGTAGCAGGAGGACCAGCCCAGGTACTTCTTCGCGCCCTTCTCGAAGTCGAGAATTTCGTCGGTGTGGTAGCCGGCGAGCGCCACTTCGGAGGTGCCGACCAGGTACAGGTCATCACGTTCGAGGCGGTAGATTTCGTCGTCGTGCTTGACGTTGAAGCCGGTGCCGTTCATGATTTCGGGGCGTACCAGGGTGGGGGTGGTCATCATGGTGAAGCCGTGCTCGGTTGCGAGGTCGAGCGCCATCCACATGAGTGCCTGCTCGAGGCGTGCTACCTGGCCCTTGAGGAAGTAGAAGCGTGCGCCGGAGACCTTCGCGCCGCGTGCCATGTCGATGCCGTCGACGAGTTCGCCGATTTCGAGGTGGTCGCGCGGTTCGAAGCCTTCGGTGGTGAAGTCGCGGGGGGTGCCAACTTCCTTGACGACTACGTAGTCGTCTTCGCCGCCGACGGGTACGCCGTCGATGATGAGGTTTTCGATGCTGCTGATCAGTTCCTCGTATTCGGCGGTTTTCGCTTCGGAGGCTGCCTTTGCTTCGTTGACGCGGGCTGCCAGTTCCTTCGCCTGTGCGACGAGGGCGGGCTTTTCTTCCTTGGGTGCCTTTGCGACGGTCTTGCCGAAGGCGTTCTGTTCGGCGCGCAGGTTCTCGTATTCGCCGATGAGTGCGCGGCGTGCGGTGTCGGCTTCGAGGATGCGGTCGACGTGGGTTTCGTCCTTGCCGCGTGCTCGCTGGGAGGCGCGGAAGACGTCGGGGTTTTCGCGGAGGAGGTTAATATCAATCACTGTTTTATCCTACCTAATCTTGCGGTGGGTTGTGGGCGGGGTTTGCGCTGGTGGGGCGCGGGTAGGTGCGGGGGTGTCTAGCGGCGGCCGGCTTGGTGCCGCCGGTGATGTTGTAAGTGGTGCTGCTAGCGGCGCTGCAGCTGTGCGGGGCGGCCGTTCGGGAAGAGCGACTCAACCCATTCGTGTGCGGCGTCGAAGGAGCCATCGGAGTGGATGGCGTCGACTTCGGTGTTTTCGTGGTCGGCGCGCGGGTAGGAGCCGAGGAATTTCAGCGTCGGGGAGACACGGTGCAGGCCACGCAGGGCGTCACGCATGCGTGCCTCGTAGATGTGGCCGTCGGCGTCGATGCTGAACGAGTAGGAGCCCATGCCTTCGCCGGTGGGGCGCGATTCGATGCGGGAGAGGTTCACGCCGCGCACGGAGAACTGTTCGAGCAGTTCGAGCAGGGCGCCGGCGCGGTTGGCGGGCAGCGGCACGGTCAGGGTGGTCTTGTCGGAGCCGGTCGGTTCGGGGATGTCGGCGGTGCGGGAGAGCAGCACGAAACGGGTTACGGCGTTCTTGTTATCGCCAATGTTGTCCTGCAACACGTGCAGTTCCGGGTGGTAGTTCAGCAACGCCGGGGAGCAGATTGCCGCATCGTAGGTGCAGCCCTCTTCGAGCAGGCCGACAGCCGCCGCGGCGGTGGAGGAGCCGGGCAGGTAGGCAGCGGTGGGTACGTTCTCCTGCGCCCAGCCGCGCACCTGCGCCCAGGCGTGCGAGTGGGTGGAGATGGTCTTGACGTCTTCAATGCTGATGGGCTTCGCGGCGACCAGCACGAAGCGGATCGGTACGAGCACCTCGCGGATAATGCGTACACCCTCGCTGGCTGCGATAGCGTCCAGGGTGGCGCTCACGCCGCCCTCCACGGAGTTTTCGATGGGCACCATGGCGGCGTCCGCCTCGCCCGCGTTCAGGCGTGCGAGCGCGTCGGGCACGCTGGTGGCGGGGATGCGTTCGGCGTCAGCTGCGCCGGGGACGCTCAGCAGGGCGGATTCGGTGAAGGTGCCGGAGGGGCCAAGGTAGGTGTATCGCATGCCACTATAGTAGCGTCTGCCGTGGAGGGGGCGCCGAATTGGGCCATAGGTTACGGTCTTTGGCGGTAGTTAAAAGCCCCCACCAAAGTCGCTAACCTATGGTCGAAAAATTTAAGTCATGACTGAAGAACGTAAGCTACCGCCGGAACCGCTACCTCACGAACTGGCGCACCCGCGCGGTGTCCCAGTACTGGGCGGGCACGCCTCCACCCATGAGCTCACGGGCGATAGCGGCGGCCTGCACGGAACCAGCCTCCGGCAGGGGCGCGTGCGAACCGGCGATAATGACGTTGCCGCGGCGGCGGCCCTTCAACATGGCGGAATCCGCCACAATGCACACGTACTCGAACACCTCAAGCAGGGCGGATGCCTCCGCGCGGGCACCGGTCAGCGCAGGCCCGTCACCGCAGTTCAGGATGTACAGGCCACCGGGTGCCAGCGACTCTGCGACGGTGCGGGTGAACTCGACGGTGGTGAGCGCCTCGGGCGTGGTGTCCCCGGCGAACACGTCACGAATCAGCACGTCACGGGATGCGGGCGCGAAGGTTGCGGTGACGGCGCCCGCCTCGCCCACGCGAATCTTCACGCGCGGCGCCTTGGGGATGTCGAACCAGGCGCGCACATACTCGGCGAGCTTGGCATCCAGCTCAACGACGGTGTTGCGGCTGGTCGGGTACAGGTCAGCGAAATAGCGTGCCATCGAGCACGCGCCGCCGCCCAGGTGGGTGATGCGCAGCTTCTTAGCGTCCAGGTGTTCCTTCACATGCGAGGAGACGACCGCCGCAATCCAGCGCATGTACTCAAAATCCAGCTGGCGAGGCTCACCCACAATCACGTGGGAAGACTGCACACCATTAATGAGCAGCAGCCAGCCGTCAGCGTGATAGCCGTCGGGGACCAGCTCCGCCTCACCCGTAGAAATCGGGTACACGCCAGCGGCGGCACCCTGCACGGGGGTGCTCTCGGTATCGTCGATGCGGTTCTTCTGCTGCTTTTGGGACTTCTTGGGTGCCCTGCTCTTTTTCGCCATACCCACTAGACTAGCCGACAGCCCTCACGCCCCTAGCGTACGCACCCGCAAGGAACCGCCTCCACAGGGGCCGGCTGAGTAGACTAGAACCCATGGGATTTGTATGTCAGGGCCGCTACGCGCTCGCACCAATTGAACCGACCGACGCCGAAAAATACGTCAACCTGCAGCTGGACTGCATGGAGCAAACCTACGACCCGATCTACTTCGACACGCTCGGGGAAAGCTTCACCGCCCGCCACCGCGCCGAACGCAACGAATACCTCGAAGACTTCCACCGCCACCTCTCCTCCCCCACCGTGCGCGGCTTCTTCGCCTACGACGTACCCGGCTGGACCCCCGAGAGCGGGCTCTCCTGCTCCATCGGCGCGCGGATTGACTGGGATAAGCCGGTCGGCCTGGCGCTCTCCCTGTGCGAACAGTCCTCTTGGGAACTCGAACGTGCCGACAGCCTCACCGAACTACCCGCAGGCACCCGCAAACTCACGCACCTGTACACCCTCAACCACACGCACGGCACCGGCCTCGGGCGGGCACTCTACGAATCCGTCATCTACCCGGACGAAAACTCCTACCTGTGGGTCATGGCTGAAAACGAACGAGCGCTCTCCTTCTACGAGCGCCTCGGCTACCAGCGCGACAGCATCGAATTTGAGGCACGCGGCATCTGGGCCCCCGGCCACAGCGTACGGTACGCGCACATCCCCAACCCGTAAACAACCCCCTAGACGGGCGGGCCACACCAGGGAGGCGGCACAAACATTCGTGCAACCCACCCCACCAGCAGCCGCGCATCCGCCCACATGACGCAGCGCACCGCACACCCTGTTAGGCGCCACCCCCACAACGCCTTAAGATAGAAGATGACCTATAAGCTCGACGCACCCGCGCACAGGAGCACATACACCCCTGCGCAACCGCGGGACCCAGCGCCGAACATCGCATAGAAGGACAGTAAAACAATGACCACCGGTCTTTACCTCTCCGCTATGTCCCAGAACTCGGGCAAGTCCCTCGTAGCCCTGGGTCTAGCAGACTCCCTCATCAAGCGCGCAGACCGCGTCGGCTTCTTCCGCCCCGTATTCGACGGCGCAACCATCTCCGACGACCCCATGGCACGCCTCATCCGTGAACACTTCGGCCTGACCGAAGAGCAGGTCGGCGGCGCAGTCTCCATGACCGACGCACTCGCACTCATCGCAGAAGGCGACACCGAAGAGATCTCCGCACGCGCAGTCTCCGCATACGAGAAGGTCGCAGCACACAGCGACGTCGTAATCGTCGACGGCGTCTACCTGCCCGCCAACGCGCTCTCAGTCGAATTCGACCTGAACGTCCAGATTGCACGTGACCTTGGCCTGCCCGTCGTCGCAATCGTCGGCGCACAGGAAGAAACCGTCGAAGAAGCAGTCACCGCAGTCGACGTGGCACGCACCGAACTGCTCGCCTCCAAGGTAGACCTGCTCGCAATCATCGTCGGCCGTGCAGAACCCGAACTGCGCGACGAAATCGAAAAGTCCGTCAAGCGCGGCGACGCAAACCTGCCCGTCTACGTACTGCCCGAAATCCCCGAACTGAACGCACCCACCGTCGGTGAAGTTGCCGAAGCCCTCAAGCTCGACACCGAAGGCATCAAGGCAGAAGACCTCAGCCGCGACATCCACGGCATCAAGGTCGCAGCAATGAACGTCTCCAACTTCCTCAACCAGTTCGTCGACGGCGACTTCGTCATCGTCCCCGGCGACCGTGCAGACATCGTCGCAGCAACCCTCGCATCCGCACTGGCACCGACCTTCCCCGCACCCTCCGGCGTGCTGCTCACCGGCGGCCTGGACGCACTGCCCGGCAAGAACACCGCAGTCGGCTCCCTCATCGACAACGCACCGTTCCCCGTGCTGTCCACCACCAAGGACACCTTCAAGTCTGCACGCGCAGTCTCCCGCGTCCGCGGCACCCTCGAAAGCGGCCACCAGCGCAAGCTCGCAGCAGCAATGGGCGGTTGGGACGAGCACGTCAACAAGGACGAACTGCTGGCACGCCTCGAAATTGAGCGCCCCGCATCCATGACCCCGCTGCGCTTCCTGCACAACCTCATCGAGACCGCACGCGCAAACCGCCGCTCCGTAGTCCTGCCCGAGGGTTACGACGTGCGAATCCTGCGTGCAGCCGAAATCATTGCACGCCGCGACTTCTGCGACCTGATCCTGCTCGGCAACCCCGCCAAGATCGCAGAGATCTGCCGGGCCGAAGGTATCGAACTGCCCAGCACCATTCGTATCATCGACATCGAAAACAACGAGTACACCGAGGACTTCGCAGCAACCTACGCTGAGCTGCGTGCACACAAGGGCGTCACCATCGAGGCCGCTCGCGAGCGCATGACCGACCCCTCGTACTTCGGCACCATGCTGGTTTACAAGGGCATCGCCGACGGCATGGTTTCCGGTGCAGTGAACACCACCGCGAACACCATCCGCCCCTCGCTCGAGTTCATCAAGACCCGCCCCGGCACCAAGATCGTCTCCTCCGTCTTCCTCATGCTGATGGAAGACCGCGTTCTGGTCTACGGCGACTGCGCAGTGAACCCGAACCCCAACGCAGAGCAGCTCGCCGACATTGCGAAGGCATCCGCGGAGACCGCACGCCAGTTCGGCGTCACCCCCAAGGTTGCTATGCTGTCCTACTCGACCGGCACCTCCGGCGCTGGCGCGGACGTGGACGTTGTGCGCGAGGCAACCGAGATTGTGCGCGCTTCGAACCCCGACTTCGCGGTCGAGGGCCCGATCCAGTACGACGCCGCTTCGAACATGTCCATTGCGTCGACCAAGCTGCCCGGCAGCGAGGTCGCTGGTCAGGCTACCGTGTTCGTCTTCCCCGACCTGAACACCGGTAACAACACCTACAAGGCTGTTCAGCAGTCTTCGGGTGCTGCCGCTGTGGGCCCGGTTCTGCAGGGTCTGCGTAAGCCCGTGAACGACCTGTCGCGCGGTACCACCGTTGAGGACATCATCAACACCGTTGCGATCACCGCAATTCAGGCGCAGAGCCTGTAAGGTGCACGCGGCGCTGTAGCGTGAAGGCTGCGGCGTTCCGTTGACATAGAAATCTCCCGCGCTGGGCGGGGCATGCCTTGGAGGTGTGCTCCACCCGGTGCGGGAGATTTTTTGTAATTACAGGGTTTCTTGTAGTGCCATTCCCCGGTTAGTCCTTGCGGGTGCGGCGGTCGAGGCGCACATAGTTAATCACGCCAAGAACAGCCATACCCACCGCGACCAGAACCGGATCGAGGGCGGGCGGGAAGAGCCAGGTGAGCCCCGCCTCCACGGTGTAAGCGATGAGGCGGCAGATAAGGTAGGTGCACACCCCCACGAAGAGGGCGTAGGCGACGATGATGCCGACCGGGCGGGGCTCGTAGCCTTCTCGCCGGGCGCGTAGAGCGGCACCCAGGGCGTTACCCAGGTACAGGGCGAGAGCGCCGACGACGAGCGCGGCGGTGAGGGCACCGTCAAGGAGCGTGCGCGGGGTCAGCGGTGCGGTGCCTGCCTCAGCGAAGAGGTTGAGGATGCGCACCGCGGCGTAGGCGTAGCAGAAGATGACAGCCGCGCGGATGGTGAGGGGTAGGTTGGTCCAGAAGGTTTTCATGCGGCCCCTTTCGAGGTGGAGGGCGGGCTTCTGTCTGAGTGTTACCCCAAGGATACCTAAGAACGCCGGTGTGTGATGCGAATCAATAGCGTTTGGGCTGGTGTGTTCTGCGTGCGGGGTGGGGTGTTTGGTGCGCCGAGTTTAATCGCCGAGAAGCCACATGTGTTTCGAAAAGCAACATGTTACGTGGCTTCTCGAAACACATGTGGCTTTTCGAGGAGGGGTTTTGGTGCCACCTGGATTTTTGTAATTACAGGATTCCACCACCCCTGCCCCGTGAGCCGGTGACCGCCCAGGCAGCGGCAAACCGCCCGGGCTGCTAGGCTGCTGCTATGGACAACAACTCAACGCCCTCACTGCCGGACCTCGTTCTCCCGTCCGTGGTGACGACCCTCAGCCTCCCGAGCAAGCACGCTTCAACTGACATGCGGCTCCCCCAGGCATGGCTGCTACGCTCCGTTCCCGATGAAGAGAACCGAAGCGCCGCCAGCGGAAAAGTCTACGACGATGCCCTAGATTTCCGCTACGTTTACGACTCGAAAGTTCGGAACTACACAAACGTTCGAGAGGGTGACTTCGTGCTGATTCGAGATAATTCGATTCTTCTCGGATCAGCAGTTATCCGAAAAATTGAGTCATACGAAGCCGATAAGGTCATGACGTTTTGCCCCCGCTGCGGGAGTAGCCGCATCACCTTCAAATCCGATGGGCTATGGCGTTGCGATGGAAATTGCTTGAGGAAAGATAAGCTCAAGCCCGAGAAGCGCCTGTATAAGAATCCTCTGCAGAGGACTGAGAGAGTTCAGCGTTTCATTGCCTACTATGGCGATACCTGGACTGAACTCATCGGTGCGTTAGACAAAGATTCTTTTGAAGGACTTTGTGCACCGGGCAAATATAACCGACAGAACAGCATTGTCGCCCTCGATACGGCAAAAGTCCTTGACTGGCTTGAAAGCCTGAACACTTCGGGTATTCACCAACTTCCCCTGAGCGATGCTCACGGGGTACCAGTGAATCCTCGGGGCGGTTTTACGGAGCGCACGGTTTGGTCTCGCAACGGTCAGGGACAGTTCCGACAGGAGCTGTTGAACCGCTTCGGCAATATGTGCGCATTTACAGGTGCTTGCCATACGGCGGCTCTAGATGCGGCACATCTGTACAGCTACGCGCGCGAGGGCAAGCACCGCGTGGATGAGGGTCTTCTGCTGCGCAAGGATTTACATAAGCTCTTCGACGGACAACTGGTGGGTGTGAGCTCTTCGCGCACTCTTCTTCTGCACCCCGATTTGGGGAATACGCAGTATCAGTCGTTGGCGGGTGCTCGCTTGAAGGTTGAGTTACCTAACCGAGCTCTTGAGCTGTTGGATGCGCACCGCTCAAGTCTGAGCTGGCTTGATGAGGCGCTGGTCTAGGCCCGCTCTGGTTTAGGCCGCCGGGCGCGCAAAAGGAGGTGCAGTAGCTTTCGGGCTACTGCACCTCCTATGCGTTTTTACTGGTTATGTCTTACTGGTTGTGTCGGCGGGCAATCGCCTTACCGATTTCGTGCGGGATACCCACCACGAGGGCGTTACCCATGCAGAAGGCGCGGTTACCGTCACTCATGCCGGCGTCGGTCCAGCCGCGGGGGAAGCCCTGCAGCTGATCCAGTTCATCGGGAACGAGGCGGCGGTACGCACCGGAATCACCAATCACAACATGCTTGAAACGGGAGGCTCCCGAGCCTCCTTCGCCGGTCAGGATGGTACGCGCCGGGCGGTCGAGCGGGTCAGGGAAAGACATTGAGCCTTCGGTGTAGAAGTATTCAAAGCCGCTTGCCTTATTGATACGCTTTTCCTTCTTCGCACCCTTGAGGTACTCCCAAGAAGGCACCTTGTCAGGGGCAATAAAGAACTGTTCCGGCACCTCAGAGTCGGGAAGAACCACGTCACCGAGCGTCTTAAATTCACCGCGATAGTCAGGCTCTACCTTGCTGGTGAGCACGGTGCCGTTCTGCATAACACCGGCAATCTGGAAGGGCGAGGTTTTAGCGCCAATTCCGAAGTGTTCCGTCTCGTTGTAGGGGTCATCGGAGATGGTGAACTCATCGGCCTCATTGAGCTCTTCGAAGACGGAGAGAAGACCCTCAGATTCTGCAGTTTTGACCGGGAACGCTTCTGCCAAAACACCGGTGTGGGTGATACGGCGCGACAAATCCCATTCAGGGGCGTTGTGTTCGGCGTAAATGTAAACGCGCTTACGCTTCTGCGGGTGACCGTACTCTGCCGCGTTGATAACGCGCCATTCGACGCTGTAACCGAGCGCGTAGAAGCAGGAGAGCATAATGGCGAAGTCGCGGCCTCGCTGCTTAGCGGGCGACTTCAGCAGGCGGTCAACGTTCTCCAGAACAACATATTTGGGGGTCTTAAGTTCGAGCGCACGGTGAATATCCCACCAGAGCACGCCCTTCTTACCTTCAATGCCGTGCGACTGCGAGAGGGGCTTGGTGACCGAGTAATCCTGGCAGGGGAAACCGCCGCAGAGCAGGTCAGCGTCGGGAATTTCGTAGAGGCCCGCCTCCACGTCATCAAGTACGGCGTGGATGTCACGGTTTTCGAGGTTTGCTTCTTCACCGAAACGTTCCTGGTAGCAGCGTGCCGCGAACTGGCGGCCAACCGTTCCCGGGGGCTCCCACTGGTTCGCCCAGACAGTCGTGAAGGGGCCCGCAGAGGGCAGGGTCATGCCATTGGCGTTATAGCCTTCAAATCCTAAGCGGAAGCCACCTACACCGGCGAAAAGCTCGATAACTCGGATAGGCTGGCTACTGCTGGTGGTTTTCTGATCCATGAGTCAGTAGTCCTTATAGTCCTCTGTAAATATATTCGAATACTAATACTATAACATAGAACAGCTATTCAGATCAAGTGGGTTCGGGAAAAGCCAGTGACGCGCCAAAGAGCGCAGCTGCGCTATCTGACGTAGCATGAGAGCAAGAAACAGCACCGCCGCCACCCCTCTACTTCCGGAAGGAACACCGACCATGGGCCTTTTCGACTACGACAATTCGAGCATTGATAGCATCCTCAAATACACAGCGGAGAATCTCGTTGGTCGCTCACTCTATGACCTCTTGGAGGAGTACCAGAACTCCGAGTACAAGACCTATGAGGATAAGAAAAAGGGCACTCCCTCAACGATTACTCGCAAGGAAATTAGCAAGCTCTCCAAGGGAATCTACGGTAACCTCGTTGAAGAGCTGCTCTATGGGATTAACCCCAATAATTCCCCGGACCCCGATATTCCCGCGGCAAGGGTCGAAATCAAAACGACCCCTTACCGAGTGAACGCGAACGGCACTATTTCTGCCAAAGAACGTCTAGTCCTCAGCATGTTTAATTTTCATGAGGAAAACCTAGACGATTTTTATCAGACGCACCTTTGGCATAAGTGCCAAAATATTTTGCTTCTATTTTATAAATATCAAAAGACTCGCGATATTTTGAATAATATCACCGATAAATTTTTCCTTTTTGACTGGCCCGAAGAGGATATGCCGACCATTCTCGAGGACTATAAACGTATTACCCAGAAAGTCCTGGAGGGACGCGCGCACGAGCTTTCCGAATCTGACGGCATGTATCTTTCGACCTGCCGCAAGGGTGCCGGTAAAGACAAGGATCGCACTACTCAGCCCTATGGCCCCGAGCTGGCCAATAGGCGCGCCTGGTCGCTAAAGAGTAGCTACATGACAACCCTCCTCCGCACCAAGGTTTTCAGCCAGGAGGAACAGGAGAGTATCGCTCGCGCAGCACAAGACACTTCTAAGCCTTTTACCCAGATTATTGAAGAAAAGCTTCTGCAGTACCGGGGCCAGAGCGAGAAAGAACTCTGTAAGAAGTTTGACGTTAACTTTAACGCCAAGGGCCGCAACAGCACTCTTGTGAGGAAAATTCTAGGCCTTTCCTCGGATATTGACAGTACTGCCGAATTTAAAAAGGCAAACATGAATATTCGCTCTATTCGTGTTGATAAAAACGGGCTCCCTAAAGAGGATTCTCCCTTTAAGAACTACCGTTTTATTGAACTGGCGAAGGAAGAGGAGTGGGAAGAGTCCCATATTTACGCCGAGATTTTCTCAAGGAAATTCATGTTCGTTGTTTTCCGCGAGAATGAATCCGGTGATTTCTGCTTGGATCAGGTCAAGTTCTGGGGTTTCCCCGATTCCCTCGAGCCTGAACTGATGAAGGTATGGCAAGAGACGAAGGAAATCATTAATCGAGGTGTTGAGCTAACGGTCAAGCCGAATGGTGAGGATGGCTTTAAGGTTTCCACTAACTTCCCGCAGAGCAAGGTGAATGAATACCTTTTTACGAAGGTTCACGCCTCCCAGACCTACTACGAAGTTAAGCCTGGCGAGTTTGTTGGAAAAGGCAAGCTCAAGGACACCGACGAGCTGCCGGACGGCCGCCGCATCACGAAGCACTCCTTCTGGCTGCCCAAGAAATTCGTTCAGCAGATTTTGCGCGGTGAATGGGACTAATAACCGAATACAATAACCGCAGCAGGCGGCCCCGGATGCGCAAGTGTTCGGGGCCGCTTGCTTTTTAGACAGAGGTTTTCGATAGGTTAGTGTCTTCGCCGTGGGTCTTTAACCCGCAGTGAAGACACTAACCTATCGACGAAAAGGCTAAGTCATAACCAATAACCGGCTCTCATCTACCTGGCGTAGCCGGAGATTCGGTCATGAGTTCCGGATTTGTGCCATAGGTTAGTGTCTTTGGTCGTAGTTAAAAGCCATGGCAGAAGACGCTAAACCATGGCACAAATTCTGCTGAGGCGGCGCCTCCGCGGGCGCAGAGATATTTGATGCATAAAACATTGAGAAGCCCGAATAATGACCAATCACCGCCACCACCCTCAAAAGAATGCAAACGACCGCAAACATGCGGTAGGGTGGTAACTGTAGTACTCAATAGCGCATTGATGCGATTGTTGGGCGAGCTACGGGGCTGTTTTCCTTCCGGTGGTCAGTTTGACCTGCGAAAAACGGTCCGACTAGTAACTAAACAACACACCATCACCGACGATAGGAGCGTATCTTCTATGGATTCGACC
>NZ_KV808303.1:57426-58639 GCF_001812205.1 Rothia sp. HMSC069C10
GGCCAGCAGGCAAATAACGAGGCGGCAGCCACCGCAACTGCCGCACCAAGCGAATCGGCATCTACTTCTGCTGCGGCATCTGAATCTGCATCAGCTTCAGCAACCCCCTCTACTGTCCGAGGCTACTCGGGCGGCTCGAAGGCGCCTGATGGCGAGTACCGCCCTGCGGACGGCAAGGGCCCTGCTCAGAACGTGCCGAAGCCTAACGCCCCTGAAGAGGGCTATCGTGAGAAGTCTATTGAAGGTATCCGTAAGACGATGGATGCTTGGGTGAAATGGACTAATTACGGAATTCAAGTAGGCGATTTTACGGAATCCCGAAAATACATTTCCAGTAATTTTGAAAGTGAACTTAAGGGATATAAGAGCTTTGAGGACTTGTATAAGCGCGGCGGGTGGATTATTGATGGCATTGACAACTATGTTGCTGATGGAAATCCGTGGTCTGAGGATGGGGAAACCTATTTTTGGAAGGCATATCGCGAGTGGAATTATATAACTCTTGTGGAGCCTACCGGAGAATGGCACCGAAACCGAAATATCCAGAAGGATAATGACACCTGGAAATTTGAATTTAAGTACTCCGACTCTTCATGGAAAATTATCGGTTACGAACAGGTAGAAGACTAAAATAATGAACAAAATAATAAAATGCAGTGGGATTTTTTCTCTATCTTGCATTCTAGGATTTTGCGGTACCACTAACGTTGATGCATACGTTATTACTGCGCCTTGTTCTGACACATCAGCTAAAGTTTGCCAAATCGAAGTTGAAACAACTACTTCGCGAGGCAGTCAAGATGGTTACGATGAGAAAAATACAGGTGCAGATAATGCCAACCAGGAAATTCAGCAACAATATACTTATTCCACGGTAAATCAGGGAAACGGCGTAAAAGTTACCTACGCCAACGAAAATCCCAATATTATGTCATGCACAACCAAAGACGGAAGAATAGGAACATTCAAGTTCACAAATATGTCGCTTGAATCTGGCATTCCTGTAGATCACGGAAGTCCCCGAAGCCCTTCCTCTGCTAGTTGCATCCCGAACAATACCCGCACCTTCACCAGTGCCGACAGCCCAGGTCCCACCGGCCCGACCTACGAAGAAGTCATGGAGGAAATCCGCCACGCAGCAGAATCGCTAGAACCGGGTAAGCCGACCCTGCATCAGTCCTATAACAACCCCGCAGGCACTGGCCGAGCAGAA
>NZ_KV808303.1:58739-59457 GCF_001812205.1 Rothia sp. HMSC069C10
CTCCTCCTATGTCATCGAGTACGGCAACGGAGATACAGACACCCACTACACGGCAGGTCAGCCCGTGACCACCTATCCCCGTGAACGCCCGCGTGAAACCGCAACGAGTTACGCCTACCAGCGCTCTGGCAACTTCCACGCGTATGCGACCGTGCACTACACGGCTCGTTTCCGTGTGGATGGTGGCCCGTGGCAGATGATGGAAGTGACCCCGCAGGCGACCAGTGACCCGTTGCTGGTGCGTGTGTGGTGGGTTGATGTGGGACGCGTGGCAGGTGACTGCAGCTACGACGACACTCGCTGGGGCTGCAAGAACGATCCGACTATGGGCAAGCCGGATAACCCGAACCCGCGTCTGCGCAAGGCCGATATTCGTACCGGTCAGCGTTGGCACCTGAACGATAATGGTGATGGGGATACGGAGTATTCGTTGCACCGCGACTGGCCCGACATGTAAATCAGCCCCGTGGGTCTTATGCTGAGAAGCCACATGTGTTTCGAAAAGCCACTTCTTTGGTGGCTTCTCGAAACACATGTGGCTTTTCGCCGTTCATAAGGGAGGACCGGGGGAACTTTCAATAGGTTAGTGTCTTCGCCGCGGGTCTTTAACCCGCATTAAAGTCACTAACCTATCGAAACAGCCAGTTACCCGCCGCCGGTAAAAATTCAGTAATGACTTAGCGTCTTTGGTAATGGGTTACGGATTTGTGCCATAGGT